>NZ_VWPE01000036.1:0-10085 GCF_009829635.1 Actinomyces sp. zg328
GGGCGCGCTCGGCGGCTGCCCGGGACTCGCGCTCGCGCCGGGCGGCCAGGCGCAGGGAGTCGGAGCGGCCCCGCCCAGAGCGCTCGCGCTCCTCGGCGGTGCGCAGGGCGAGGCGGGCATCGGTCTCGGCGGCGCGGGCGGCGGTGGCCGCCTCGGCCGCTTCATCGCGGCGCGCCCGGGCCGCCTCAATGGCCGCCTCGGCGTCCACCGGCGCCCCTGCCGCGGTGCCCTCCTCACCGTCGGGGGCGCCCGAGCCGCGGCCCTGCTCGATCTCGGCCAGGGCGGTGGATGCGGCGGCCAACTCGGCGGTGCGCTGAGCGGCCTCCTCCTCGGCTCGCTCCAGGACGCGCCTGGCGCGCCCGGCCTCCTCGGTGGCCGCGTGGGCGGCGGAGGCGAGGCGGGCCAGGGCCTCGGCCTCGCGGGCGGCCTCGGCGTCAGCGCGGCGCAGTTGCTCCAGGGCGGCGGTGAGGCCGTGCCTGCAGGCCTCCTCGGCCTGGCGGGCCCCCGCCAGGGCCGTCTCCGCCGCCTCTTGAGCCTCACGGGCGGCCTCGGCCCGACTGGCGGCCTCGTCATGGGCGGCGGCGAGCTCGAGGACGCTGGCCGAGCCGCGCCCGCCCCCGGCGGCCCATCCGGGGGCCAGGATGTCGCCGTCGCGGGTGACGACCCTTGCCCGCGGGTCGGCGGCGCGCGCCGCGACGCCGGTCTCCAGATCGGGCACGGCCCACGCCCCGGCGAGGAGACGGTCGAGCGCGGCCCGCAGGCCGGAGCGCTGCGCGATGCCCGCCTGGATGGCGACCAGGTCACTGGCGGGGGTGGCTCCCTCCACCGGGCCTACGGGCCGAGACCGGTCGAAATCACGATCGAGACCGGTCCTGCCCCCCTCCACCGGGGGCTCAGGCGCATCCGCGGCCCCGTCGATGCCAGTCTCCTCCTGGGCGATGATGAGCCGGATCGCTCCGGCCTCGGACCCGCGGGCGTGTTCCAGGGCGCCGATGGCCGCGGCCTCGTCAGTGGCCAGGGCGGCTGCGGCCAGGTCCCCGAGAAGCGCGGCGATGGCGTTCTCCCAGCCCTTGTCGATGCTCAGGTGCTCGGGCAGCGCCCCGAGCAGTCCCTCCAGTCCGGCCTCGGCGAGCTCGGCGGTGGCGTCCTCCGCCCGCAGGGAAAGCGCCAGGGCGTCGCGGCGGGCGGCCCAGGTGGCCTGCTCGGAGGCCGCCTGGGAGCGGGCCTCGGTCGCGGCGGCAAGCGCGTCGCGCGCGGAGGCGAGGGCCGCCGTCGCCGCCTCGTGACGGGCGGTGGCCTCCATCTGCTCGGCGCTGGCGCTCCCCGGCGCGCCTTCATCCGGGGCGGGGCCCTCGCCGGCCCCGGGGGTGGCCTCCTCCACAGCGGCCTGGGCGGCGGCCCGCCGCTCCTCCGCGGCGGCCAGGGCGCTGCGGGCCTGCTCTCGGGCGGCGGTGGCGGCCTCGTGGCGGGAGCGGGCGGAGGCCAGGCGGCCACCCGCGCGCGCCACCCTCTCCCGATGCTCGGCCTGTCGGCGCTGAAGGGCGGCAAGCGCGCTCTCGGCGGCGCTCTGCGCAGCCTCGGCCTCCGCCCGCTCCTGGGTGGCGGCGGCCAGGGCGCTGCGGGTCGACTCGATCCGCTCAGCGAGCTCAGCCTCCTCGGCGGCGGCGGCCTCAGCGCGCCGGTCCAGCTCCTCAGGGTCCGTGCCGAAGGACGGCTTGGGCGCGTTGGCCAGTCCCCTGACCCGCTCGGCGGCGATGTCGGCGAGCGAGGAGAGCCGCTGGGCGGCGCCGGTGAGGCTCTCCCACACCTGGGTGGCGGCGGCGAGCCTGCGACCCGCGCCTGCCTCGACCTCGGCGAGCCCGGACAGGCGATCACGGGCGGCCTTCTCAGCCTCCTCGGCGGCGGCGCGGCGCGCGGTGACGGCGGCGGTGTCCTCCTGGCCGGCCTCAAGGAGCTGCTGGGCGGCGACGACATCGTCGGCGAGCAGCCGAGCGGTGGCGTCACGGACCTCGATCTGGATGGTGCGGGCGCGGCGGGCGACGGCGGCCTGCTTGGCCAGGGGCCCGAGCTGGCGGTGGAGCTCGTTGGCCAGGTCGGCGACGCGCGCGAGGTCGGCCGCCATGGAGTCGAGCTTGCGCAGGGCGCGCTCCTTGCGGCGCCGGTGCTTGAGGACGCCGGCGGCCTCCTCGATGAAGCCGCGGCGATCCTCCGGGGTGGCGGACAGGACGGCGTCGAGCTGCCCCTGGCCGACGATGACGTGCATCTGGCGTCCCAGGCCGGTGTCGCTCAGGAGCTCCTGGACGTCGAGAAGGCGGCACTGGGCGCCGTTGATCTGGTACTCCGAGCCGCCTCCGCGGAAGAGGGTGCGGGTGATGGTGACCTCGGAGTAATCGATGGGCAGGGCGCCGTCGGCGTTGTCGATGGTCAGGGAGACCTCTGCGCGCCCGAGCGCGGGCCGCGACCCGGCGCCGGCGAAGATGACGTCGGCCATGGTGCCGCCGCGCAGGTTCTTGGCGCCCTGCTCCCCCATGACCCAGGTCAGGGCGTCGACGACGTTGGACTTGCCCGAGCCGTTGGGGCCGACGACGGCGGTGATGCCGGGCTCCAAGCGCAGCGTGGTTGACGAGGCGAAGGACTTGAAGCCCTTGATCGTCAACGTCTTGAGGTGCACGGCCCCACGATACCGCCCGCCGCCGACCGCCGTCCGAGCAGGCCGGTGCCCCGCCCCGCCACCGGCGCCGCCGCGCCGTCACGCCCCCAAGCCGGCCCCGCGCAGGAGCTGGAGGGTCTTGGCGCGCCAGATCTGGGAGGCCACGGAGCCCCCATTGAGGTCGAAGACATGATCCGCGTAGGGCACGATGATCGTCTCGTGGCGGGCGCCGGCCGCCTCCAGGACGGCGTCGAGGTCCCTCGTCCCGCTCACGGGTACCACGTGGTCCCCCTCGCCGTGGACGATGAGCACCGGCGGGGCGGCGGCCCCCGCGGCCGCGGCCTTGCGGGCGGGGTCGATGGACGCGTAGCGCTCCGGGTACTGCGCGGGGCTGCCTCCCACGTACAGGCGGGCCCGGCTCGCCACGGGCCCGGACAGGATCGGGTCGGGGTTGTCGTGGAAGACCGCGGGGTCGGTGATCGGATAGGTCGTCGCCACCGCGCGGATCGTGGGCACGTTCCCCTGGCAGGCCGGCAGAGTCTCGCCATCGGCGTCCGTCGGGGCGTCGGGCCCACTCGGGTCGAGGCCCCCCAGGGCCTGCCGGTAGGCCGTCTCCAGGGCGAGGTGCCCGCCGGAGGAGTCCCCGACGACGGCGAGCCTGCCCGGGTCCCCGCCGTGCTCCCCGGCATGGGCGCCCACCCAGGCCAGTGAGCACACGAGCCGGGATTGGGCGAGTTCCCATGTGGGCGTGTCCCTCAGGGAGAGCGGGTACTCCAGGGCGATCGCCACATAACCCTGGTCGGCGAGCCAGTCCGCCTGGATGCGCGTCATGGGGTTATCGCGATCCCCCGTGCGCCACCCGCCGCCGTGCAGGAGGACGACGATCGGGGCCTTCTCCCCGCCTTCCCCCGGGGCCTTGCCCCGCGGGTACCAGATCCCGGCGCGAAGGGTCTGGCGGCTGGCGGCGTCGGTCAGGACGACGGGGGCGGCATCGGGGCCGCGCCCCCACTGCCCGATGCCGGTGAGGCCGAGGACCGATAGATCGACTCCCTGCGCGTGGGCGAAGCGGATCTGCGCGGCCCCCATCCACCCCGTGATGGCCAGCGCTAGGCAGACCAGCCCGGCCGTCGCCACGCGGATCCGCGCCCCCGGCTCGCGGCGCCGCCGGAGGGCCCGGTAGCCGGCCACGACGGCGAGCAGCGCCATCACGGCCGCGGCGTCGAGTCCCCAGGCGCCGAGCATGAGCGAGTAGGACAGCACGGGGATGGCGGTGATCGCGCCGATGGAGAGGAGGCAGATGGCGCAGGCGCCGATGAGGGCGAGGGCGTCGCGCCTCCGGCAGCGGCTCCGCCCCATGGCGCGACCGGTCCGCTCCCGACGGCGCGAGCGGACCCCGGGGCCCCGGCGGGGATGGGGGTCCTCGGGCATCGTCTCCTGAGCAATCGCCTTGATGGTCGGCACGGCGCCACAATACCGAGCCCCCGGCGCCCGGCCATCCGGTGGCGGCGGGCAACGCTCCCCTCCCCCAGGAGGAGCGGAGGCGCGGGCAAGTCGACCACCATGCGCATCACCATGGGCGTCCTCGAGGCTGATTCCGGCACCACCACCTGGGATGGAGTCGAGCTCGACGCCTCCTTCCGCCGCAGCATCGGCTACATGCCCGAGGAGCGCGGCCTCTACCCCAAGATGAGGGTGGGGGAGCAGCTCACCTATCTCGGCCGCCTCCACGGCCTGAGCAAGAGCGCCGCCCAGGCCTCCTCGGACGCCTGGACCGAGCGCCTGGGCGTCGCCGAGCGGCGCGACGACGACGTGCAGAAACTCTCACTGGGCAACCAGCAGCGCGTCCAGCTCGCCGCGGCGCTCGTCGGCGACCCCGCGCTGCTCATCCTCGATGAGCCCTTCTCCGGCCTGGACCCCGTGGCCGTCGAGGTCATGTCCGATGTCATCCGCGAGCGCGCCGCCGCTGGAGTCCCCACGCTCTTCTCCTCCCACCAGCTCGACGTCGTCGAGCGGCTCGTGGACCGGGTGATCATCATCCGCTCGGGCGGGCTCGTGGCCGACGGCACCGTCGAGGAGCTGCGGGCGACCGGAGGGCACCGCTGGCGCGCCGTCGTCGAGGCCGCCCGGTTGGACGAGGCCACCGCCCTTGCGGCCATGGCGGCCCTGCCGGAGCCCGCCGCGGCGCCCGGCAGGCTTCCCGGGACCCTGGAGCTGACCTGCGGCGGGCCGGATGAGCAGGCGCTGCTCGCCGTCGCCACCCGCCTCGGGGCGCTTCGTGAACTCGGCCAGGCGCGCCGAAGCCTGACCGAGGTGTTCCGCGAGGCCCTGGCCGCCCCCTCCCCCGCCGCCCAGTCCTCCGAGAAGAAGGAGGCGCGAGCATGAGCGCCTCGCCTACCGCCCCGCCGCGGTCAGTGGCAGCCCCCGCCGGGGCCGCCATGGGCTCTGCCCAGGAGATCCGGCTCGTCGCCGCGCGCGAGTTCAAGAACCAGATGTCGAAGAAGCCGTGGCTCATCTCGGTCATCGTCATGCTCGTGGTCGTGGTGGGGGGCATCATCGGATTCAGCCTCTTCACCGGTGGCGACCATCAGGCCTACCGCGTGGCGGTGGCCGGGGCGAGCCCCGCCGCCCTGCCCGGCCTGAGCCAGGTCACCGACTCCGAGGGCGCCGTGATCGCGGTCAGCCAGTTCGAGGGCGATCCCACAGGAGAGGCGGCGACGGCCGCCCTGGCCGCGGATGATGACGAGGTCGCGCATCTGGACATGATCCTTGATCTCACGGGCGCCACCCCCGTCCTGCGCGTCCACGAGAAGGCGAGCGAGCAGGTCAAGGCGGGCATCACCGCGGTCCTCCAGCAGGCGGCCCTGTCGGACCGGATCACGCAACTGGGCGGCGATCCCTCCGCGGTGGCGACGGCACTGGCCAGCGCGACCCCCGAGGTCGACGCCGTCTCCCCTCCGAAGTACGAGGACAAGGGCTTCGCCCAGCGCTACGCCTTCCTGCTGACCGCGGACATCCTCCTGCTGTCCGTCATCATGGGTGGTGGCCAAATACTCGCCATGGGCGTCGTGGAGGAGAAGGCGAGCCGGATCGTGGAGATCCTCCTGGCCTGCGTTCGCCCCACATCCCTGCTGGCGGGCAAGATCCTGGGGATCGGCGCGGCGACCATCGTGAGCTTCTCCCTGATCGGCATCGTCGGCGCGGCCGCGGCGAGGACCGTGGGGCTGCTCGACGATGTGGACATCCCCATCAACAGCACGATGGCGCTGATCATGACATGGATGGTCCTCGGCTTCGTGCTCATGGCCTCCTTGTACGGCGCCGCCGGGGCGCTGGTGAGCCGGCAGGAGGACGCCCCCAGCGTCACCACGCCCCTGCTCATGCTGGGGATGATCCCCTACATGGCCTCGATCTTCATGATGCAGGGCGACCCGGATTCCACGCTGTACCGCGTGCTGTCCTACTTCCCGCTGTTCTCCCCCTACATGATGCCGGCCAGGCAGATCCTGGGGGTCTCCTCCCCCGCTGAGCAGGCCATCACGATGGCGGCGACGCTCCTGGCCACCATCCTGCTGGTCAAACTCGGCTCGGTGGTCTACACCCGGGCGGTCACCCGCACCGGCAGCCGTGTCCCGCTCAGGGAGGTCCTGCGCCGCGCGGCCTGAAACTGGAGGCCCAGACGAGCCCAGACGAGCCCAGACGAGCCCTGACGAGCATGGCGGGGCGGGGGATGGACGCGCGGGTCGGCCGCGCGGATCAGTCCCTCGCTCCGTCACGCCCCCATGACGTCGAGGGCCGTCGGCCCACCGGCGAGGAGGGCGTTGAATCCCCGCTCGTCGAGGACGGGCAGGCCGAGGTCGCGGGCCTTGGCCTCCTTCGAGCCGGCATTGGCGCCGACGACGACGTAGCTGGTCTTCTTCGACACGCTTCCGGCGGCCTTGCCGCCGCGCGCCACGATGGCCTCCTTGGCGCTGTCGCGGGTGAAGCCCTCCAGGGCGCCGGTGACGACGACGGTCAGCCCCTCCAGGGTGCGGGCGGGGGCCTCGCCGTCAGCGGCGTCGTCGGCGGTGCGCACCCCGGCAGCGGCCCAGCGCTGAAGGATCTCGGCGTGCCAGTCCACGCCGATCCACTCGATCCAGGAGGCGGCGATGGTGGGGCCCACGCCCTCGACCTCTCCCAGCTCCTCCGGGCTCGCGGCGCGAAGCGCGTCCAGGGATCCGAAGCGGGCGGCGAGCGCGCGGGCGGCGGTGGGACCGACGTGGCGGATGGACAGGGCCACGAGCACCCGCCACAGGGGCTGGTCCTTGGCGGCGGTGAGCTGGGAGAGCATGGCGGTGGCGTTCTTGGCCGGCGTCGTCGGCCTCTTGACCTCGCCGTCCTTGGTGAGGGTGGGCTTGGTCCAGAAGTAGCGGACGAGGCGCCAGTCGCCGGTGGGGCGCCCGCGCGTGGTGACCGGGCGCCAGACCATGATGTCGCGCAGGTCCTCGGCGGTGAGGTCGAAGAGCTCCCCCTCCCCCGCGATGGCGGGATCCTGCTCGATGATGCCGTGCTCGGCGAGGAGAGCCTCGACGGCGTCGGCGCGCTGGGAGGGGTGGAGGGCGTCGAGCTGAGCGGCGGGCAGGCGCAGGCGGCCCCGCTCGGTGTGCAGGCGCGCCCCGGCGGCGAGCGCCGCGATGGCCTCGGGGCGCCCGGCGTCGGGCTGGGTGAGGGCGGCTGCGGCCTCATCCCCCAGGCCCTCGACGTCGAGGGCGCCGCGTGAGCCGATGTGGGCGATGCGCTCGGTGACCTGGGCGGGGCAGGAGCGGGTGTTGGGGCAGCGCAGGTCCACGTCCCCCTCCTTGGCGGGCGCCAGGGGGGTGGAGCAGGACGGGCAGGCCGACGGCATGACGAAGGGCCGCTCGGTGCCGTCGCGCTGGGCGACCACGGGCCCCAGGATCTCGGGGATGACGTCGCCGGCTTTGCGCAGCACCACCATGTCGCCGATGAGGACGCCCTTGCGGGCCACCTCGGCGGCGTTGTGGAGGGTGGCGCGGGCGACGGTGGAGCCGGCGACGAGCGCGGGCTCCATGATCCCGAAGGGGGTGACGCGCCCGGTGCGGCCGACCTGCACATCGATGTCCAGCAGGCGGGTGTGGACCTCCTCGGGCGGGTACTTGTAGGCGGTGGCCCAGCGGGGCACGCGGGAGGTGTGCCCGAGCTCGTCCTGGAGGGAGCGGTCGTCGAGCTTGAAGACGATGCCGTCGATCTCGTGGAGCAGGTCGTGTCGGTGCTCGGCGTAGCGGTCGATGTAGGCCTGCCGCTCGGCGGCGCCGCGCACGACGGCGTTGTAGGGGGATGTGGGCAGCCCCCAGCGCTCCAGGAGCTCGTACCACTCGTGCTGGTTGGGGGGCAGGTCGAGTCCGGGGGCGGGGGTGATGGCGCCGATGCCATGGGCGATGAAGGCCAGGGGCCGGGCCGCGGTGATCCGGGGGTCCTTCTGCCGCAGGGATCCGGCGGCGGCGTTGCGGGGATTGGCGAAGACCGGCAGGGCGCTGGGCCGGCGGGTGGCGCGCCCGGCTGCGTAGTCGGCCTCGGCCCTCTCGTTGGCGGCGCGGCTGGCGGCGTTGAAGGCCTCGAACTCCTCAACGGGGAAGTAGACCTCGCCGCGGATCTCCACGAGGGACGGCAGGCCCGCGCCGTTGGGGGCGCCCGGCTCGACTCCGGTAAGGCGCTCCGGGATGGAGTCGATGGTGCGGGCGTTGGCGGTGATGTCCTCGCCGGTGATGCCGTCGCCGCGGGTGGCGGCGCGGGTCAGGCGCCCATCGGTGTAGGTCAGGGCGATGGCCAGGCCGTCGATCTTGACCTCGGCGGTCATGGCGAGGTCGGCATCGGCCCGCCCGGTGGCGGCGCTCATGCGCGCGGCCCATTCCCCGACCTCCTCGGGGCTGAAGACGTCCTGCAGGGAGTACATGCGCTCGTGGTGAGTGGCGGGAGGAAAGCCCCGGGTGGCGCTGCCGCCGACGGCGCGCGTGGGGGACAGGGCGTTGTCGAGGGCCGGATGGGTGTCCTGGAGGGATTCGAGTTGGCGGTAGAGCTCGTCGTAGTCGGCGTCGGAGATGGCCGAGACGATGATCCCCGTGCCGGCGCCCGCGCTCTCGGGGGCGTTCTCGACCACGTCGTAGTAGTCGGCGCGGGCGGCCTCGATGGCGCGCACGAGCCCGGCCCAGCGCAGACGGTCGGCCTCGGGGACGCCGGCGAGCCCCGGGGAGGCCAGGAGGGCGTCGAGCCGCTCGTCGAGGGACGACGGCGCTGATGGCACGGCGGGCGCAGCGGGCGCGGTTCGCTCAGTCATGCCCCCATCCTCCCCCATGCCCGTCACCGCCCGGGGACGGCGGTCGCCCGGGAGCAGTGGCGCCGTCGTCTCGCGGTCCGCCGTGAACCACCGGGGGCGCCATGCAGCCCCAGCGGGTGCTCATCCACAGTGGCCGAGCGCGGGACCGGCCCCGGGGCGCACTCTCGTGCCATGTTCGCGCGCCCGCCTTCCCCTACCCTCGACACCCCCGCCTCCGCGGCCCGCCAGGCCCTGGGCCGCGCCTGGCACATGGCGGTGCTCTGCGGCCCCGACGCCGGTCTGGTCCTCCCGCTCCCCGCCTCGGGGACGATCGGGCGCTGCGGGGCGCTGAGCGATCCGGAGATCTCCCGTGAGCACCTGCGGGTGCGATGCAGGACCGACCGCGTCATGATCGGGGACGCGGGCTCGGCCAACGGGACCCGGGCGAGACGGCGTCTGCGGGGCTGGCGTCGGCTCCGCCGCCCGCGCGCCTTCCGCGAGGGCCAGCGCCTGAGGGTGGGGGGTAGCGTGCTGGAACTGCGGCGCCGCCCCACCTCGCTCCTCGTCCCGGCTCCCGGCAGCAGTCAGCCCTCAGGGAGGAGGCGGATCGGCTCCATCATCGCCGGCCTGCTCTGCCTGCTCGTCATGGGGACGATCGTGGCCGGCGCTCTGCGCATGGGAGGGCGCGGTGGCGTAGGGATGCTCATGCTGGCGCCGATGCTCCTCATGGGCATCATGAGGATCGGCTCATTGATCTCCGGCGGGGGCGCCCGGGGACGCGGGGCCGGTCGCGCGGGATGGCGGGGCCGGTCGCGTCGGCGGCCCGACCCCTCCGAGGTGCTCCTCGCCGTGGCGGCGCGGGCGCTGTCCGGAGCGGCCGAGGCCTCCCCCCTCAGCGCCCCGGGCGCGGGCGCCCCGGGCGAGGAGCCAGCGGCCTGGCTCGGGCGCCGTCGGCGCAGGACGGCCCTGGCCCTCCAGCCCGGGGACCGCCTGGCCCTCACCGGCGCGGGCGCCTCGCGGGCCCAGCGATGGTGGGCGGCTCAAGTGCTAGCTCGGATCGGAGCGCCAGCCGGCTTCGCCTCCGCGCCACTGGCAGGCGGGCGGGCCGGGCAGGCCCCGGGCGCGTCT
>NZ_VWPE01000037.1:0-7729 GCF_009829635.1 Actinomyces sp. zg328
TGAGGAGCCGCGCTTCGGCGTGCGCATCCAGCCCGGCGGCGCGGCGCCGGGCGCTGGGGCCTCGGGTGGCGGGGCCGTCCCCGGGGCGCCCGGCGACGGCGTGGGGGCCGCTCCCGGGGCCTTCGGCGCTGCCGCGGCTCCCAGCGTCCCGGCGGCTCCTGGTGTCCCGGCCGCCCCCGGAACGATCGAGGGGTCCGGTGGCGCGGCCCCGGTCCCCGAGGACTACGACCCTTATCTGCGTCGCTGACGGGCGGCCCCATCGCGAGGGGCCCGGCCGCCTCGCCTCAGCAGTAGGCGGGCTCGTGTTCGAGATGGGAGACGGGCTCGATCTGGAAGGTCGAGTGCTGGATGCGCACGGGGAAGTGCTCGGCAGCGCACTCCTGGAGGCGGTCGAGGATCGTCGCCGCGTGCCCGTCCCGCAGGCACTCGTCGCGCACCACCACATGCGCGGTGAGCACGGGCAGCCCCGAGGCCACCGTCCAGGCGTGCAGGTCGTGGACCGCCTCGACGTGCTCCAAGGAGGACATGTGCGCGCGCACCTCGGCCAGGTCGAGGTCCTCGGGCGTGAAGTCCATGAGGTGGCGCATCGCCTGGCGCAGGAGCGCCGCCGCCCTGGGCACGATGAGCGCCACGATCACGAGGGAGGCGACGGCGTCGGCCCGGTCCCAGCCCGTGAGCGCCACGACGGCGGCCGCGACGATCACGCCCACTGAGCCCAGGGCGTCGCCCAGGACCTCCAGGAACGCGGCACGCGTATTGAGGTTCTCCCCGCGCCCACCCGCCAGGACCAGGAGCGCGACGATGTTGGCGACCAGGCCGATGACGCCCATCACCGCCATCCCATGGGCCTGAACCGGAGGAGCGGTGATGAGGTGGCGCACCGCCTGGAGGGCCACCACCGCCCCGACGACGCTGAGCATCCCCGCCTGGAGCGCCGCCCCGAGGGCCTCCGCGCGGCGCAGGCCCCAGGTGCTGCGGTCCGTGGCCGGATGGGTGGACAGGTGGGCCGCGGTCAGCGCCATGACGAGTCCCGCGGAGTCGGTGAGCATGTGGCCAGCGTCCGCCAGGAGGGCGAGCGAGCCGGTGAGCATGGAGATGATCGCCTCGGCGACGAGGACAGTCGAGGTCAGCGCGAGCGCGATGGCCAGGCGGCGCCGCGAGGCAATCGCGGCGTGGTCGTGGGAGTGGCCGTGCGGGTGACCATGGGCATGGCTCCGCTCGCGAGGGGAGGGGGCGGGTCGGGCGCCGAGGTGCTGGGTGGGATTCACCCCCCGATCGTATCAAGAATGATTTATGAGTCAAGGGCTTAGGGCGACCTAAGACAGTCGCTGGTACTGTGCCCGCATGCGCACGGGGCACGTCATCTACTGGGCACAGGATCTCGACGCCGCGGTCAGGGATTTCCGGGAGCGGGGCTTCGCCGTCGAGTACGGGAGCGCGAGGCGGCCGATCAACGCCCTCGTCTACTTCTCCGAGGGCCCCTACCTGGAGCTCCTCGCACGAACCCTCCCCACTCCGCTCCTGCGCCTAGCGTCGGCCCTCCCCACGGCCAGCGGGCGGGCGACCCGCCGATTCACCTCGTGGGAGCGGGGGCCGGAGGGGCTGCGCGCCGTCTGCCTGGAGGGCGGGGACGCGGAGTTCGATGAGGTCGTCGAGCGCTTCGGCGCCCGTGGCCTGCGAGTGGCCCCCACGCGGATCGATACCCATGGGCGCCGTCTCCACTACCGCGTCTTCTTCCCCGAGGACCCCGAGATGCCCTTCTTCATGACCCGCTTCTCCCAGGACCCGCGCCCCCGGGACTTCACCCATCCCAATGGCGCGCGCGCCATCGCCCGCGTGGAGGCGCCCCTGAGCGACGGCGCCCGCGTGCGCATGGCCGGCCTGTGCGACGACGGCGTGCTGGCCATCCAGCGCGCCCCGGGCGCCATGCGGGTCATCTTCGACGACGGCACCGAGCTCGTCTGAACCAGTTTGAGCGTGTTTGAGCGTGTTTGAGCGCCTCTGAACCAGTTTGACCGCGCTTGAGCGCGCCGGGGATCCCGCGGGACCGTCCAAGCCCCGGTCCCGCGTGGGGATCGGGGGCACAGACGGCCCCGCGGCTCAGGGGCCTCAGGCGATGAGGCCGCTCACCCAGGCCTCGACTTCCTCGACCGTGCGGGGGATGCCCGCCGTCAGCCGCTCGACACTCCCATCGGGGCGGACGACGACGTCGTCCTCGATGCGGATCCCGATGCCGCGCAGCTCCTCAGGGGCGAGCAGGTCATCGGCGCGGAAGTACAGGCCCGGCTCGATCGTGAAGACCATGCCCGGCTCCAGTAGCGCGTCCATGCTCATCTCGCGGCGGGCCTGCGCGCAGTCGTGGACGTCAAGGCCCAGGTGATGGCTCGTGCCGTGCACCATCCAGCGGCGGTGATACTGGCCATCGGGACCCAGGGAGTCCTCGGCGGTCACGCCCTCGGGTAGCAGCCCCCACTTCTCCAGGCGGGCGGCGATGACCTCCATGGCGGCGCTGTGGACGTCCTTGAAGCGGCAGCCGGGCTGGTTCGCGCGGGCGAAGGCGGCATCGGCGGCGTCGAGCACCGCCTGGTAGACGCGGCGCTGCGGGGCGGTGAAGACGCCGTCGACCGGGATCGTGCGGGTGACATCCGCGGTGTAGAGGGAGTCGATCTCCACGCCGGCGTCCACGAGCACGAGCTCGCCGGGGCGCACGGGGCCGTCGTTGTTGATCCAGTGCAGGGTGTTGGCGTGGTCCCCGGCCGCGGCGATCGTGTCGTAGCCCAGGCCGTTGCCCTCCTCACGGGCGATGGCGGCGAAGGCCCCCTCCAGCACGCGCTCGCCGCGCCAGTGACCCACCGCGCGCGGGATGGAGCGGATGAGGTCGTCGAATCCGGCCTTCGTGGCGTCGACGGCGGCCTGCATCTGGGCGATCTCCCAGGCATCCTTGCGCAGGCGCAACTCGCTGGCCGCCTCCAGGAGGCGGTCGTCGACCTCGGTGGCGGCCTGGCCACAGGCCAGCCCTGCGGCCTGACGGACCTGGTCCACGAGCGCGGTGATGGCCTCATCGGCCTGGGCGATGACGCGCAGGCGCACGCCGTCGGCCCCGGCGTCCTTGGCCAGGGCGTCGCCGAGGCTGTCGATATGGGCACAGCGGATGCCGGTGACGGCCTCGACCTCCTCGATAGAGGGACGCGCCCCCACCCACAACTCGCCATAGCGGGGGTTGGCGTAGAACTCCTGGGAGGCCCGTGAGGCGCGGGGTCGGAAGTACAGGACGCCCTCATGCGTGGGCTCTCCCTCGGGCGCGGGGGCGCCAGGCGGAGTGAGGGGCTCCAGGACGAGCACGGCATCGGGCTCGAAATCGGTGCCGGTGCCCGCCAGATGGGAGAAGGCGGAGTGCGGGCGGAAGCGGTAGTCGCAGTCGTTGTTGCGGACCTTGAGGGGGCCGGCGGGGACGACGAGGCGCTCACCGGGGAACTGGGCGCCCAGGGCGGCTCGGCGCGCGACGGCCCAGTCGGCGGCCTCGGAGCGCGGCGGGAGTCCGGATGGGCGAGGCCCCCAGCCGGAGCCGATGAAATCCCGGAACGCCTGGTTGGTGGGCTGGCGGGAGCGGTTGTCGCCCCGCTGCGCGAGGGACTGCGGGGCGGCTCCCGGGGCGTTCGAGGCGGGGGCGCCCGCAGTGGTCTCAGGGACGGCGGTCTCGGGGACGGTGGTCTCGGGGACGGTGGTCTCGGGGACGGTGGTCTCGGGGACGGTGGGCGCCTGGGGGCGGCTGGCTGAGGAGGACTGGCTCATGGGCGCATCCTCCCACCGCGGCCGTGCGCCCGCCCAACCCAGGGCGGTTGCCCGACCCAGAGTGGCTGCCCAACTCAGAGTGGTTGCCCGACCCAGAGTGGCCAGACCTCCCGGGCCGCACTCACTGGTGCGGTTCGCACTCACTGGTGCCGTTTGCACCCACTGGTGCGGGTAGGACGCTCCGGTCGGTGTGGTTGGCTCCGCTCGGTGTGGATGGCTCCGGTCGGTGTGGGTGGCGCTGGTCGCTCTCACTGGTGCGGTGCACGCTCACTGGTGCGGTTCGCACTCACTGGTGCCGTTTGCACCCACTGGTGCGGGTAGGACGCTCCGGTCGGTGTGGGTGGCGCTGGTCGCTCTCACTGGTGCGGTGCACGCTCACAGGTGCGGTTCGCACTCACAGGTGCCGTTTGCACCCACTGGTGCGGGTAGGACGCTCCGGTCGGTGTGGATGGCGCTGGTCGGTGTGGTTGGCTCCGGTCGGTGTGGGTGGCGCTGGTCGCTCTCACTGGTGCGGTGCACGCTCACTGGTGCGGTTCGCACCCACTGGTGCCGTTTGCACCCACAGGTGCGGGCAGGACGCTCCGGTCGGTGTGGGTGGTGCCGGTCGGTGTGGATGGCTCCGCTCGCACTCACTGGTGCGGTGCACGCTCACTGGTGCCGTTTGCACTCACTGGTGCCGTTTGCACCCACTGGTGCGGGTAGGACGCTCCGCTCGGTGTGGATGGCGCTGGTCGGTGTGGATGGCGCTGGTCGGTGTGGGTGGTGCTGGTCGGTGTGGGTGGTGCCGGTCGGTGTGGGTGGTGCCGGTCGGTGTGGGTGGCTCCGGTCGGTGTGGATGGCTCCGCTCTGTGTGGATGGCGCGGTTCGCACCCACTGGTGCGGGTAGGACGCTCCGCTCGGTGAGCCGATACCTGCCGCGCCCACGCCCTCTCAAGCCGCCGGCTCAGGCATCGGCGTCGTCGTCGGGAAAATGGACGCCGATCTGCGCGCGGGCCTCGGACAGGACCTCGATCGCGGCCACCGAGGCGGACACGGGGTGGAGCTCGGAGCCTCGCGCGCCGGCGCTCACGAGTCGGCAGACCTCCGCCAGGAGGGGGCCCATCACCTCGCCCGAGCGCGTCACGGACAGGTCCTCACGGGATTCCTCCGGGGAGCCGGGCGCGGTGATGAGACTGATGTGTTCGGGCCACTGGCAGTGGTCGAGGAGAATCGCGCTGGACTCGCCGGAGATCTGGCTGCCCAGGGCGTTGGCGGAGGTCTTGGAGTGCAGGCAGGCCACTTCCAGGCCGACGCGCTCCCCGGTGTCATAGGAGAGGGTGACCGTGCCGTGGGAGTCGACGCCGGAGTCCAGGAGTTGCGCCGTGGCGGTGACGCGGTCCGGGGGCCCGAACAAGTGGATGGCCAAGCTCACGGGGTAGATGCCGAGATCCATGAGCGAGCCGCCGCCGAGCGCCGGGTCGAAGGCCGGGGGAAGGTCGCCGGCCCGGTAGGCGCTCATGCGCGAGGAGAACTGCTCGCGCACGAACGTGGCTCGGCGCGGTTCCCCGAGCCGGGGGAGAGCGGCGCGGATGGCGGCGACGCCGGGCTCGAAGGCGGTCTGCCAGGCCTCCATGAGGAAGCCGCCAGTGCGCTCAGCGGTTGCGGCCATGGCCCGGGCCTGCGCGGGAGTCAGGGTGAAGGGCTTCTCCACGAGCACCCCGTACCCGGCCTCCAGGGCCGCGATCGCCTGGGCGGCGTGCAGGGAGTTGGGCGAGCCGATGTAGATGACGTCGATGGGCGCGGCGCGGTCCGGGCCGTGCTCGGCGAGCATCGCCTCGAGGGTGGGATGGGCGTGGGGCACGCCGTGCTCGGCGGCGAAGGCGGCGGCGCGCTCGGGCCTGGCCGAGGCGACGGCGACGATCTCGGCGGCGGGCTCGGCGGCCACGGCGCGGGCGAACCAGGTGGCGATGAATCCCGCGCCGACGACGCCGAAGCGCACCCGGCGCCCAGCGCTCGCGGAGGGCCCGGAGCGGGTGCGAGGCAGGGGCGAGCCAGATGTGGCGGCGGGGGAGGGGTGGCCGGTGCTGGCTGTGCTCATGCCCCCACTGTTCCACTGAGCCGGCGCCCTGTCACCGGCTGGACCCGGACGGGAGGGCAGCTGGCTGGCCAGTGCTCCCCGACTCTGGCCAGTGCTCCCGCCCCCTGGGCCCGCAGCCCTCGCCCAGCTCGCGCGCCCTTGCCCAACTCGCGCGCCCTCGAGCCGGGAGGATGAGGGCGCGCGAGCGGGCCGAGACGGCGTCCGGGAGGAGGGTTGCGGGGCGCGGGGACTGGGGAGGCCGAGCCCGGCGCGCCCTCCTAGACTTGGCTGGTGCGCATCGACCCCCACACCCACTCCTCCTGCTCCGACGGCACGGACGCCCCGGCGGAGCTCATGCGGGCGGCCGCCCAAGCGGGCCTCGACGTCGTCGGCCTGACCGACCACGACACGACGATCGGCTGGGAGGAGGCCGCCGCCGCGGTGCCGTCCACGGGAGTGACCCTCCTGCGCGGCACCGAGATCTCCTGCGCTGCGGGTGGAGTCACCCTCCACCTGCTCGCCTACCTCTTCGACCCCGAGGACGAGGCCCTCGCCGAGGCCTTCGCCCACGCCCGCGACTCCCGGGGGACCCGCGCCCAGCGCATGGTCGAGCGCATCGCCGTCGACTACCCCATCACGTGGGAGGACGTGCTCGCCCAATCGGTCGGCCACGCCATCGGCCGGCCCCACATCGCCGACGCGCTCGTCGCCGCGGGCTCCTTCGAGAACCGGGACGCGGCCTTCGCCGGCCCCCTGGCCGTCTCCAGCCCCTACTACGCGCACTACTGGGCCCTGGACCCCGTCGAGGCCTGCGCCCTCGTACGGGCCGCCGGGGGCGTGCCCGTTGCCGCCCATCCCCGAGCCTCCCAGCGCCAGCGCCGGCTTGTGCCCGATGAGACCTTCGCCGCCATGGCCGAGGCCGGGCTCGCCGCCCTGGAGGTCGACCACCGCGACCACGGACCCGCCGACCGCCGCGCCGCGCGGGACCTCGCCGACCGCCTCGGCCTGGGCGTCTCGGGATCCTCCGACTACCATGGCGCCGGCAAGCCCAATCGACTGGGGGAGAACCTCATGGCCCCCGAGCTCCTCGAGCGGATCGTGGACGAGGGGGCCCTGCCGCTCGTCACCCCCTGACACCGGGGCGCCCGCGCCCTCCCCATCCCCGTCCCCTAGAAAGCCCCTCCGTGCTCGACGACGTCCTCAGCCCCTCCGTGTTCCTCACCGCCTTCACGACGATCCTCGTCATCCAGGACCCGCTCGGCGCCATCCCCGTCTTCCTGTCCCTCACCCGCCGTCAGAGCCCCGAGCGGCGCCGCGCCTCCGCCCGCCAGGCAACCCTGCTCAGCCTCGCGGTCATCCTTGCCTTCGCGATCTTCGGCCGCTCCATCCTGGGGCTGCTGGGGATCTCCGTGGCCGCCCTCCAGGTCTCCGGCGGGCTCCTCCTGCTGCTGGTCGCCCTGGAACTGCTCACCGAGAGTTCCCGCGCGGACGATGACGCCGATTCTGCCGACTCCAACGTCGCCCTCGTCCCTTTGGGCACGCCGCTGCTCGCGGGCCCCGGCGCGATCGCCGCGGCCATGGTCGCCGTCGAGTCCGCGCCCGCGCCCGTGACCGGATGGGTGTCCGTGACCCTGGCGATCGTCGTCGTCCACGTCATCACCTGGCTGGCGCTGCGCTTCTCACTCACGCTGCACCGGGTCCTGGGCGAGGCGATGATCCTGGTCCTGACCCGCGTCATGGGCCTGCTGCTGGCCGCGATCGCCGTGCAGATGATCGGCGACGGCATCACCACGTACATCGGCGAGCGTTTCTGAGCCGGCGCTGGGGCTCCCTCACGGAGCGCCCCAGCGCCGGCTCAGTGGCCCGTTAGCCCGTTGGCCA
>NZ_VWPE01000038.1:0-6468 GCF_009829635.1 Actinomyces sp. zg328
GGGCCGACGCCCCGCGGGCCGTGCGAGGGCCGCGGGTGGGGGTCGCCCGGGACGGGCCCCGACCAGGTGGGACCGTACGCCGCCCCAGTGGCCGGCGCGCCCTGACCCGCGTCCCACGCGGGCCGGGGCTGCTCGGCCGGGGCCGACCATGCCCCGTCGGCCACCGGCCGAGCCGACTGCGGGGACCGGCCCGCGCGCTGTTGGCGCTGCGAGCTGATCAGCCAGATGAGCGCTCCGATGACGCCGACCGTCCACAGCAGGCGCCAGGTCATGCCCGCCCAGCCGGCGCCGAAGACCGCTCTCTCTCCCAGGCCCCAGTCGGGGCGGGCCGCCCCGGCGATGACGCAGACCACCGCGCCGAGGAAGCCCGCGCTCATATCACTGCTGAACGCCTGCTGCAGGTGGATGCGCCCGTCGCGCTCCTCGGGGAGCAGGGCCCAGGCCAGGCCGTAGGCGAGCAGGCCGATCCCCATGACGAGGGAGAGAACGGCGACGACGCAGCGCACGAGGATGAGATCGATGCCGAGGCGCTGGGCCAGGCCCCCGCACACGCCGCCGACGACGCGCTGCTCGGCGCGCACCACGCCGTTACGGCGCAGGGAGTCGAACAGGCCCGCCATGAAAGGGCGGTTGGGCTGGGTGGGCACGGCCCACGGGCCCATCGGTGGGCCGCCCGGCCCGCCGAGAGGATCTGAGGAGGGGGGGCCCGTGGGAGAGGGGGTCGTGCTCATGGCCCCATCCTGGCTCTTGCCGGCCCCGCGATCGATCGGGGGACACCCTGAGCGGCCCCTGAATTCTCCCAGGGCATCCCTGGTTCCCCCTCTCAGGAGCCCCCCTGCGCCCGCCCGCGTGCCACGATGGCGCTGTGAGCACGACGAGCATCCCCGCCCCCGAGCCATGGGGGAGGCCTGGCGCCGGCCCCTTCCCGGAGGCGGGCGCCAGGCCGGGCTCCCATCACGATCTCCCGCCGGGCGCTCCGTTGCCGCAGTCCCCCCTCCGTCAGCGCCTGCCCCTGCGGAGGCCGGATCGCCGCTCCCCGCTCGCCCCCGACGGCGGCCGGCGCTCCGGGCGCTGGTTCGTCGGCGTCGCCGCGGGCGTCGGGGCCCACCTGGGGGCCGACCCTCTCCTCATCCGCCTCGTCTTCGTCCTGCTGAGCGTGCAGACGGGGGTCGGGCTCTTGCTCTACGCGGCGCTGTGGATCTTCGTTCCCGCGGGCGACCCCTGGGGCGAGGCGGCCCGATCCGCGTCCGCCCTGCCCGTGGACCGCTCCCGCCTCGCTCCGCGCCAGGTGGCCGTGCCGGGTGGGGCCCCTGGCGATGAGCACTGGGCGGCGCGGGCCTGGCGCTCACTGCGCGGGGGCGCGAGCGGGGAGGGTAATCGGGCGCTCCAGGGCGCCGTCGTCCTCCTCGCCGCGGCGCTCCTGCTCGCGTCCTGGCGCGTCGAGCTGCTGCCGCGCACGGGCTCGCTCCTGCCGGCGCTCGTCATCGCCATGGGCGCGGGCCTGGCGTGGTCCCAGCTCGACGCCGTCACCAGCCCCGGCGGGCCCCGCGACCGCTGGGCCCTCGCCCGCCTGGCCGCCGGGCTTGCCCTGGCCGCCACCGGCATCCTCATGTGGCTCGCCTCCGACATCCCCCCGCGCGCCATGCTCACGGCCGGCCTGACCGGCGGCGCCCTCGTCCTGGGCATCGCGACCATCCTCGCCCCCTTCTGGCTGCGCACGAGCCGGGATCTGGCCGCCACGAGGTCCGCCGAGGCCCGCGCCGCCGAGCGCGCGGACATCGCCGCCCACCTCCATGATTCCGTCCTGCAGACCCTCACCCTCATCCGCAAGCGCGCCGGTGAGCCCGAGACGGTGGCGCGCCTGGCCCGCTCCCAGGAGCGCGAGCTGCGGGCCTGGCTGTACACCGACCGCCCCGAGGCCGGCGCTTCCGTGGCCGATGCCTTCCGGGACCTCGCCGGGGAGATCGAGGACCTCCATGGGGTGCCCGTCGACGTCGTGTGCGTCGGGGATCGCGCCCCCGACCGCGACACCGAGGCCATCGTCGCCGCCAGCCGCGAGGCCCTGTCCAATGCCGTGCGCCACGGGGAGCCCCCCGTCTCCCTGTACGTGGAGGCCTCCGAGAGCCTCATCGAGGCCTTCATCCGGGACCACGGCCCCGGCTTCGACCCCGGGGCGGCCTCGCCCGATCGCCACGGCGTGCGCGAGTCCATCATCGGCAGGATGGAGCGATATGGTGGGACCGCGCGGATTCGCCGCCTCGACAAAGGCACCGAGGTCCGGCTCGCGCTCCCCACCCATGCGACCTCCCGCGCGAACCAGGAGAGCCCGTCATGACCCAAGCCCAGCCGCCCGGAGCCGGGCCCCGATCCGACTCCTCCGCCTCCCCCGCGCAGCCGGCGGCCCCGCGCCTGAGGGTCCTCGTCGTCGACGACCACGCCCTGGTGCGCTCCGGGGTGCGCTCCGAGCTCGCCGCCCACGCCCCGGACATCGAGGTCATCGCCGAGGCCGACGATGTCGAGGGCGCCATCGCCGCCGTGCGCGCCCTGGCCCCCGACGTGGCGCTCCTGGACGTCCACCTGCCCGGCGGCAACGGCGGGGGAGGCGCGGAGGTCGCCGCCAGCTGCGCGGACGCCGAGGGGACCCGCTTCCTGGCGCTGTCCGTCTCCGACGCCGCCGAGGACGTCGTCGCCGTCATCCGGGCGGGCGCGCGCGGCTACGTCACCAAGGCGATCTCCACGCCCGACCTGGCCATGGCGATCAGGCGCGTGGCCGCCGGGGACGCCGCCTTTTCCCCTCGCCTGGCCGGGTTCGTCCTCGACGCCTTCGGCGCGCAGGCCGGGGAAGTGGCCATGGCCGACTCCGAGCTCGACCGCCTCTCCGCGCGCGAGCGCGAGGTCATGCGCCTCATCGCCCGCGGCTACACCTACAAGGAGTGCGCCGGCGAGCTGTTCATCTCCGTCAAGACCGTCGAGACCCACGTCTCCGCCGTCCTGCGCAAGCTCCAACTGTCCAACCGCAACGAGCTCACCCGCTGGGCTGCCGCCCACCGGATCGTCTGAGAGGACCCCGAGCCCCATGCCCCATCCCTGGCGCGCTGGCCGGGTCGAGCGCCTGGCCGTCCTGACCGCCCCGCGCGGCGCTGACGGCGCCCCCGCCGGATCCCTGCGCGTCCCGGCGCTCCTCGCCCTCCCGGGCGGCGATCTGCTCCTCGTCCACGACCTGCGCCCGCGCCCCGACGGCGACGCCTGGCGATCTCAGGGCGGAGCCCTCCCGGACGACCTGCCCAACCCCAACCGCCTGTGCCTGCGCCGCTCCGGCGACGGCGGCGCCACCTGGGACGAGCCGGTCCCGCTGGACCCCGACCCGGCGGTCCTGCCCGGGATCACGGGGATCTCGGACCCCTCCCTCATCGCCGCCCCTGACGGCGCCCTCCACCTCCTGGCCGCGGCCAGCTCGGGGGTGGGCCTCTTCGGCGCCCGCCCTCCCCGGCTCCCCTGGAGCCGCGGCGAGCTCCCCGAGCCCGGCACCATGCGCCTCCTGCACGCCGTCTCCTCAGACGAGGGCGCCACCTGGCATTGGCGCGACGCCACCGACGCGGCCCTGCCCAGCGCGCGGTGGCCCGACGGCGCCGTCCTCTTCCCGGTCTCGGGCCACGGCATCGCCACCTCGACCGGACTCGTCCAGCCCGTGGTCGTAGCCCTCGCCCCCCGCGAGGACGGCTCGCGGCCCTTGCGCTCGGCCTGCCTGCTGTCCGACGACGGCGCCGCCTGGCGCCTCGGCGCCCCCGTCCCGCTGGGCGATGGCGCCGCCGCGAGCCTGGCCGGGGGCGCCGCCACAAGCGGCACCGACGAGCACGCCATCGCCCCCGTGAGCCCCGCCGGGGACCTGCTCGTCATGAGCGCGCGCGACGCCGCCTATGGAGGCACCCGCCTGGAGTCCACGAGCGTCGACGGGGGCATGACGTGGACTCGCCCCGAGGCGGTCCGCGCCCTGAGCGACCCGGGCTGCAACGCGGGCATGGCGGGCCTGCCCGACGGCTCGCTCCTCCTGTCCCACTCCTCGGATCCCGCCGCCCGGCGCGCCGGCCGCCTCTCCGCGCGGGGGGTCGACGGCCAGTGGCGCGCACTAGCGGGGCTGACCGGTCCTGACGAGCCCTTCGGCTACTCCGACCTCGTGATCCTGCCCGGTCCCCAGGGGGTTCCCGGTGAGCCGGGCCCGGCGCGCGCCGTCGTCGCCGCCGAGGAGCCCGGTGCCGACGAGGGGGCGACGCGCCTGGTGATCCTCGCCATCGACTTGCGATGACCGCCCCGTGACAAGCCGGGAGCAGCGCCTGGGCCGTGACGCGATCCGTGCGAGGATACGGGGCGTGACCCAGACGAGCTCCCCCATGGGCGCCGCCGCCCCCGAGCGTGACGGCGACGGCGGTGACCACGACGAGAGCGCCGGCGTCATCGCCGCCGCCGCGGAGCGCGCCCGAGCCGGAGGCCTGGTCATCACCCCGACCGACACGGTCTACGGCATCGGAACCACCGCCGCCGACGCGGCCGCCGTCGCGCGCCTCCTGGACTCCAAGGGGCGCGGCCGCCAGATGCCCCCGCCCGTCCTCGTGGCGGGGCGGGACCAGCTCGACGGCGTCGTCGCCGATCCCCCCGACGCGGCCCTCGCCCTCATGGACGCCCTCTGGCCCGGCGCCCTGACCCTCGTCCTGGACGCCGCGCCCGCGCTGGCATGGGACCTGGGGGACACCGGCGGGACCATCGCCGTGCGCATGCCCGACCACCCCCTGGCCCTCGCCCTCCTGCGCGCCGCCGGCCCCATGGCCGTCACCAGCGCGAACCGCACGGGGGAGCCGCCGGCCACCGATGCCGCCAGCGCGAGGCGGGCCTTCCCCGGCCGCGTCACCGACGCCCCCGGCGCGCTCGCGGCCGAGGGGGGCCGGCCCAGCATCCTGCTCATCGACGGCGGGCCCACGCCCGGTCCCGTCCCCTCGACCATCGTCTCCCTGGCCGGTGACGACGCCACCAGGCCCCGTGTCCTGCGCCAGGGCCTTATCCCGGCCCACCGGATCGAGGAGGCCCTCAAGCCCCTGCTCGCCCCCCTGGCGGGCCCGAGCGCGGCGCCCGGGCCGGCGGAGGAGGGCCGCGCGTGAGGGTCTACCTGCTCATCCTGCTCATTGCCGCCGCGGCCACCTACATGTCCGTGCCGATCGTGCGGCACATCGCCCTCGTCTCCCACGCGCTCACCCCCGTGCGGGAGAGGGACGTCCACACCACGCCGATCCCCCGGCTCGGCGGCGTCGCCATGTTCGTCGGCCTGGCCACCGCCATCGCCGTGGCCTCGCGCATCCCCTACCTCGCCAGCACGATCGACGCCAGCGCCTGGGCGGTGGTCATCGGGGCGGGACTCGTGTGCCTCCTGGGCGTCGTCGACGACCTGTGGGAGCTCGACTGGATGACGAAGCTCGCCGGCCAGATCCTCGCCGCCGGCGTCATGGCCTCCCAGGGGGTCCAGCTCATCACCTTCCCCGTGGGGGGCCTGACCATCGGCTCCTCCCGGCTCTCCCTGGCCGCCACCGTGGTGGTCATCATCGTGGTCATCAACGCCGTCAACTTCGTCGACGGGCTCGACGGGCTGGCCGCGGGGATCATCGGGATCGGCGCCACGGCCTTCTTCATCTACGTCTACATCCTCACCAGGGCCACCAGCCCCCAGGCCTACGCCTCGCTGGCCGCCACCGTCATGGCCGCCCTCATCGGCGTGTGCCTGGGCTTCCTGCCCCACAACTTCAACCCCGCCACGATCTTCATGGGCGACTCCGGCTCCATGCAGCTCGGGCTCGTCTCCGCGGTGGGCACGATCATCGTCACCGGGCAGATCGACCCGGGCACGATCACCGGCTCCTCGGCCGTGCCCGTGTTCCTGCCCCTCATCCTGCCTGTCGCTATCCTCCTGATCCCCCTGACCGACATGCTCATGGCCGTCACCCGCCGGACCCTGGCGGGCAGGAGCCCCTTCCATCCCGACAAGCTCCACCTGCACCACCGGCTCCTCGCGGGCGGGCACTCGCACCGCCGGGCCGTCCTGACCATGTACCTGTGGGCCGCCATCGGATCCTTCTCCGTCGTGGCGCTGGCGATCCTGCCCTGGCGGCGAGTCGCCTGCGGCGCCCTCATCGCCGTCCTCATCGCGCTGGCCCTGACCACCGACATCCTCCCCGGCGTCGGCCCCGGGGCCAGGAAGCGCGCCCGCCACCAGGCCTCTCAGGCCTTCCGAGCCGCGGCGCCCCGCAGATCCCGCCCCCATGCGGCCCCCGGACCCGCCGCGGAGGCCCAGGCCCCCGACGCCGTCCCCGCGCCAGGGGAGCGACCGTGAGCGCGCCCGACGCGGTGGGGCGCCCCACCGCCCGGACCGCCGAGACGGCCTTCCGCGCTGCCGGGCGGCGGGTCGCCGTCATCGGCACCGCGCTG
>NZ_VWPE01000039.1:0-5941 GCF_009829635.1 Actinomyces sp. zg328
AATCACCCCTGCCCTCCACATGGTAGACCGCGTTGGGCTCGAGCTCCACACCACGCCCGAACGGCTGACGAGGCCCAGGCATGAGACCATCACCAGCCAACACCTCCACCCGCCGACGCGACCTCGCGGGGCGAGTCGCTGGTGGGGCGCCCCTGGTTCTCGGTGGCACGGGGTCCTGAGCGGCGGGTAGCGTTGCCCCGTCCCTGACATGACTCTTGTAGAGGAGAAGGCATCATCGGAGCGCGAATGACGGAATATCCGAGCCCCGGCGGCGCTGACGCGCGGAGCCAGGCGATCAGCGACGTCGAGAGCCTGCTCGCCGGTTACATGCGCGATGCCGGCGCGGCGCAGCTCAGCCTCAGCGTCGACGCTGTGGGGCCGCGGTTCAGCACCCACTCCGCGGTTCTCATCGATGGCGCCTGGCACGCTGACGAGATTCCACCCCATGTCATCCAGGCGGTGGTCGGCCTGCGCACCGTGATGGCCGATCCCTCGCGTGGCGCGTGGACCTGCGCGCGACTGACGCTCGCCGCCCCGGATCACCGGTTGGACATGGAGGTCGACTACAACCGCGCCCCGGCTCTTGAGCCGCCGGTGACACCCGCCGACGTCGCCGAGGAGCTGCGACGATTCCCCCGCGAGGCGACGGCGATGCCGGAGTGGATGCGGTCCGGGATGGTTGTCGCGGGCGCGCCGGGAGCGCCCGGAGCTGTCGGCATGGCGACGCCAGGGACGCCGACGATGGCAGCGGCCAGGCCCCACCCGCCGCGGGCCGGCGCGCTCTGGCGCTGGGCGTGGAGGACATTCGCACGCCATCCGCTGATGGCGGCGATCCCGCTGATCGGCGGGGTGGTGATGGTCAACGCTCCGCGGCTCGCCAACGCCGTCCTCACTGGTAACGCCGCCGCTATCGTCAGCGTCCTCTCCGTGTTCGTCATCATCGCCCTGACGATCACGGTGTGCGACTGGGCGGCGCTGCGGGCCGCCTGCCCCGGGGACCCGAGGTGGGCGAGGAGGATCCTTCCTCTTCAGCCCGTGCGGACCGCGCTGCTCGCGATCCTTCTCGTCCCCGGGTACGTCGTCGCGTTCGTCGTCGGCCTCGCACCGGTGTTCATCGCCCTGTTCTTCTTCCAGGCGGCGCCCGTGGCGTGCATGGAGGGGCGAGGCGGGATGTGGTCCTCACTGAGGATCTCCTCGCGCGCCATGCGGGACGCGGGAGGCGTGGCCGCCCTGTGCGTCACCCTATGGTTACTCACCTGGATCCTCGGTGTCACGATCATCGTCCCGCTCCTACTCATGCCGGTGGCCAGCCTCATGACGGTGGGCCTTTACCTGACGATGACCGGGCGTCCTATCGCCTAGCCCCGGGCAGGTCCGGGTCGGGCTCCCAGCGCCCATCGGCTCCGCGATGCCACGGCCAGTCCTCGGGCGGGGGCATCTGGCGACCGTTGAGCGAGACGATTCCACCGCTCATGATGGCGGCATCCTGGACGATATCCAGGTACGGGTCGAAAAGCTCTCCGGTGCCCACTGCGCACACGGTGAGGATAACCGGCCGCCATTCCGGCGGCAGAACGACGTCGTGCAGCCGCAGGACCTCGCGCGGGTCGGAGACGACGAAGGGGCGTGGCACGTGGAGCGCCGGTGTGAACGCGTCGGCATCGTCGAAGAGCATGACGGCGCTGCCGTCCTCCTCACGACGGATCGTGGCGTGCTCGAACCGCGCCATGGCGACGCCGAGGATGAGGGTGATGTCGGGGACATCCGGGGTGATGATCGTGGCGATCCTGGGCACGTTCGGCTCCTGCTCGGTGAGTCGGTTCGGGGCGCGACGCGGTTACGCGCCTGACGCGGGGTTGGTTCTCCGGGATTCAGGGCCGCCGGGGGCGCTCTCGGCCTGGTCGGAGTGCCCGAGCACGCGGGCGACCGTCGTAGTGCCCTCCTCATCGAGCGTCTTGATGAGCTGGATGAGGGGCGCCCAGTCGCCTGGCGCCGCAGCGGTGAGAGGCACGACGAGGTTGAGGCGCTTGCCCACGCCCTCCACGGTGCCGCCGTGATGCTCGGCGACGGCGGACGGGTTGACGCCGAGCTGTTTGAGCCCCGCCCGGCCGACGAGGATGGCGACCGGAGAGGCGGGAACGCGCGCGGAGGTCGGCAGGGAGGTATCCGGGAACCCCTTGGTGCGGGTGACGAGGGCGAACTGCGGCCGGGTCTCCTGGGAGAGCGCGCGCAGCAGGGCCAGGGCCCGGGGCTCGTGCTCGGAGGCGCCCCTGCCCGGCACGGCGATGGCTAGCTCCACGTACTCCTCGATCCCCAGGCGGGTCCGGTTCACGCTCATCGTCCCGGTAGCGGTGAATCCCTCGCCGTGGAGGGCGATGGTGAGGTCGATGGCGGGCATCTTCCGGCGGGCGAGCGAGGTGATCCCCGCTCGGTCCCAGGCAGCGCCAGCGGGTTCGTAGCGGCCCCAGGAGAAGCTGACCTCACCGGCCGGGGCGAAGGCCTCGGCGATGAGCTCGACGCTCCGGCCCACCATCGCGGAGGCCTTGGCAGGATGGTAGAGCGAGGCGGAGACGTAGAGCACGTCGACCAGGGGCCGGCGAATGAGGTGCCGCGGGGAGATGGACGGGGCGCTCGTGGGGCCCTGGGTGAGGAAGTCCGCGACGCGGGGGGCCCATAGGCCGCCTCGCATGAGCCGGTAGCCGCCGCCGTCCCTGATGAGTGATAGGGCGCCAGCCATCTCAGTGAGGCGGTCGAAGGCGGGGGTGATGCGGGCCGAGTCGCTCAGAATGAGCACGGGCACCCTGCCGCTGGTCCGGCGGACGGCGCTGAGGAAGTCGCTCAGGCCCTCGTCGAAGCCGACGACCGCGCTGTCGAGGAACGTGACGGCACCGGTGTCGCCGCTCTGGGCGTCGTAGTAGTGGTGGGCGGCGCGGACGGCCATGGATGCTCCTCGCTGGCAGTGCCATGGGTGTGGCACGGGTCGTGGTGTGGGCGCCCCGAAGGCGTGATTCAGGGACGGTGCGCGCGTTCACCATGCTAGTGGTGACGAACCCCCGGTGGCGCGGACAACTCTTCTGGGCGAGCCTGGTTGACGTGACCTCCCTGTGACACGCGATGATAGGGCCCGTGCATGCGCCGGGGCGCGCCCCTCCCTGATCTCCCTGATCAACGAGGGCGGCGGTTCCAGCGCGAGCAACATGGTCGGCAAGGCCTGCGAGGGCCGTGGGGCTCTGAGGACACTGAGAGGACGGCGAGATATGCGGGTAGTGCCCACTGGGGCGGGACGAGGGAGCGCGCCGCTGGCGCGCGATGAGCGAGAGGATGTCTGAGATGAGCTCATGGGACATCAATCCGGCATTGGTCTCCTCGATCATCAAGTCAGTCCAGACGACGGTCGAGGGGGATCTCGCCACCGCCCTGAAGGATATCGGCACCCAAGGGAATACCGCGATCACGTCATGCACCCAGCCGTCCCCGCTATCAAGCAGTGGCGATGCGCCACTGGTGGCCTCCGCGATTGGAACGTTCTTCGAGAACCGCAAGAGTCAGTTGGAGGGACTGGGCACGCGCGTCTCCGCAGCGGCCAAAGGAACGGTGAGTGCTGTCACCTCTTATGTCAACCAGGATGAATCGGGCGCGTTGGAGTACCAGCGCTCGGCAGCGGGTACCGCCTGAGCGCCTAGCCGGAGACCTCCGCCGCCTCAGCGGCTCAACGACACGACCCACTCTTATATCCGGCCCGGCCGAGCACCTCGCTCCGGCGGGACCCTGAATGTCTGCGAGAAAATCCCATGGCACAGACCCCCTTCGACGAGACCAAAATCCCCTGCCTGTCCTTCGATATCGCATCAGTGGAGACCGCCGCGTCCACGATGAAGACGAAAGCGGGAGACCTGCGCGCCGCAGGGCAGACGATCCAGACCACATGGTCCGGACTTTCCGGCTGCTACTCGGCCCCGGAGCAGGAGACCCTGTACGCCGCGATGGATCCGGTGAAGAACAACTCGGACGATCTCGCCAGGGATCTGGAATCCCTGGCCGGAGCGCTGACCACCTTCGCCTCCACCGTGTCAGGCATCAAGGCCCGGGCTCGGGCTCTCCAGGCCGATGGGATCGCTTTCAAGGCGAAGATCGCGGGGGATGACAAGTGGGATCACGATCAGGACAAGGTTAACGAGAACAATGCGCTGATTGAACGGGCCAACAAGATCCGGGCGGATCTGTGGGTCGCTGAAGTGGAGTGTGCGAACACGATTCGTGCCTTGGACGGCCTTGAGGCCTTCCACACGGACCCCACCAGTGACAACGACCCACTCGGTTACGGCTACAGCGAGATTCCCGCTGGGACGGAGGGTCTGCCGTGGGGATCACCGGTGGGACGCAAGGATGACTGCCCCAAGGCCGCCGGGGTGCAGGTGAAACGATTCGTGTGGGATGGCGTGGTGTGCGAGGGCCTGGGCGGCACGCTGCGCGGTCTGGGCAATCTGGTGGGTGTTGACTACAGCGCTCAGGATGGGTGGAGCTGGTCCGGGGAGACGGCTTCGAACACCTGGAAGGGCCTTGGGAGTCTTGTCGGGCTCTCCGAGGATGAGAATGGCGGTTATGGCTGGCATGGCTTCGACGCTGCCTGGAGCACGGCCCGGGACTCTTGGGGCGGGGCCGTGAAGGGGCTTGTCTGCGCGGATCAGTGGGGTGATGACCCGGCGCGCGCGGCGGGGGGCGCCGCCTTCAACCTTGCGACCTTTATCGTCGGCGCGGGGGCTGGGGCGAGCAAGGCCGGCAAGCTCGGGGCCTCGGGCTCGAAGCTGGCGCGCGCTGGGCAGGTCGCGGTGACGGCCGATCGCGTGCTGACGTTCCTGGATCCCGTGGGCGCTGGGCTTGGGAAGCTGGTCGAGGTTCCGACCGGCTTCGTGGTGGGCAAGGCTAAGGCGGCACTGAAGCTGGACTTCGATCTCAATGATGTGATCGGCAGGTGGACCGGTGCCGATGTGGGCTCTGGGATTGATACGCCGCGCGTGGATGCGGATGTCCCTGGTGGCGGCTCGGCCGGCGGGTCCGGCATGGGTGCGCCCGAGGTGGGCCGGGACGTGCTGAAGGGGGAGAACCTCGATGTCGCGCGGGGTGGGACGCGCCTGGAGTCGGCGGCGGATTCGCCGGGGGTCTCGCGCGCCGCTGAGGGCTCCCCCGGTGGGGGCGCCGGTGATGGCGCCGGGTCGTCTCGTGGGGGCGATGGGGCTGGCTCGGGCGGCGCTGGTGCGGGCGCCCGGGGTGAGGTCGACGGCGCTCACGAGGGCCCGGGCGGTCGGGATGGCGCCGACGCCGCTCACGGGGCTGAGACTGAGCTGGCCCATGGCGGGGCCGATGCCGGCCGCAGTGGTGATGCCGGTGGTGCCCGGGATGGCGGCGATGGTGCTCATGAGCGTGACGGCTCCGGTAGCCATCACGACAGCCAGGCCGAGGCGGGCCATCAGGGGGCCGATGCTGAGGCCGGTCACAAGGCCGAGGCTGAGAGGGCCGATGGAGCTCATGAGCGTGACGGCTCCGGTGGTCATCACGACGGCCGGGCTGAGGCTGATCGGACCCATGACGGGGCCGATGCCGACGCTGGCCACGGGGCTGAGGCTGACAGAGCCCGGGATGGCGGCGATGGTGCCCATGAGCGTGACGGCTCCGGTGGCCATCACGACAGCCAGGCCGATGCCGGCCATCAGGGGGCCGATGCTGAGGCCGGTCACAAGGCTGAGGCTGATCGGTCCGCTGATGGGGCTGGTGGGCCTGGCCATGAGGGCGCTGATGGCGCGCATGGGGGCGAGGGGACCGATGGGGAGCTTGAGCCGGGCAGTCCTGAGGCGATCAGGCGGCACCTGGAGCAGCGGCGGGCGGCCGGTGACGCTGATGAGTTCAATCGGGCTCATCGGCCCGAGTTGCCCGATGGCGTTGA
>NZ_VWPE01000040.1:0-5152 GCF_009829635.1 Actinomyces sp. zg328
GGGGGCGTGGATACCTCATCTTGAAGATGGTTTCCCGCTTAGATGCTTTCAGCGGTTACCCGTCCCGAACGTAGCCAACCAGCCGTGCCCCTGGCGGGACAACTGGCACACCAGAGGTTCGTCCGTCCCGGTCCTCTCGTACTAGGGACAGGCCTTCTCAAGTATCCTGCGCGCGCAGAGGATAGGGACCGAACTGTCTCACGACGTTCTAAACCCAGCTCGCGTACCGCTTTAATGGGCGAACAGCCCAACCCTTGGGACCTGCTCCAGCCCCAGGATGCGACGAGCCGACATCGAGGTGCCAAACCATGCCGTCGATATGGACTCTTGGGCAGGATCAGCCTGTTATCCCCGGGGTACCTTTTATCCGTTGAGCGACGACCCACCCACACGGGATCGCCGGATCACTAGTTCCTGCTTTCGCACCTGCTCGACCCGTCGGTCTCGCAGTCAAGCTCCCTTGTGCACTTGCACTCAACACCTGGTTGCCGACCAGGCTGAGGGAACCTTTGAGCGCCTCCGTTACTCTTTAGGAGGCAACCGCCCCAGTTAAACTACCCACCAGGCACTGTCCCTGACCCGGATCACGGGCCCAGGTTCAGGCGCACGCCATGGCCAGAGTGGTATTTCAACGACGACTCCACCATCACTGGCGTGACGGCTTCACAGTCTCCCACCTATCCTGCACAAGCCATAGCGGGCGCCAATACCAAGCTATAGTAAAGGTCCCGGGGTCTTTCCGTCCTTCTGCGCGAAACGAGCATCTTTACTCGTAATGCAATTTCGCCGAGCTCATGGTGGAGACAGCGAGGAAGTCGTTACGCCATTCGTGCAGGTCGGAACTTACCCGACAAGGAATTTCGCTACCTTAGGATGGTTATAGTTACCACCGCCGTTTACTGGGGCTTAAATTCACCGCTTCACCCCACAAGGGGGCTGACGGATCCTCTTAACCTTCCAGCACCGGGCAGGCGTCAGTCCGTATACATCGCCTTGCGGCTTCGCACGGACCTGTGTTTTTAGTAAACAGTCGCTTCCCCCTGGTCTCTGCGACCCTCCCCCCTAACAGGCAAACTGTTTCAAGGATCGGGCCCCCCTTCTCCCGAAGTTACGGGGGCATTTTGCCGAGTTCCTTCACCATGATTCACTCGTGCGCCTAGGCATACTCTGCCCGACCACCTGTGTCGGTTTAGGGTACGGGCGGCTCGCACCTCGCGCCGGGGCTTTTCTCGGCGCCACAGGATCACCCTACTATCCCCCGCTATCAAACGGGGTCACCATCACGCCTCACCCTCTCACCCCACCACAAACAGCAGGATGAGTGGCCCCCGGACTTACCTGGGGACCGGGCCACACGCTTGAACGGGCCAAGCCATCAGGCCCGCGGGGCTACCACTGCGCGTCACCCCTGTTAATGCGCTTGCCTACCAGCACGGAGGATCCCCAGACCATCACCAACCACCCACCAAGAAACCCGAAAGCTTCCCAGCAGGACACGGCCAGCAACAGCGTGGGTTAGCACCCGCACGTCAGCATGGGCGGTGCTACACCGGTACGGGAATATCAACCCGTCGTCCATCGACTACGCCTGTCGGCCTCGCCTTAGGTCCCGACTCACCCAGGGCGGACTAGCCTGGCCCTGGAACCCTTGGTCATTCGGCGCTAGGGCTTCTCACCCTAGTATCGCTACTCATGCCTGCATTCTCACTCCCGCGCCGTCCACCCCTGGGTCACCCCGAGGCTTCACCCGGCGCGGGACGCTCCCCTACCACCCACCGCCCCTGCCCCACCGCCAACAAGGACGATAAGGAAGGAACAACGCGGCAGGTCCGCGGCTTCGGCGGCGTGCTTGAGCCCCGCTAAATTGTCGGCGCACGATCACTTGACCAGTGAGCTATTACGCACTCTTTCAAGGATGGCTGCTTCTAAGCCAACCTCCTGGTTGTCTGCGCGACCGCACATCCTTTCCCACTTAGCACGCGCTTAGGGGCCTTAGCCGGCGATCTGGGCTGTTTCCCTCTCGACGACGGAGCTTATCCCCCGCCGTCTCACTGCCCCGCTACCACCCGAACGGCATTCGGAGTTTGGCTGACGTCAGTAACCCTGTGGGGCCCATCAGCCACCCAGTAGCTCTACCTCCGCCGGGCAACACGAGACGCTGCACCTAAATGCATTTCGGGGAGAACCAGCTATCACGGAGTTTGATTGGCCTTTCACCCCTACCCACAGCTCATCCCCCCCATTTTCAACTGAGGTGGGTTCGGTCCTCCACACGCTCTTACACGTGCTTCAACCTGGCCATGGGTAGATCACCCCGCTTCGGGTCCAGAACGCGCCACTCACAACGCCCTTTCGGACTCGCTTTCGCTACGACTCCCCCACACGGGTTAGCCTCGCGACGCGCCACTGACTCGCAGGCTCATTCTTCAATAGGCACGCCATCACCCCCACAAAACGAAAGGGCTCTGACGGCTCGTAGGCGCCCGGTTTCAGGTACTCTTTCACTCCCCTCCCGGGGTACTTTTCACCATTCCCTCACGGTACTTATCCGCTATCGGTCATCAGGAAGTATTCAGGCAACCGAGTGGTCTCGGCAGATTCACACAGGATTCCACGGGCCCCGTGCTACTCGGGAACACCATCACGCAGGCCCACCGGTTTCACCTACGGGGCTTTCACCCACTACGGCCCTCCTTCCCAGAAGGTTCGGCTACCACACAGGCTTGATCACTGCGCCCCGCCACGGCAGCAACGGGAAAACAATGCCCCACAACCCCACGACCGCAACCCCTGCCGGGTAATCACACGACCATGGTTTAACCATCATCCGCTTTCGCTCGCCACTACTCACGGAATATCTTCTCCTACGGGTACTGAGATGTTTCACTTCCCCGCGTCACCCCCCACGCCCTATGAATTCAAGCGCGGGTGACCGGGCATGACCCCGGCCGGGTCCCCCCATTCGGAAACCCTCGGATCACAGCCCGCTAGCCGGCTCCCCGAGGCTTATCGCAGGCCACCACGTCCTTCATCGGCCCCTGATGCCAAGGCATCCACCGAACGCCCATAAAAACAAGCAACACACAAAACACACAAACAAAAACAAGACCAAAGCAAAACAAAAAACACGCCCCACAAACCCCCCAAGACGCATCGCGCCACAAGCAAGGGATTCACGAGGCGCGCTGATGCTCGCGCCCACTATGCAGTTCACAACCAACCCACCCACACCAGACCCCACAACCACCAAAACAGTGGCCACGAGCCCAGCCAGGCCCACCAAGGCACACCACGCCAAAGCGCGCTGTCCCAGAACCCCGATAACGCGCCATGCTCGCCCACGCCCAAAAAACTCCCACCAAACACGCCCCAGACAAGCAGAAACGACCCGCCACCAACCCACTTTCAGGCCAGCAGAACAAACAAGCCGCCCCCACCCACCCAAGACAGCGAGAGCAAAAAACTCCTTAGAAAGGAGGTGATCCAGCCGCACCTTCCGGTACGGCTACCTTGTTACGACTTCGTCCCAATCACCGGCCCCACCTTCGACCGCTCCCCGTAAGGCCACGGGCTTCGGGTGTTGCCGACTTTCATGACGTGACGGGCGGTGTGTACAAGGCCCGAGAACGTATTCACCGCGGCGTTGCTGATCCGCGATTACTAGCGACTCCAACTTCACGGTGTCGAGTTGCAGACACCGATCCGAACTGAGACCGGCTTTAAGGGATTCGCCCCGCCTCACGGCATCGCAACCCTCTGTACCGGCCATTGTAGCATGCGTGAAGCCCAAGACATAAGGGGCATGATGATTTGACGTCATCCCCACCTTCCTCCGAGTTGACCCCGGCAGTCTCCCGCGAGTCCCCGCCATAACGCGCTGGCAACACGGGACAAGGGTTGCGCTCGTTGCGGGACTTAACCCAACATCTCACGACACGAGCTGACGACAACCATGCACCACCTGTGAACCGGCCCCAAAAGAGGAACCCCCGTCTCCGGAAGCGTCCGGCACATGTCAAGCCTTGGTAAGGTTCTTCGCGTTGCATCGAATTAATCCGCATGCTCCGCCGCTTGTGCGGGCCCCCGTCAATTCCTTTGAGTTTTAGCCTTGCGGCCGTACTCCCCAGGCGGGGCACTTAATGCGTTAGCTGCGGCGCGGAAAACCCGGAAAGGCCCCCCACACCTAGTGCCCAACGTTTACGGCGTGGACTACCAGGGTATCTAATCCTGTTCGCTCCCCACGCTTTCGCTCCTCAGCGTCAGTAACGGCCCAGAGACCCGCCTTCGCCACCGGTGTTCCTCCTGATATCTGCGCATTCCACCGCTACACCAGGAATTCCAGTCTCCCCTACCGCACTCAAGCCGGCCCGTACCCACCGCAAGCCCCCGGTTAAGCCGAAGGATTTCACGGCAGACGCGACCAGCCGCCTACAAGCCCTTTACGCCCAATAATTCCGGACAACGCTCGCGCCCTACGTATTACCGCGGCTGCTGGCACGTAGTTAGCCGGCGCTTCTTATCCAGCTACCGTCAACCCACCCACAATAGAGCAGGCCTGCTTCACTGGCGAAAGAGGTTTACAACCCGAAGGCCTCCATCCCTCACGCGGCGTCGCTGCATCAGGCTTCCGCCCATTGTGCAATATTCCCCACTGCTGCCTCCCGTAGGAGTCTGGGCCGTGTCTCAGTCCCAGTGTGGCCGTCCACCCTCTCAGGCCGGCTACCCGTCAAAGCCTTGGTAGGCCATCACCCCACCAACAAGCTGATAGGCCGCGAGCCCATCCCCCACCAGAAAAGACCTTTCCCAACCCCACCATGCGGCAGGACCAGAATATCCCGTATTAACACCACTTTCGTGGCGGTATCCAGAAGAAGGGGGCAGGTTACTCACGTGTTACTCACCCGTTCGCCACTCATCCACCCCAACAAAAGCCAGGGCTTCACCGTTCGACTTGCATGTGTTAAGCACGCCGCCAGCGTTCGTCCTGAGCCAGGATCAAACTCTCCAAACAAAACATGAAACAAACACGCCCCAAGCCCACCAAAAACAAAGCAAACCAAGAACGCGCCCACTCCATACAAGCCCAGAAAAAAAGACCAGGCCCAACCCACACCACCACCAAAAACAGCAGCAGCACAGGCCAAACAAAAAA
>NZ_VWPE01000003.1:0-263424 GCF_009829635.1 Actinomyces sp. zg328
GGCGGGCCAGGCCGCCCCGGCGGGCCAGGCCGCCCCGGCGGGCCAGGCCGCCCCGAGCCCCGGCCCGGGGCATTGATCGGGGGCGGGCCCGCTCCGGCGATCAGGCCCGCCCCACCGCACCGACCCCGCAGCGCCGCTGCCCGGTCACAACCATCCACGAGGTACTCATGAACCTGCTCCGACCGATCTCCGCGCTCGGCTCCGCGACTCTTCTCGCGGGACTCGCGCTGACCGCGCCGGCGGCTCTCGCCTCGCCGGTCGACGCCGCGCCCGCCGTGGCGCCCGCAGCCCAGGCCGCCGTCGCCCCTGCCGACGGCTCCGCCAACGGGGGTGACACCGCCGGGAGCATCGGCTGGGTGATGTCCCGGGCCGGGTCCTGGTCCTACATCAACCCCGCCGACGGCCAGGCCATCACGGGATGGCTGCACACGGGCGGCTCCTGGTTCTACCTCGATGACGACGGCGCGCTCGTGACCGGATGGGCCGTTGTCGGCGGAGCCTGGTACTACTTCAACGCCGAGGGCCGCATGGCCACCGACTGGAGTTGGATCGACGGCGCCTGGTACTTCCTGGGCGACAAGGGCGCCATGGCGGTGGGCTGGAATCTCATCGGCGGCTCCTGGTACTACCTGGCCGACAACGGCCAGGCCGCGATGGGGTGGCTCCACAAGGGAGGCTCCTGGTACTTCCTGGGGAGCAGCGGGCGCATGGCGGTCGGCTGGGCGAGCCACCTGGGTTCCTGGTACTACTTCAATGGCTCGGGGCAGATGCTCACCGGCTGGATCGTGGACGGCTCCACCTGGTATCACCTCGACCCGTCGTCGGGGCGGATGACCGCCAGCGAGCCGGTGGCGGGCGCTGCCGGTTCCTCGGGCACCTCCGCAGCCGAGGCGAAGACCTACGCGAGCGGCCAGATGAGCGCCTGGGGCTGGGACTCCAATGAGTACTCCTGCCTGGTGAGCCTGTGGGATCGCGAGTCCGGCTGGAACTACCAGGCCCGGAGCGCCTCGGGCGCCTATGGGATCCCGCAGGCCCTGCCCGGGGGCAAGATGGCCTCAGCGGGCTCGGACTGGGCGACCAACCCTGCCACCCAGATCACCTGGGGCCTGGGCTACATCCAGGGCCGCTACGGCAGCCCCTGCGCCGCCTGGTCCCACTTCGAGAGCACCGGCTGGTACTGACCCGCCTCCCCTCGCCGAGACCGGTCGAAAATAGGAGCGAGACCGGTTCGCGAACCGGTCTCGCTCCTATTTTCGACCGGTCTCGCTCATGGGGGTCAGAAGCGGCGGCGGCGGCCGACGTTGACGATCGCCCCTTGCGGGAGGACGGTGTTCGGATCGAGGGAGCGCGGCACGGCGGCCAGGAGCACGGAGAAGACCGGTGGACGGCGCGCGGTGAGCTCGATGCGGCCCCCGTCGGCCTCCACGAGGTCCTTGGCCAGCGCCAGCCCCACGCCGGTGGAGCCGTGCCCGGACACGGAGCGCTCGAAGATGTGCGGCGCGAGCTCGTCGTCGACGCCCTCGCCCTCGTCGGCGATGTCGATGAAGACGCCGTGCCCGCCGTTGGCGCTGCGCACGGACACTGTCGTCGTCCCCGCCCCATAGCGCAGGGAATTCTCGATGACGGTGGCCAGGACCTGGGCGAGCGAGCCGGGGCTGGCGAGCACCGGCTGATCGACGTCGTCGGTCAGGACCAGCTCGCGCCCGGCCTCGGCGAAGGCCGGCCCCCATTCCTCGCGCTGCTGCTCGAAGAGCTCCCCGAGCAGGAGGGCCTCCGTGGTCCCACCACCGCTGCGGCGCGAGACCCTCAGGAGGTCGTCGACGACGCCCGTCAGCCTCTCCACCTGCTCCAGGCAAGCGTGGGCGTCGGCGCGCACCTCCTCGTCGTCGGCGATGAGCTCGATCTCCTCCAAGCGCAGGCTGAGGGAAGTCAATGGCGTGCGCAGCTGATGGGAGGCGTCGGAGGCGAACTGCCGCTCGGCGGCGAGCCTGCCGGCCACGCGCTCGGCGGAGCGCACGAGCTCGGCCTGGACGAGGTCGATCTCCTCGATCCCGGAGACCCGGATGCGGGGGCGCACCTGCCCGCTGCCCAACTGCTCGGCCTCGGCCGCCAGGTATATGAGCGGGGCGGAGATGCGCCGCGAGGCCTTCGAGGCGACCACGGACGCGGCGGCCAGGGCCACGATCGCCAGGGCGGTGCTCACCGTCACCACGGACAGGACTGTGCGCCAGCGCTCATGATCGTTATGCGCGGAGCGCGCGGCGTAGAAGATCGTCGCCGCGCCCAGGGGGACCCCCAGGAGGATGACGGCGACAAGCACCGCCGCCATGGTCATCTGGAGGGTGCGGCGTCGCATCGGATCCCCTGGGCGGAAGCGGCCTCAGGCCAGGCGGTAGCCCGCGCCCTCGGCGAGGAGGATGGCGGGGGCGTCGACGTCGTCGCCGAGCTTGCGGCGCAGCCAGGTGGCGTGCATGCCGAGCGTCGACTCCGAGCCGGTGGGGTCCTCACCCCAGACCTCCCGCAGGATGTCGTCGCTGTCGACGACGGCGCCCGCGCCGCGCACGAGGACTCGCAGGAGCTCGAACTCGCGGACGGTCAGCTGCAACTCCCGACTGCCCACGAAGGCGCGGTGGGCGGCGACGTCCACGCGGATGTCCCCGTGGGAGAGCTGGTCGACGGCGGCCTCGCCGGAGGCGCGGCGGACCTGGGCGCGCACGCGGGCGAGGAGCTCGGCGAGCCGGAAGGGCTTGGTGACGTAGTCGTCCGCGCCGGCGTCAAGGCCGACGACGTGGTCGGTGTCCTCGCTGCGGGCGGTGAGCATGAGGATGGGGATGGTCAGGCCCTGCGCGCGCACGGTCCGCGCGACGTCAAGACCATCCATGTCCGGCAGGCCGAGGTCGAGCACGAGGATGTCGGCCTCGCTGATCTCCTCCAGGGCGCCCTTGCCGGTGCCGTGGGCGCGGACCTCGTAGCCCTCGCGACCGAAGGCGCGGGCGAGGGGCTCGGAGATGGCGGGGTCGTCCTCGACGAGAAGCACTGTTGTCACGATTCAGATACTAGCCGAGTTGCCCAAGGGCGGTAATGGCGCCATCGCCATGGAGAGCGGCGCGGGCGCGCATTGACCCATTTTTCCGCGGCATCGCGGGGAAACACCCGTCTAAGGGCGGCCTGATCACCGGCGCCCCGGCCCAGCCCCGGACGGGGCCGGGGCGGAGCCGACCCAGCCCCGGACGGGGCCGGGCGGAGCCGGGCCCTCAGGCGCGCACGAGCGACCAGGGGGTGACGTTGCCCATGCCCTTGGCGACGACGTCGTGGCACTGGCGCACCCGGTAGCGCAGGGCGACGGGGCTGGCCATGAGGGCGCGGGCGGTGGCCTGGTCCATGCGGATGCCCCCGGGCTCGGCGGTGTCGACGAGGCGGGACGCGAGGTTGACGGGCGGGCCGAAGACGTCGCCGGAGCGGGACACGACGCGGCCCTCGACGAGGCTGGCGCGCACGAGGATCTCGTCGAGGCCCGACTGCAGTTCCTCGACGAGGGAGGTGACGACGTCGGCGGCGATGCTCAGGTCATCGGAGATGTACATGACGGCGTCCCCGATGGTCTTGACGACCCTCGCCCCTCGCGACGTGATGACGTCACGGGCCGTCGTCTCAAAGTCGTCGAGCATGGTGGACAGCTCCATGCGGCTCATCGTCTGGGCGCGCTGGGTGAAGGAGACGATGTCGACGAAGCCCAGGGAGCGCACGAGCGGGTAGTAGTCGGGGCCCACGCGCTCGACACCCCGCCGTGAGATCTCGGCTCCGGTGCGGTCCAGGAGCGAGGCCAGGTGGCGGCGCCACACGTAGGTGAGCTGGTCGGTCAGGGGGGCGGTGATCTCGCTGATGTGGTCCAGGACGACGAGCCGGGCGGAGGTGTCGTCCAGGCCGAGGCGTTGGCCGACGTCTGCCACGAGGGTCTCGAGTTGCCACAGGACGAGTCGGTCCATCGTGTACGACTGGGCCCTGAGCAGTTCGAGGATCGCCGAGGTCGATAGGCCGCCGGGTCCGTCCGGACCGGGGCGGCGGTCCTCCTCGGAGTCAATGAGGTCGGCGATGGCCCGCAGGGCGTCGGCGTCCTGGCGGGTGAAGCGGGCCTCGTCGTCATCCACATCCGCGAAGCCCATGGCCCGCCAGAAACTGCGCGCGAAAAGCGGGGAGACCTCGGCCGCGCCGGCGAGTTGAGGCAGCGTCAGGTCGGGCCCGTCGCCGAGCAGCAGGCGGGAATGGGTGGCGGCCGTCGCGCGGTCGGCGGAAGAGCCGGCCGCGTCATCGGGGGGCCCCGCGCTCCACTCGCCCCCGTCCCCGGGTATGAGGGCGGGCCCCTTCGTCTGATCGGGTGAGGACTCACCACCTGCTCGGGGGCCGGGAACGCGGCCCCCCGGCCGGAGCCCTTCCCCATGCGCCGACGGCGCCTCTGGCTGATTCACCCAGACAGGGTAGCGCAGGTCACAGGATTTCGTCAGGCCGACGTCAGATGTCTTGCCATCCTGAGGCCTTCATGCAACAAAGGCGCGAGATGGCGCGGCCCGCGCTCACATCATGCGCGCCCGGGAGGATCCACGGCTCGAACGCTCGCGTCCCCGGCCATGACGAGCCTCTCCGGGCCACCGTCATCCGGCCGCAGTCGGAGCCCGGGCTCAAGGCCGACGGCCGTCCCGGAGAACTCGCCGTCCGGGGCGCTCACGCGGACACGGGCCCCGAGGGTCGCGCAGGCCTCGCGTAAGTCTTGGCCGAGCGTGCCGGTGGCGGTCAGGGCCCCCTCAGGGTCCCCGCCAGCCGCCTCCCACTCCCCCAGGACCCGGAGCAGGCGCGGGGCGACGGCCCCCAGCACGGCCCCGGGGTCCGACCAGGGCCCGCCCGCGCCCAGGCTCCGCAGCGAGGCGGCCCAGGGCACGGGGAGCGCGCCCGGCGGTTGGCCGGCATTGACTCCGATGCCCAGGATGATGGCGGGCGCCTCCTCACGACGGGCGGGGGTCCCGGCCCCATCCCCAACCCCGGGCGCGGGGATGAACTCAGCGAGGATGCCCGCGATCTTGCGGGCGTGCCCCCAGCCGGGCACCTCGCCGTCAGCGCCGACCGCCCCCTCGCCAGCGGGCTCGACGACGACGTCGTTGGGCCATTTCGTGCGGACGCACCAGGGCAGGCCCTCCAGCGCGGGGACGAGGGCGTCGCGCACGGCCAGGCCCGCCAGCAGTGGGAGCCAGCCGAGGCGAGAAGCGGGCACGAGCGGCCGAAGGACGAAGGAGACGGTCAGGGCGCCACCCGGCGGGGTCACCCAGTCGCGCCCGCCCCTGCCCCGCCCGGCGGTCTGGGCGAGCGCCCGCAGCGCGGACCCGTGGGGCCAGCGGTCAGCGGCGGCGACATCAAGGCGCCCGGCGGGGGCGAGCTCCTGGCGCAGGTCGTCATTGGTCGAGCCTGTGGAGTCGACGGTCACCAGCCGGGTCGTGGCGCTCATAGGGCGAAGGCTACCCGCGGGCGTCGCCGCCCGGGCTCACCGTTCCCACCGCTGGCCCCTGGGTAGTCTGGGGCGGTGATCATTCTCGCCTCGAAGTCCACGGGCCGTCTGGCTACCCTCCGCGCAGCGGGCATCGAGCCCCGGGTGGAGGTCTCCTCGGTCAACGAGGGCTCGGTCCTGGCCGCTCTCGCCCAGCAGCGCGCCGCCGCTGGCGAGGACGCCCCCTCCCCCTCTGAGCAGGTGCTCGCCTTGGCCCGGGCCAAGGCGCTCGACGTCGCCGCCGCGCTGAGCGGCGATCCTGCCGGTGACGCGGGACCGGGGCCGGTGGAGCCCGGTGGGCGGACCGGGGCGCCCATCGTCGTGGGATGCGACTCGATGCTGGAGATCGACGGGGCCGTCGTCGGCAAGCCCCGCACGCCCGAGACAGCCCGCGAGCGCTGGCTGGCGATGCGGGGGCGCACGGGCGTGCTGCGCACCGGGCACGCCCTGGTGCGCCTAGCCGATGGGGCGGGAGCGGAGGGCGTCTCGTCGGCGATCGTCCATTTCGGCGAGCCCAGTGAGGCGGAGATCGACGCCTACATCGCCACCGGGGAGCCCCTGTGGTGCGCCGGGGCCTTCACGATCGACGGGCTGGGCGGCGCCTTCATCGAGGGCATTGAGGGCGACCCGCATGGCGTCGTCGGCATCTCGCTGCCGCTGCTGCGCGGGCTCCTGGCCGAGTTGGGAGTGACCTGGACGGACTTGTGGGGCTGAACCAGTCGGGGGCCGGGAGACGGCCGGCCTCAGTCGGCGGGGTTGAGCCGGGACATGATCTCGGCGAGCGCCTCTAGGTCCCCCCGACCGAGGCGGTCGATGACGTGCCTGCGGACGCCGTCGAGGTGCAGGGGCGCCGCTGAGCGCAGGAAGGCGAGGCCGGAGTCGGTGAGCGCGCAATTGACGCCGCGCTTGTCGGAGGGGCAGGAGCGCCGCTCGACGTACCCCTCCTTCTCCAGGCGGGTGACCGTGTGGGTGAGGCGGGAGCGGGAGTGCCCGATCATCTCGGCCAAGCCCGACATCCGCAGTTCCTTGCCCGCGGCCTCGTCGAGGCGCACGAGGATCTCGTACTCGTGCAGGGACAAGCCGACGCCGGTCTCAAGTTCGTGGTTGAGCGCGCCGGTGACGGCGGTGGCGGTGTGGAGGAAGGCGCGCCAGGCGCGCATCTCAAGGGCATCGAGTCGGGGCGATCCCGCGGCGCCGCAGCCACTGGCCGCCCGTATGGGAGCCCCGTCCGCCGGGCCCTGCCCGCAGGAGGGCGTGGAAGCGGGGGCCCGGCCGCAGGCGGGCCCATCCAGCTCCGCGAGCGCCCCTCCGTCCTTCCTGGGCATGTCTCTCCTCTCCGCGCTGGTCTGAGACGTCGGTCAGCGCCGATGGCGGTGTGCCTCGCGATAATCGATCGACCCCTGATATGTCGTTAAGTATTGAACAATCAGGACGGGATTACCAGCGATGATCACCGGGGCCGCCTGCTCATCGGCGTCAGCCGGGGCCCGCGCTCCGGCGCCGCAGCACTCTCCTGGCCCCCACGGCCGACCAGCCCGAGCCGTCATCGTCCACGATGAGGCCCGCCCCCGCGGGCCCGACGGCGAGCGCGGCCGGGAAGAGCAGGTCGAGCCCCGCGGACCCGGCAGGGGCGGCGGGTCCGACGGGGGCGGCGAGTCCGGCAGGTCCGGCGGGGGGTCCGACGGGGGCGGCGGGGGCGGGCGGAGCCACCCCGAGGCTCAGCGCGGCCAGCAGCAGGCCGTGGGCGATGACGTCGGCCCCGGTCGTCCCCAGGCCCGCCCGCCGAGCGGCGCCCGGGTGGAGGTGGATGGGGTTGTCATCGCCGGTCGCGCCCGCCCAGGCGGCCACGTCCTCTCCGCCGAGGTGGAGCCGGCGGCCAGTGGCGGCGCCCTCACCGGCGGCTCCCTCGGCGCTCCGAGGGGCGCCGGCACGGGCCGGTGAGAGGCGCCGGGCGAGGTCGTGACGGACCTGGAGAAGCGAGGGCCCGGCGAGCGGCGAGAGGCGCGCGGCGTCGTCGACGATCACCTCGGCGGTGACCTCGATGAACTCCCAGCCCCCTCGGATGGTCCTCCTCATGCGAGGCGGGGGTGGCTGGGCCGCGCCTCCGGGTGCCGGGGTGATGCGGCAGCGCCGGTGGATGAGGCCCTCCCAGGGCTCGATCATCTCGCGGGCCAGAGTCAGGGCGGCCAGCGCTGGGGCGATGGCTCCGGCGCCTTGTTGGGAGGCCGCCTCGGCGTCATCGACACCGGAGCGGGTCAGGATCCGCTCGATCACGTCCTGGGCATAGCGAAGCCCCACCAGCTCGGGGCCAGTGGGACTCGGCGCGCTCATGCCCGGATCGTATCCGGGACGCGGGGCTCAGCGGGTCTCGCGGTGATCCGTGTGCTTGCCGCAGCGCGCGCAGAACTTGGAGATCGCGAGGCGATCGGGGGTGTTCCGGCGGTTCTTCTTGGTGATGTAGTTGCGCTCCTTGCACTCCGAGCAAGCCAGAGTGATCTTGGGACGCACGTCAGCGGTCTTGGAGGCCACGTGTCTCTCCTCTGATTGATCCTCGAGCAGCCCGGGGCGGCGATGTGCTCGAACCTTGCGTAGCGGGGGAGGGACTCGAACCCTCGACCTCACGATTATGAGTCGTGCGCTCTAACCAGCTGAGCTACCTCGCCATATCATGCGCGAGGGGCCGAACAGGCCCCCCGCATCAGAGCCTCGAACGAGGATTGAACTCGTGACCTCTTCCTTACCAAGGAAGTGCTCTACCACTGAGCTATCGAGGCAACGAACGAAATCCTAAGCAGAACCGTCATGCCTGGGCAATCTGGCCCCGCGTGGGCTCGCTCACTGCGGGCCGCCCCGCCAGGGGGCGCTGATCAAAGGACCTAAGGGCCCTCTGATCATGGTGGCGGGTGAGGGATTCGAACCCCCGTAGCTTGCGCGGCTGATTTACAGTCAGCTCCCATTGGCCGCTCGGGCAACCCGCCATGCTCCACATCGCCGAGTCCAGCAGACCCGCCGCGCGGTGCCGTGGAAGAATAACAAGCCGACGGCGGAGCGCGCCAATCCCGCCCCTAGGACCCTGCTCACACGGCCCTCGCGCCCCGAGCAGCGCCGGGCAGGGGGCGGCGCGGGGCCGTCGGGCCCCGGCAGCGGGGGCACCCGACGCCCGCGAGCGCCCCGCCCGGATGACCGCGCGCACCCATCAGTGGGCCATCAGTGGAAAGGGAAGGCAATGGCCTCAGACTCCTCCTTCGACGTCGTCTCCAAGCTCGACCGCCAGGAGGTCGACAACGCCGTCAATCAGACCGCCAAGGAAATCGCCCAGCGTTATGACTTCCGCGGCGTCGGCGCCTCCGTCACCCTGGCCGGCGATGTCATCACCATGGAGGCCAACTCCGCCGAGCGCGTGCTCGCGATCCTCGACGTGCTGCAGTCCAAGCTGTTCCGGCGGGGCGTGTCCCTCAAGGCCCTCGACCTTGGCGACCGCGAGCCCAAGCCCTCGGGGAAGATCTACCGCTTGGCCTGCCCGCTCAAGGAGGGCATCAGTCAGGAGATCGCCAAGCGGATCACCAAGGCGATCCGGGATGAGGGGCCCAAGGGCGTCAAGGCCACGATCCAGGGCGATGAGGTCCGGGTGTCCTCCAAGTCCCGCGACGACCTCCAGGCCGTCATCGCCCTGCTCAAGGGCCTCGACGTCGACGCCGCCCTGCAGTTCGTCAACTACCGCTGAGACCGACGGGGCCGAGGCGCCGCCGCCCCACCCGCGCATGGCATGGGCGGGCCCGGTACGCCGTGATCCGGCTGCCGGGTACAGAGCCCCACCCGCGCATGGCATGAGCGGGCCGCTTCCGTCGCCGGGGCAGGCGCCCCGGCGCTCGGCCAAGAAGAGGGGGGTCACCGACCTCATCGCGGACCTCGCCGTCCTCTGCGTCCCTCACCACCGGCGGGATCCTCATCCTCGCCCGCGGCGGCTCCGACGAGCCCGGCGACTGCGTCGTCGCGGATGACACCGACTCCTCGAACCCTGCCGTGCGCAAGGGGGCCTGCTCCACGGGCGGTGCGCTGCGCGTTGAGGGGAGGACGAAAGAAGTCTCCGGCGTGCCGACGATCGGCTCGATGAGGAGCGGGAGGGGATTGCCCCCTCCCGCCCCTCGTCCTCCTGATCCAGTGGCCCAACGGGTTCCCGCGCTGGGCGGGCCGGTCAGTACCCGGCCATCTGCTCCAGGCGGCGAATGCGGTCGGCCATCGGGGGGTGGGTGGCGAAGAGGTTCTTCACGCGGCCGAAGGGGTTGGCGATCATCATCGAGCTCACCGGCTCCATGCGCGGGTCTCGGGCCATCGGGGCAGCCGCGATGCCGCCGTCGAGTTTGCGCAGGGCGCTGGCCAGGGCAAGCGGATCGTTGGTGAGGACCGCTCCGTCATGGTCGGCGTCGTACTCACGGGTGCGCGAGATGGCGAACTGGGTGACGGTAGCGGCCAGTGGGGCGAGGAGCGCGAGCAGGAGGACGGCCAGGCCATTGCCCTCGCGGCGGTCGCGGCCGGCGCCGAACCACAGGGCCATGGTGCCCAGCGAGGAGATGACCCCGGCGATGCCCGCGGCGATGGAGCCGGTGAGGATATCGCGGTTGTAGACGTGGGAGAGCTCGTGGCCCAGCACGCCGCGCAGCTCGCGCTCGTCGAGGAGCTGGAGGATGCCGCGGGTGCAGCACACGGCGGCATTGGCGGGGTCGCGTCCGGTGGCGAAGGCGTTGGGGCTCATCGTCGGCGCCACGTAGAGGCGCGGCATGGGCTGGCCCGAGGCCGCCGACAACTCGGCGACCACCTTGTGCATGACGGGCTCCTGGGCGGCGGTGACCTCGATGGCGCCCATGGAGCGCACGGCGAGCTTGTCCGAGTTCCAGTAGGTGTACGCGGTCTGGGCCACCCCGATAAGCGGCATGATGAGCAGGAAGATCGAGGAGCCGGTTCCCCGGGTGAGCAGGTATCCGATAAGAATGAGCAGGCCCCACATCGCGCCCAGCAAGGCGGTGGTCTTCAGGCCGTTGTGGTGGTTGGTGCCTCGGTAGATCGCCGACATGCCGCCAGGGTAGCCAAGGAGCCTGTGCGGCTCCTGTGCGCCGTCGGCACCTGCGGCGGCCCCTCGCCCCCTCCTTCCCCCCCCCTCCCCCCGCCCACCCGCGAGACCGGTCGAAAATAGGAGCGAGACCGGTCGAAATCAGCGACGATACCGGTTCATGGGGGCAGCCTCCTCGCGCCAGTCCCATCGAGGCCCCTCACGCTCCTCGACTCATAGGCCGGCCAGTGCGTCGACGTCGCCGATCGGATCGCCCGCGCTAACCCGTGGCCCCACCCACGGGCCCCGGTCGGGAGACGGCGCGCATGGGGCCGACGCGGTCATGCCTCCTGATGTGGCGCGGCGGTTCTTTCGTAGCGGGTGAGTTGACGATGTCGGTGCGGGGAGGATCGTGATGGTCTGGACGGCGGGGAGTGGCCGGGGCCGGTCAGGCCAGGTGAAGGTGTGGCCGTCACGCCGACGGCGGCGCCTGCCCGCCGCCCGTCGAGAGAAGCGCTGGGCCGACCAGGGTAGCGCCGGGCCGACCAAAACAACTCTGAGCCATCCAGAGCAACGCTGGACCATCCAGAGCAGCGCTCCCTGCGACACTCTCAAGGGCCCACCGATGCCATAGACAGCCAAGCGCTGCTTTCAACGACCAAGCGGCGCCCAGGACGCACCCGCTACGCCCGACCAAAACAACGCTGAGCCGACCAAGGCAGCGCTGGACCACCCAAGGCAGCGCTGGACCGACCAAAGCAACGCTGGACCACCCAGGGCAGCGCTCCCCGCGACGCTCACAAGGGCCCACCGATGCCATAGACAGCCAAGCACTGCTTTCGACAGCCAAGCAGCACCCAGGACGCACCCAATACGCCCGACCAAAACAACACTGGACCACCCAGAGCAACGCTGAGCCATCCAGGGCAGCGCTGAGCCGACCAAAACAACTCCGAACCATCCAGAGCAGCGCTCCCCGCAACGCTCACAAGGGCCCACCGATACCGCAGACAGCCAAGCGCTGCTTTCGACAGCCAAGCAGCACCCAGGACGCTCCCGCTACACCCGACCAAGGCAACGCTGGACCGACCAGGGCAACGCTGGACCACCCAGGGCAGCGTTGGGCCGACCAAGGCAGCGTTGGGCCGACCAAGGCAGCGCTGGACCGACCAAGGCAGCGCTCCCCGCGACGCTCACAAGGGCCCACCGATGCCGTAGACAGCCAAGCACTGCTTTCAACGACCCAGCGGTGCCCAGGACGCGCCCGACCCCCAGAAACCGTCCCACCCCTCAGAAACCGTCCCGGCCCGCGGTTGCGCCCTCAAACTGCGAGAATGAGGGCGCAACCGCGGGCCGAGACGGTAAATCAGGGCGCGCCGGCAGAACGAGGGGGCTGCGAGGCGGCCCGAGCGGTCTCCAAGACCTCTCGTCCTACCTCTCCCCCACGCGGCTCAGAGCCGGTGGGCGACGCGCTCCGGGACACGGGAGGGGTCCGGGGCGCCGATCAGGTCGGCGGGGATCTCGGTGCCGCGCGACACCGCGGTCATGGCCTCGCGGGAGACCACCTTGACGCGTTCACGGGGCTTGGACTCCCCACCGCTGACCGTCACCTCGCCGTAGGCCTCGCCCAGACCGCGCTCGTAGGCGTCGAGGAGCTCCCAGCCGTCCCAGGTGGTGAAGGGAATGCCGCGCTTGTTGAGCAGGAGCATGACGGCGTCGTGCCCGACCTGATCCTCATCGGCGGTGGTGGCGTGGAGCAGTCCCGCCTGGGCGTCGGCCACGAGGTTGGAGATGGTCTCCTGGGCGTCAGACTTGGTCGAGCCGATGAGCCCCACGGGACCGCGGCGGATCCAGCCGGTGGCGTAGATACCGGTCAGCGGCTCACCGCCCTCACCCAGGACCCGGCCGCCGGCATTGGGCAGGACGTGGCGCTCTGCGTCGAAGGGCAGGCCCTCGATGGGGCTGCCGGCGTATCCGATCGCCCGGTAAACGGCCTGGACCTCGAAGTCCCGGAACTCCCCCGTGCCCTCCACGCTCCCGTCGCCGGTCAGGCGCGTCCGCTCGACGCGCAGGCCGCGCACATGGCCCTCCTCATCGGTGAGGACCTCGCTGGGGGCGGAGAACAGGTGGATGTGGATGCGGTGGGAGGCGGTGAGGTCCTCCGGCTCGGCCATGGCGTAGCCCTCAAGGGCCTTGACCACCTGGCGCTGCTGGTTGGAGGCGGCCAGCGCCGCCTGCGAGCCCTCGTCGTACTCGAAGTCCTCCTCATCGACGAGGACGTCGACGTCGGGCTGCTTGCCGAGCTCGCGCAGCTCCAGCGGGGTGAACTTGACCTGGGCGGGGCCGCGGCGCCCGAAGACGTGCACGTCGGTGACCGGGGAGCGGCGCAACTCGGCGGCGACGTTCTCGGGGACCTCGGTGACCATGAGGTCCTCGGCGTGCTTGGCCAGGACGCGGGCGATGTCGAGGCCCACGTTGCCCACGCCGATGACGGCGACCTCCTTGGCGCTCAGGTCCCAGGTGCGCGGGTGGTCGGGGTGCCCGTCGTACCAGGAGACGAAGTCGGCGCCGCCGTGGCACTCTGGGGCGTCGACCCCGGGGATGCGCAGGGGGGCGTCGGTGTCGGCGCCGGTGGAGAAGATGAGGGCGTCGTAGTGCTCGCGCAGCTCATCGACCGTGATGTCGCGACCGACCTCGACGTTCCCGATGAGACGGATGTCCCCGCGCTGGAGGATCTTGTACAGCGCGACGATGATCTGCTTGATGCGGGGGTGATCGGGGGCGACGCCGTAGCGCACCAGGCCGTAGGGGGCGGGGAGTCGCTCGAAGAGGTCGATATTCACCTCAAGGCCGGACTTGGACAGGATGTCCGAGGCGTAGATGCCCGCGGGGCCTGCCCCGATGACGGCGACGGAGAGAGGGCGGGTGCTCACTGGGTCTGGCTCCTGGTGTGAGGGGTCTGGGGCGATCCTGGCTCGGCGCGCCGAGGAAGGCTGGGACGACGACGGGCACAGTCTAGATACTTCGGACCCCCTTACCGACAATGGCCCAGGTAATGGACGTCTCTGAGGCGGCCAAGGCGCCTTCCGGCCGCCCTGGAACGCTGCTAGGGTGGGCGGGACCGCGAACGCATTGGCCGACCCTGCCCTGAGAGGCCCCGCGATGAAGCGCCGCTCCTTCATGCTCTCCGTCCTGGGGGCCCCAGCGATCCTGCCGGGCCTCGCATCGGCCGGCTGCGCCCGGCACCCCGAGGGCGAGGTACCGCCCGGTGGGGCGACCGCCTCCTCAGCCGCGCCCTTCTCAGGGCCGTTCCCCGCGCCGTCGTCGGGCTCGTCCGACCGCGCCGCCCCAACCGCCTTCTCCCCCACCGCAGGGCTCCCGGGCCTGGACATCGACATGCTCGCCGACTCCGGGCTGGGGTGGTCGATCGAAGACCGCTTCGTGTTCCGCAGCGACCACCCCAGCTGGTGGTACGCGGACCTGTCCACGGGCACGCTCAGGGTCCTCACCGCCGACGGCGGGGCGCTGGGCTTCACGGAGGCGACCGTCTCCGACCTCGGGCGCGGGGGCGATCCCCAAGGGGCCACCCAGGCACTCTCGGACGCCGCGGCCGTCGTCGACCCGCGCGGCGCCTGCGCCTACAGCCTGACCACGGCGGTGGAGATGGGGCCGCCCCAGGCCGGGCGATGGTCGGCCACGGTCCTCAAGACTGAGCTGGTCTCGGGGAGGGTCCTGGCCTCCCGGGAGCTGGTGCTGCCCGCGAGCGCCCCGACGGCGAAGGGATCGGCGCGCCTGGCCGTGTCCTCGGACGCGCTGCGCCTCACCGTGGCGCTGGCGCCCCCGCCGGGCGGCCCGGCCGGCCCCTGCTGGATCGAGGTGCTCTCCACCGCTGATCTCACCACTGTCCTCACCAGCCCTCAGGGCCAGGCGCCCACCGTGCTCGCGGGCATGAGTGGCGACGCCGTGATGGTCGGCGCGACGCCGCCCGCTGCTTCCTCACCGGCTTCGCCGCCGTACCGCGTCCTGTCCACCACCAATGGCTCCCTCCTCCTGGAGGTTCCCACCAGTCAGGCCCACCTGCTGGATGGGTGGCTCTACTGGGCCGGGCCCGACCAGGCCTCCTGGCGGGCCATGGACCTGGGCACCCGCGCCACCGCGGATCTGGGCGCGGGCCCACCCGGGGCGGCGAGCCACCCGGAGGCCTGGAGCGCCGGCGCCTACTCCGTCATCCGGACCCCGGCGGCCGCCGACCTGCGCGAGCTCGGCTCCCCCACCCCGACCTTCACGTGGCCCAACGCCGACGGCGCGGTCCCCACCGGCCTGGCGGTCTACGACGACGTGCTCTACACGGTCTTCGACTCGCGGCCCGGGGAGGTAGTGCTCACCGATCTGCGCACGGGCGAGGAACTGACCACCGCGCTCATCCCCGGCGATCTCACCTCGAACGCCGCCGGGGCGCTGGAGGTGACCCATGAGGGGATCGGGGTGATGGACCCCCGCGGGCGGGCGTCCTTCTACGCCGCGACGGCGTGGCGCTGAGCCCGCCAGGGGCGCGGCGCCTCAGCGCGCGGGCCCCCGCTCCTCAGCGCGCGGGCTCCCGCTCGTCGTCGACGACGCGGCCGGCCTCGAGGGTGAGGCAGCGGTCGGCGATCCGACGGGCCTGCTCGTCATGGCTGACGAGGAGCACGAGGGCGCCCTCCCGGGCGGCCTGGGCCGCGGCGTCGTGGATGATGCCGGTGGAGCGGGCATCGGCGGCCGCGGTCGGCTCGTCCATGAGCAGGATGTCGGGCCGGCTGACGAGGGCCTGGGCGACCAGGACCCGCTGACGCTGCCCGCCGGAGACCTCGGAGAGCTGGCGGTCGGCGAGGTCGGCGATGCCCAGGACTCCCATCACCTCGCCCACGCGCCGCTTGTGGGCGCGGTTCAGGGGGCGCAGGAACCCGGCGTCCCCCCAGCAGCCCATGGCGACGGCGGCGCGGACCGTCAGCGGCATGCGCTCGGGGATCGGCGGGGCCTGGGGTACGAGGGAGAGCCTCGCGTTGGCGGGGCGGCGCTCGATGCGACCGCCCGCCAGGGGCAGGATCCCCGCGACGGCGGCCAGGAGGGTGGACTTGCCCGAGCCGTTGGGGCCGAAGAGGCAGGTGACCTCACCCGGGGCCAGGTCCAGGCTCACGCCGTCGAGGGCGAGCACCTCGCCCCTGCGCACGACGGCGCCGCGCAGGGCGAGGCCGCCCGGAGCCTCCGCGCTGGCCGCGGGGCGCGCCGCCGCGGGGCCCGGCCCGGAGGACGGGAGGTCGGGGGCCGCGGGCGCGCTCGCTGAGTCCCGCTGAGGGGTGGGAAGACGCATGCCGTGAGCATAGCGTGACAACCGCGAACGATTATCGTTACGCTTCGCGGGTGCACTACCTCCTCGACCCGCTCTCCCTCGGGTTCTTCTCCAATGCCCTGACCGGAGGGGTCCTCGCGGCGCTGGTCTGCTCGGTGGCGGGCACCTGGGTGGTCATCCGGGGCATGGGATTCCTCGGGGAGGCCATCGGCCACGGCATGCTGCCGGGGGTGGCGATCAGCGCCCTCATCGGGCTGCCCACACTGGCCGGCGCCGCGCTCAGCGCCACCGCCATGGGCGTGCTCGTCGCCCTCCTGTCCCGGCGGGCCCGCCTCTCCCAGGACACCGCCATCGGCATCACCTTCGTCCTCATGCTGTCCCTGGGCGTGATCATCGTCTCCCGGTCCCGCTCCTTCGCCACGGATATCACCGCGATCCTCTTCGGCGACATCCTGGGGATCAGGAGTGATGAGATCACCGTGCTCATCGGCACGCTTATCGTCGTCCTCATCGTGGGCGCCATCATGATCCGCCCCTTGACGGCGCTGTCCCTCGATCCGGGCATCGCGCTGACCCTGGGGATGCGCCCGGCGCTGGCCCAGGCCGGCCTGACCCTCCTGATCATCGCGGCCGTCGTCGCCTCCTACCGGGCCGTGGGCACCCTGCTGGTGGTGGCGCTCCTCGTCGCCCCGCCGGCCACGGCCGCGCTGTGGTCGAAGTCGATCCTCGCGATGACCGCCTGGGCGGCCGTCATCTCCAGCGCCTGCGTCGTCGTGGGCCTCTACATCTCCCTGTACGCGGACACGGCCGGCGGCGCCACCATCACCGCCACGGCCGCGGGCGTCTTCCTCCTGGCCTCCGGGGCCGCCGCGCTGACCGGCCGGCGCCGCTCGGGCAGGCCCCTCCTGTCCCCCACAACCCCGAAGGAGCACGCGTGAGACTCCCCCAGCCCTCCCAGCACATCCGCGGAGCCGTCCGCGGCGGCCGTGCCGGAACCGCCGCCGTCGCGTGGCTGGCCGCCGCCCTCGCCCTCAGCGCCTGCTCCGGGGGCTCGCCCTCCGACGGCGCCGCGAGCGCCTCCCCGTCAGGCACCTCGGAGGCCAGCGCGGCCGCCCAGGGTGATGGGCACGGCCACATCGACGGCGCCACGGAACTCTCCGAGGCGCCCCTGTCCCTGGTGACCGCCTCCTCCGACGGCCAGGTGAGCCTCCTCGACCTCGCCGCCGACGGCGCCCCGGCCCCCATCACCTCACTGCCCGGCCTGACCGCCACCGCGTCGGACTCCCGATTCGTGGCCCTCACCGGGCCGGACGGCGCGCTCAGCCTGGTGGACTCCGGGGCGTGGACCTGGGACCACGGCGACCACCAGCACTTCTACCGCGCCGCCTCCCGGGACCTGGGCGCCCTGGGGATGAGCGGGAAGGCCAGCGTGGCCTCCACCAACGCCCGCACCGTCATCGCCTCGGGCACCACCGCCACGGTCCTGGACCGCCAGGCCTTGGGGCAGGGGCGTCAGAGCGCCCTGACCACGGCCACCATCGACGCCGGGTCCTTCGCCGCTCCACTGGGAGAGCGGACCGTCCTGGTCTCCGGGGGCCAGGCGAGCATCATCGACGACGCCGGCAGTGCCGTCGGCCAGGGCGTCGCCTGCGCGGCGGCGTCGGGCGGGGCGCTGACCCGCGCCGGCATCGTCCTGGGCTGCCAGGGCGGCGCCGTCGTCGCGCCGGAGCCCTCCTCGACCGCGACCGCCGAGCCGCCCTCCCTGACGTGGGTCCCCCTGCCGGAGGAGGCCGCCGGGACGAAGATCGTCTCCCTGTCCAACCGGGCCCGCCGCTCCCAGGTGGTGGCCCTGGATGAGAACGGTGGCGCCTGGCTCCTCAGCGTGCGGGCCAGGAGCTGGACGAGGGTGGCCTTCGGGGCGCCCGTCGTCGCCGTGTCCGCGATGGACGACACGCACAAGCGGGTCGTGGGCGTGGACGCCGAGGGGCGCGTGCGCGTGTGGGCCGACGGCGCCGAGGCCACGGTCACCGAGCCCATCGCCAACCCCGGCCTCGCCGCGGCCGCCGGCCTTCGGGTCACTCCCAAGCGCGTCTACGCCCCCGGCGCCGATGGCGCCTCCGTCCTGGAGATCGACGCGGCTGACTCCGCCCGCGTGGCCCGGACGATCCCCGCTGCCGGCCTCGTCTCCTTCGAGGTGGTGGGGGCATGAGGCGCCGGGACCTGCTCACGCTCCTCGCGCTGTCACCCCTGGGCGCCGTCGCCGCCTGCGACGGCCCCAAGGAGAAGACCGGAAAGCCGTCGATCGTGGTCACCACGAACATCCTGGGAGATGTCGTCACCCAGGTGGTGGGTGACCAGGCGAGCGTCACCACCCTCATGGCGCCCAACGCGGACCCGCACTCCTTCGGTATCTCCGCCAAGCAGACCCTGGCCATGCGCGACGCTGCTCTCCTGGTGACCAATGGCCTGGGCCTGGAAGAGGGGCTGGCCAGCAATATCGAGAGCGCCAAGGGGGACGGCGTCACGCTGTTCACCGCCGGGGAGCAGTTCACTCCCATCGAGTACTCCTCCGATGATGCCTCCGGCCCCGACCCGCACTTCTGGACCGACCCCACCAGGATGATCGACGTCGTCAACGGGCTGGAGGGCGCGCTCGGGAAGGTGTCCGGGATCGATGCCTCCGCCCTGTCCGCCTCCGCCGCGGCCTACCGCGACAGGCTCACCGCGGCCGACAAGGACATGGCCACCCGCTTCGGCGCGATCCCCCAGGACAAGCGCGCCCTGGTCACCAACCACCACGTGTTCGGATATATGGCGGCCCGCTACGGCTTCCGCCTCATCGGCGCCGTCATCCCCGGCGGCTCCACGCTCGCCGCCCCCAGCGCCTCGGACCTGGAGGAGCTCTCGACGGCGGTGCGCGACGCCGGCGTGAGCGCGATCTTCGCCGACACCTCGCACTCCGACAAGCTCATCACCGCCCTCAAGGAGTCCGCCGGGCAGGACATCCAGGTGGTCTCCCTGTTCACCGAATCCCTGTCCGCCCCCGACGGCGAGGCGCCCACCTACCTGGACATGCTCGCCGTCAACACAGACCGCATCACCACGGCCCTCACCGCGTGAGGACCGATCACCGCCGATGACACGCCCCAGCCAGAAAGGACATCTCATGTCATCCTCTATCTCGTCACGCCCGCGCCTGGTCGGCGCCACGCGGCGCGCCGCCGTCATCGCCGCCCTGAGCGCCACGGCCCTGGCCCTGGGCGCCTGCGGCTCAGGCTCGAAGGGTGCCTCGGCCACCACGGCTGCCTCCGCGACCGCCGCCATGAGCGCCTCCGCCGAGGCCCACGAGCACCACCACGGCTCGGACCGCTTCGTCTTCGCCTACGACGGCGGCGTCAAGGTCGTCAACGCCTCCACCTTGGAGGAGGTCGCCGACTTCCCCATGAGCGGCTTCCTGCGCCTCAACCCCTTCGGCGACAACGAGCACGTCCTGATCACCACCGAGTCCGGCTTCCGGGTCCTGTCCACCGGGGCCGGCGGCGGCGAGGCGAAGCTCACCGACCTCGTCTTCCCGGCAAACAAGGGCGGGCACGTGACGCCCCACGGCGGCTGGACCGGCCTGTTCGCCGACGGCAGCGGGGAGATCACCTTCGTCAAGACCGACGCCCTGGGCCACGACGCCGATGAGACCGTCACCAGCCTGCCGAGCACCGAGAAGATCGCCTCCGAGGAGGCCCACCACGGCGTGGCCGTCAAGCTCTCCGACGGCACGGTCATCCGCACCCTGGGGAACTCTGAGTCCCGCAAGGGGGCACTGGCCCAGGACGCCTCGGGCACCGAGCTCACCCGCAACGAGGAGTGCCCCGGGGTCCATGGCGAGGGCGTCATGAAGGATGAGGCCGCCATGCTCGGCTGCGAGAACGGCGTCCTGCTGTACAAGGGCGGCTCCTTCACCAAGATCGCCAGCCCTGACGCCGACTACGGGCGCGTGGGCAACTCCTACACCACCACCTCCTCCCCCATCGCGGTCACCGACTACAAGGACGACCGCGACGCCGAGGGCGTCAACCTGCACCGCGTCGGCCTGCTCGACTCGGCCGCCGGCACCTTCTCCGTCGTCAACATGCCCGCGGGCGCGGAGTACACGTGGCGCGGCATCAAGCGCGACGGCGAAGACAACGCCTGGGTGCTCGGCACCGACGGGGCCCTGCACAAGCTCGACCCCGCCTCGGGGTCCTTCGTCGACTCGATCCCCGTGATCGCCGCCTGGCAGCCGCCGGCCAAGTGGCAGGACGCCCACCCGGCCCTCCAGATCTCCGGCACGACCGCCTGGGTGACCGAGCCGGCCACGAACAGCGTCCACAAGGTGGACCTCACCAACGGGGAGAAGACCACCAAGGCCTACTCGGTGACCCCCAACGAGGTCGCCTTCGCCAAGCACACGCACGCCGATGGCTCCGAGCACCACGACGAGGAGCACGAGGAGCACCACGACGGGCAGCACCACGACGAGGAGCACGAGCACGAGCACACGGCTGAGGCCACGCACTGAGCTCATGAAGGAGGCGGGCCCCACGGCGCAGAGCCGTGGGGCCCGCCTCGCGCTCTGCGGAGGGGTGGAGGGCCGCACGGCCCTCCGTGTCAAGGACCGGCCTCAGGCGGCCCGGTCGACGAGTTGGTGGGCGAAGTCCTCGAGCAGGCCCCGCACCACCCGGGCGCGCTCGCGGGCGTCGGCCAGGGCGGTCCTCAGATCGTCCTCGGCGACGCCGCCTGAGGCCAGGCGCTCGCGGGTCGCGGCGAGGACGGCTTCCTCCAGGCCCTCCAGGCCGGCGATGGCCTCGTCAGCCCAGGACACCGCCATCTGCCGAGTGCGCTGGAGAACGGGGTGGGCGCGCAGGCGCGCGACGACCCCGGCGAGGACGGCGGGATCGCGCAGGTCCGCGGAGGACAAGTCGGAGAGGATCGACTGGCCCGCGGCGTCGAGCTCGCCCGCGGCCAGGGCGGTGCGCAGCAGGAGGACGGGCATCGTGTCCACGCCCTCGATGAGGTCCGTTCCGGGGGTCTTGCCGGTGGTCTCGGAGTCGGAGGCCAGGTCGATGACGTCGTCGGCGAGTTGGAAGGCGATGCCGATCCGCTCGCCGAACTCCTCGACGATGGCCTCGACCACGGGGCCCGCGCCGGTGAGCATGGCGCCGTAGCGGGCGGAGACGGCGATGAGGGAGCCGGTCTTGTCCGCGAGCACCTGGATGTAGTGGTCCACCGGGTCGGTTCCCGCCGGACGGCCGAGGGTCTCGTGGAGTTGGCCGGTGCACAAGCGCTCGAAGGTGCGCGCGTGGGCGAGGGTCGCCTCCGGGCCGAGGGCGGCGATGAGCTGGGAGGAGCGGGCCACGAGGATGTCGCCCGCGAGAATGGCCGCCGAGTTCCCCCAGACGGTCTGGGCGCTGGGGGCGCCGCGGCGCAGGGGGGCATCGTCCATGACGTCGTCGTGGTAGAGCGTGGCGATGTGGGTCAGCTCCACGGCCACGCCCGCGTCCCTCACCGCCTCACCGGTGGCGAGCTCGGGGTCGCCGAGCTGGGCGGTCAGGAGGACGAGGGCGGGGCGCAGGCGCTTGCCCCCGGCCCGGGCCAGGTGGGAGGTGGGAGGGTTGATGGTCTCGTCGGCGTTGCTGACGATCGCCATGAGCCGCTCCTCCACGGCGTCGAGGGCAGGGGCCATGCGGCCCTCGAGTTCCGGGGCGCTCAACGACAACGGTGTGGTCACGGGATGAGCATAGCCGCATCGCCGAGCACCGTGAGCGCAGCCTGGGGCAGCACGCCCAGGGCGATCGTGGCCAGGACGGCCATGGTGATCGCGGCCGCGGCCATACCCTGGGAGTCGACGACGGTGACGCCCTCGCCCTCGGGGGTGCGGAAGTACATGAGCACGACGAGCCTGAGGTAGAAGAAGGCCGTGGCCGCCGAGCTCGCGACCGCGATGACGACGAGCCAGGTCGCCCCACCGCCGATACCGGCTGCGAAGAGCTGGAACTTCCCGATGAAACCACCGGTGAGCGGGATGCCCGCGAAGGACAGCAGGAAGACCGTCATGGCACCGGCGAGCCAGGGGCTGCGACGGGCCAGGCCCCGGTAGTCGTCCAGGCCGGTGGCTTCGGCCCCCGCTCCCCCACCGTGGGACTCGCGCACCAGGGAGATGACGCCGAAGGCGCCGACCGTGGCGATGCCGTAGGCCAGGCAGTAGAAGAGGATCGCCAGGATCGCGCGCTGGTTGTAGGCGATGATGCCGATGAGCATGTATCCGGCGTGGGCGATCGCGGAATAGGCGAGCATGCGTTTGACGTCGCGCTGGACGATGCCGACGACGGTGCCCACCACCATGGTGAGGATGGCGATGGCCCATAGGGCGGGGGCCAGATCCCAACTCAGCCCCCCGCCGACCATGTAGAAGAACCTCACGAGGGTGAGGAAGGCGGTGGCCTTGACCCCGGCGGCCATGAAGCCGGTCACCGGGGTGGGGGCGCCCTGGTAGACGTCCGGGCTCCAAGCGTGGAAGGGCGCGGCGGCGATCTTGAAGAGGAGGCCCACGAGCACGAGGGTGACCCCGGCGAGCACGAGCCAGTCGACGCCCGCGATGGCGCCGTCCACGGCCGAGGCGAGCCCCGGCTGTACCCGGACCCCGTTCTGGAGGTCGTTGTAGAACACGGAGCCGGAGGCGCCGTAGAGGAGGGCGGAGCCCATGAGGAGGAAGGCCGAGGCGAAGGCGCCCAGGACGAAGTACTTCATGGCGGCCTCCTGGCTGAGCAGGCGGCGGTGGCGGGCCATGGCGGCCATGACGTACAGCGGCAGCGAGACGAGTTCGAGCATGACGAACAGGGAGATGAGGTCGCTGACCACCGGAAAGAGCATCATGCCGGCCAGTGAGAACAGCGCGAGGGGGAAGACCTCTGTGGCCAGCCACCCGGCGTGGATGGACTCGCTCTCCTCGGCGCTGCCGGGCCGGTCGGCGGCCTGCGCGGCGAACGCGGAGTCTCCGATCTCGGTGCGGTCTGAGATCACGAGGATGGACAGCAGGCCGATGATGAGCACGATGCCCTGGGCTGCGATGCCGAAGTTGTCCTCGTTGAAGCCGATGACGGGGTAGCCGGGGGCCCTGCCGTCGACGACGACGCCCCAGCGCCACACGATGGCGACCATCGCGCCGAGGATGGCCAGGACGGCCAGCGCCGTCTGGGCGAGGTGCCGGGCGCGGCGCGGCATGAGGGCCTCGATGAGCACGCCGAGGATGGCGGCTCCCAGGATGATGAGGACCGGGACGAGGCCGGCCCACTGGATGGACGGGGCGGTGAAGCTCACTTGCTGCTCCCTTCCGTGACGGGGGCCGTGGCGGCGGGCTGAGAACCCGCCCCGGTCATGGTGGCGGCGGTCTGGGCCCCGACGCCGTCGAGGATGCCGGTCAGGCTGGCGGGCGCCAGGCCCAGGACCAGCATGGCGACGAGGATGGGGGCGACGACGACGCGCTCACGGCCGTCGAGGTCCTGACTGCCGACGCGCTCCGGGGCCGGCGCCCCGGTGAAGACCCTCTGGTAGGGCAGGAGCATGTAGACAGCGGCGATGATGACGCCCAGCAGCGCGAGGAGCCCGTAGACGGGCTTGGCCGAGAAGCTGCCGGTGAGGACCATCCACTCGGGGACGAAGCCGGACAGGCCCGGCAGGGCGATGGACGCCAGGCCGGAGAAGAGGAAGGTCCCGGCGATAAGCGGCATCACGCGGGCGATGCCGCCGAGTTCGCTGATGCGCACGGTCCCGGTGCGCCGGGCCATGAAGCCGGTGATGAGGTAGAGGCCGGCGATCGACAGCCCGTGGGCGACCATGTAGACCATGGCGCCGACGGCGGCGATCTGGTTGCCGATGAAGATCCCCAGCACCATGAAGCCGAAGTGGCTGATGGACGTGTAGGAGATGAGCCGGTAGAGGTGGTCCTGACCAATGGCGGCGAGCCCGCCGTAGATGATGCCGACGATCGCCAGGGGCAGGATGACCGGCGCCGCCCAGCGGGAGGCCTCGGGGAAGAGCGGCAGGACGATCGCGATCATCCCGTAGGTGCCGATCTTGTCCAGGACGCCGATGAGCAGCACTGAGGTGCCCGGAGTGGCCTGCTCGGCGGTGTCGGGCAGCCAGGTGTGCACGGGCACCATCGGGGCCTTGACAGCGAAGGCGATGAGGAAGGTGACGAAGATGCCCCGGGTGACGCCCGTGGAGGAGGTGAGCCCCTGGGACAGGTTCTCGATGAGGTAGTTCCCCTCGCCGCCGGGGCCGTACACGGCCAGGGCAACGACGCCGATGAGCATGACGAGGCCGCCGGCCAGGGAGTAGAGGAGGAACTTGATGGCGGCGCGGCGCCGGTCGGGCCCCCCGTAGCGGCCGATAAGGAAGTAGACGGGCAGGAGCATCGCCTCGAAGACGAGATAGAAGAGGAGGACGTCACGCGCGGTGAAGATGACGATGATGAAGGCCTCAAGGGACAGGATGAGCCCGGCGAAGCCGGCCTGGTTGTCCGCGGGGATCTCGCCCCAGGAGGCCAGGAGCACGATGGGCACGAGGAAGACGGCCAGCAGGAGCATCGCCAGGCCGAGGCCGGTGACGCCCAACGCCCAGGAGGCGCCCATGGCCGGGATCCACTGGTGGGTCTCGGCGAGCTGGTAGACGGTCCCCGCGTGGGGGTCGAAGAGGATGGCAGCCCAGATGCCCAGGCCGAGCTCGACGAGCGCGATGACCAGGCCGAGCCCGCGCGCCTGGCCCCGCAGGGCGGGAACGGCCAGGAGCAGGGCCCCGATGAGGGGGACCAGCACCATGAGGGAGAGCACCGGGTAGGGGCCTGTGGCGACGGTGAGTGTCTGCATGTGGCGGTGTCCTCTCAGAACCTGGTGGCCAGGACGGCGATGAGGGCCAGGACGGTGCCGGCGGCCATGTAGCCGGCATAGGAGCGCACGTACCCGGACTCGGTGCGGCCCACGAGCCGGCCGAGTGCCGCGGTGCCGCTAGCCAGGCCCTCGACGGCGCCGTCGACGACGTAGCGGTCCGAGGCGTTGGCGGCTAGGACGAGGCCCTGACCGGGCCGCATGGCGATGGCCTCGTTGATCGCGTCCTGGTGCATGTCCTTGCGCGCCGCCTCGACGAGCGCGTTGGAGGGCTGGACGACGGTGGCCACGGGCCGGGCGGCGTACATGAGCCATGCGACGAGCGCGCCCAGGATGACCAGGGCCAGCGTGGCACCCATGATGATGGTCTCGGGCAGCACCGGCTCGCCGTGCTCGGCGTGGCCGGTGACCGGCTCTAGCCAGGTGACGAAGGTGTCCCCGGCGGCTAGGGCGCCGCCCAGACCCAAGGAGAACACCGACAGGATGAGCAGCGGGAGGGTCATCATCCATCCCGACTCATGCGGGTGGACGGGGCCCTCGATGTCCTTCTCGGTGGTCCAGCGGGCCTTGCCGTGGAAGATCATGAAGAAGAGGCGGGACATGTAGAAGGCCGTGATGCCAGCGCCCACGAGGGCGATGGAGCCCAGGATCCAGGGCTTGGCGCCCTCGCCGATGAAGGCGGCCTCGATGATCTTGTCCTTGGACCAGAAGCCGCTGAAGGGCGGGATGCCGAGGATCGCGAGCCAGCCGATGCCCATGGTGGCCCAGGTGATCGTCATGGCGGCGCGCAGCGCCCCGAAGCGGCGCATGTCGACCTGGTCGCTCATGGCGTGCATGACGGAGCCCGCCCCCAGGAACAGTTGGGCCTTGAAGAAGCCGTGGGTGAGGAGGTGGAAGATCGCGAAGGCGTAGCCGATGGGGCCCAGGCCCGCGCCGAGCATCATGTAGCCGATCTGGCTCATGGTGGAGGCGGCGAGCACCTTCTTCATATCGTCCTTGGCGCAGCCGATGATCGCGCCCAGGAGCAGGGTGATGGCGCCGACGATCGCGACCGCCAACTGGGCGCTGGGGGCGCCGCCGTAGATGGCGCCCGAGCGCACCATGAGGTAGACGCCGGCGGTGACCATCGTGGCGGCGTGGATGAGGGCGGACACCGGCGTCGGGCCGGCCATGGCGTCGCCCAGCCAGGCCTGCAGCGGGAACTGAGCGGACTTGCCGCAGGCGGCCACGAGGAGGAAGAAGCCCATGGCCGTCAGCCAGCCGGTGGTGACGCTGCCGCTGGCGGCGGCCGGCAGGACGGCGTCGAAGGCCACGGAGTGGACCTGGGAGACCATCGCCATCATGGCCGCGAGGAGGCCCATGTCCCCCACGCGGTTCATGATGAAGGCCTTCTTGGCCGCGGTGGCGTTCTCCATGCTCTTGTCGCGCGCGGCGCGCGGGTCGTCCGCGTCAGCGGTATTCCAGAAGCCGATGAGGAGGTAGGAGGCCAGGCCCACGCCCTCCCAGCCGACGAACAGGGCGATGTAGGAGTCGCCGAGCACGAGGGTGAGCATCGCGGCGATGAAGAGGTTGAGGTAGGCGAAGAAGCGGCGGCGGTCGCGGTCGTGGCTCATGTAGGCCACCGAGTACAGGTGGATGAGGGAGCCGACGAAGGTGACCAGGCCGACGAAGGTGAGGGACAGCGGGTCGATGCGCAGGCCGACGTCGATGCGCAGGCTCCCGGCGCTGAACCAGTGCCAGAGCTTGGCGCTCATGATTCGCTGGCCCTCGGCCATGCCCGCGACCTGGGCGATGATCGTCAGTCCCAGGACGGCGGTGAAAACGGCGGCAGCCAGGCCCAGCCAGTGGCCCCAGGAGTTGGAGCGGCGCCCGGCGATCAGCAGGATCGCCGCGCTGGCGGCGGGCACCGCGATGAGGAGCCAGGCCAGCGCGGCGGCGCCGGTGGCGGCGTGGGTGGCATGCCCGGCGGAGGCGGCTGGCGCCAGCGCGAGGGGAAGTGCGCCCATCATGCTCACATCAGCCCCTTCAGTTCTTGAGCAGGTTGATGTCGTCGACCGACACTCCCCTGCGGGTTCGGAAGATGGACACGACGATGCTCAGCCCCACGACGACCTCGGCGGCGGCCACGACGATGACAAAGAAGGCGAAGATCTGCCCTGTCAGGTTGCCGTGGAGGCGCGAGAAGGTGACGAGCACGAGGTTGACGGCGTTGAGCATGAGCTCGACGCCCATGAGCTCAATGATCGCGTTGCGGCGCAGCAGCACGGTGAGCGCGCCGAGAGAGAACAGGATGATCGCCAGGATGATGTAGAACCCGATGCTCACTTGTCCTCCTCCTTCGCCTCGGTCTGGCTGGGTTCCGCGCCCGCGGTCTCGGGAGGGGCCGGGGCGGCTATGGGCTGGCTGACCACCGGGGCGGCGGCGCCGGGCATGGAGGCCATGCCGGATTGGGCGACGCGCGCCCCGGAGCGGGCGCGGATCTGGCCGGCCCGCGCGGCGGCCGCGGTCTCGGGGGAGACCTCGGCCAACTCGTAGCCGAGCTCCCGGGCGCGCAGGACGCGGGGGATGGACTCCTCGACGGCGGTGCCATCGGCGTCCAGGGCGGGGGCGGCGGCGGAGTTGGTGGCGGCGTAGACGCCGGGCATGGGCCGCTGACCGGGGTGGGTGCCCTTGATGGCGTAGTCGCGCAACTTCTCCTGGGCGATCGTCGCCTGGGAGCGCCTGGGGCGGATGCGCTGGCGATGCGTGAGGGTCAGCGCTCCCAGAGCCGCCACGATGAGGAGCATCGCGGTGAGCTCCATGGTGACCACGTGACGGCTGAACAGGGCGGCGGCGAGCTCGGCCGGATCGGAGGCGGAGCCGAGGCCGGCGGGGCGGGGCAGGGGGGTCCGCCAGACCGTCACGCCGAGGGCGCCCGCCAGAGCGACCCCGACGAGGGCGATGAGCGGGACCTGGGACCTGGAGGAGGTGGCGCCCACGGGCTCCTCGCCGCCGACTCCGACGAGCATGATGACGAACAGGACGAGGGTCATGATGGCGCCGGTGTAGACCACCACCTGGGTGACGCCCAGGAAGGGGGCCTCGTTGGCGATGTAGAGGATCGCCAGCCCGATCATGATGACGATCATGTTGACCGCGGCCGCAACGGCGCGCTTGGCGGTCAGCAGGCCGATGCCGCAGGCGATGGTGACCAGGGCGACGACGCCGAAGAGGATCGTCTCCCCGAGGGTCACCGCCCCGGAGCCACCGGGGGCCGCGGGCGCCAGCGGGAGGAGGAGGGTGGGTGAACTCATCGCACGGCCTCCTTCGGCCTGGCGGGGGCCTCCACGACCTTGACGGTGGCCAGGGTCGGGTCCTCGGGTCGGTGGGCGCGCACCCAGTCGGCCTGCGCCCGCGTCGGCCCGGTGACGGCGCCGCGGTAGTAGTCGCCGTCCTCAGTACCCTCGACCATGGGGTGCGGGGCGTCCAGGGCGCCGTCGGGGACGGGGGCCAGGAGGTCGTCCTTCTCGTAGATGAGGCCGGTGCGGGTGGGGCCGACCAGCTCCTCGATCTCGAGGGTCATGGTCAGGGCCCGGGTGGGGCAGGCCTCGATGCACATGCCGCAGAAGATGCAGCGCAGGTAGTTGATCTGGTAGACGCGGCCGTAGCGCTCGCCGGGCGAGTACTGCGCGCCGGGGGCGTTGTCCGCGGCCTCGACGTAGATGGCGTCGGCGGGGCAGGCCCAGGCGCACAGTTCGCAGCCGATGCACTTCTCCAGGCCGTCGTCGTAGCGGTTGAGCTGGTGGCGGCCGTGGTAGCGCGGCATGAGGTTGGCCGGCTCGAAGGGGTACTGCTCGGTGACCGTGGGCCGGAACATCGAGGAGATCGTGACCCCGTACCCGGCCACGGGCGCGAAGGCCCGGGCCAGGGGGCCGGGAGCGTCGCGCAGCCACCGGTCGTGCTCGGAGGCGCGCGGGGTGGGGTTCAGGTCAGTCATCGGTCCCCTCCTGGGAGGTCGCGGCGGACTGGGCGCCGGCGGGTCCGACTGCGGCGCCCGCTGGTGCGAGGGAGGTGGCCGCCGCGGCGCGGCGGGCCCTGGGCGTGACCGGCAGGCTCTGACCGGGCAGCGGCGGAACGGGGTAGCCGCCCGCGTAGGCGTCGAACTCCTCGCCGGGGGCCACGAGGTCACCAGCGCCCTGGCCCGCGCGGGCACCGTCGGCCGCGCCGTCGTCGCGGGCGGGCAGGAGGAACAGGATGAGCATGGCCACGAGGAAGACGACGGCCAGAACCATGAGCAGGCCGCGGGTAGAGCCGCCGGAGAAGGCGCGGTAGCCCTGGACGACAGCCACCAGGACGAACCATCCCAGGGAGACCGGGATGAGGAACTTCCAGCCGAGCTTCATGAAGTGGTCGTAGCGAATGCGCACGAGGGTGCCCCGGGTCCAGATCATGAAGAACATGACGGTCCAGACCTTGGCGATGAACCAGAGCATCGGCCACCAGCCCTCGTTCGACCCGGGCCACAGCCATCCGAAGCCGGAGTGCCAGCCGCCCAGGAACAGGGTGACGCACACGGCCGAGACGTTGAACATGTTGATGTACTCGCCCAGGAAGTACCAGGCGAACTTCATCGAGGAGTACTCGACCATGTGGCCGGCGACGAGCTCGCCCTCGGCCTCGGGCAGGTCGAAGGGCAGGCGGTTGACCTCTCCGACCATGGAGACGACGTAGATGAGGAAGCTGGGGATCATGGCGATGCCCCACCACAGTCTGTCTTGCGCGGCGACGATCCCGGATGTGGACATCGTGGCCGAGGCGAGGAAGACCGTGAGGATCGACAGGCTCATGCTCAACTCGTAGGAGATGACCTGCGCCGCGCTGCGCACGGCGCCCAGCAGCGGGTAGACGGAGTGAGTGGACCAGCCGCCCAGGATGATGCCGTAGACGCCGAAGGAGGTCACGGCCAGCACGTAGAGGATCGCCACCGGGAAGTCGGCCATCTGCAGGGGCGTGTGGTGGCCAAAGATGGAGACCTCGGGCCCGAAGGGGATGATCGCGTAGACCATGAAAGCCGTGAAGGCCGTGAGGATCGGCGCCACCAGGTAGAGGAGTTTCTCGGCGCCGCCGAGCCAGAAGTCCTCCTTGAGGATCAACTTGGTGGCATCGGCGAGGGCCTGGAAGAGCCCGAAGGGGCCGTTGACGTTGGGGCCGGGGCGCGTCTGCATGCGGGCCAGGCCACGGCGCTCGACCCATAGGACCATGATGACGGACAGGATGAGGAAGGCCAGGAGGAAGAGGGCCTTGATCAGCGTGAGCCACCAGGTCTCCCCGCTGAAGTCGGCCTTGACTCCCCCGCTCGCGGCGACGGGCAGCGCCGCCGGGGCGAGGATGAGTGACGCGGTGCTCATCGGACCACCTCCGCAGTGGGCGTGTTGGGCTGGGCGGCGCTGCCGGGGGTCCCGGCCGCGCCGCTGATGGGGAGCGACACGCGCACGGGCGAGCCGTGGTGCGCGCCGAGGCTCTGGCGCACGGTCGAGCCGGCGGAGCACTCGGGGAGCCAGACGACGCCGTCGGCGACTCCCCCGATGACCGCGGGCAGCGCGATGGCACCGGTGCTGGTGGTCACCTCGACGACCTGCCCGCCGGTGACGCCCAGCCGGGAGGCGAGGTCGGCGCCGAGGCGGACCACGGGGCGCAAGGCGGTGGCGGCCAGGAAGGTCTCGCCGTCCTGGAGGCGTCCAGCATCGAGCATCGGCTTATGCGTGGCCAGCACCGCGGGCAGGCCGGAGGGGGCCGACGACGCCGCCTCGGACTCGTCCCCCGCCTCCTGGGCGGGGGCCTCGCTGAAGGCGACGGCGGGGCGGGCCCCGGCCCACAGGCCCAGGCCGGCGAGCTCAGCGTGGAGGGTCTCAAGGCTGTCCACGCCCAGGTCCGCGCCCATCTCCGCGGCGAGCATGCCCAGGACCTGGCGGTCGGTGCGGGTGCGCGAGACGTGGGCCTGCCCGAAGGGGCGCACGCGCCCCTCCCAGTTGACGAAGGTGCCGTTCTTCTCCACGGGCGGGGCCACGGGGAGGACGACGTCGGCGTGCTCGGTGACCTCGGAGCGGCGCACCTCCAGCTGCACGGTGAAGGCAGAGGCGGCCAGGGCCGCGCGGGCCAGGCCCGGGTCGGGGAAGTCGCGCAGGTCGACGCCGCCGATGACGAGCCCGCCCAGCGCGCCGTCGGTCAGGGCCGTGAGGATGGCGGTGGTGTCGCGGCCGGGGGCCTCGGGGAGGAGCCGGGCGCTCTCACCGGTGGTGGGGATCCCCCAGGCGGTGGCGACCTGCTCGCGGGCGGTGGCGTCGGCGACGGGCCGCCCGCCGGGAAGGAGGAAGGGCAGGGCGCCGGCCTCGATACCCCCACGCTCACCGGCGCGGCGCGGCACCCAGGCCAGGCGCGCGCCGGTGGCGGTGGCCAGGGTGTCGATGGTGGTGAGCAGGCCGGGGACGGCGGCGGCGCGCTCGCCGACGAGGATCGTGGCGCCGTCGGCCTTGAGGGCCTCGACGAGCGCCGGATGCGTCTGGGCCAGGAGGGCAACGGCGCGGGCCTCCTCGCCGGGAGCGACGAGGATGGACTCGGCGCTCATCTTGGCCTGGCCGGGGGTGAGCACGCTGGTGAGGGAGGCGACCCGAACCCCGCCGGCGCGCACGCCCTTGCGCAGGCGCAGGAAGAGCGAGCCGCACTCGTCCTCGGGCTCCAGGCCGACCAGGAGGACCTGGCCGGCGGTCTCGAGGCTGGTGTATGTGACGGCGCCCAGGCCCGTGCCGGCCACGCGGGCGGCGAGGAAGGTGTCCTCCTCGGCGCTGTGGTCGCGCACGCGCTGATCGATGTCGTTGGTGCCCAGCACCGCCCGGGCGAAGCGGGACCAGGCCCAGGCGTCCTCCAGCGTCAGGCGCGCGCCGGGCAGGAGCCCGACCCCGCCGTCGGCGGCGGCGCGCGCCAGTCCCCGGGCGGCCACGTCGAGGGCGTCGGACCAGGAGGTGGGCACCAGCTCGCCGGCCTCGTCGCGCACGAGCGGCGTGGTCAGGCGGTCGGGGGCGGTGGCCCAGGGGAAGGCGAAGCGGTCCTTGTCGGTGATCCACTCCTCGTTGACCTCGGGGTCATCGCCGGCCAGGCGGCGCAGGACGGTGCCGCGGCGCATGTCGACGCGGATCGCGGAGCCGGAGGCGTCATGCTCGGTGACCGAGGGGGTGGACACGAGGTCCACGGGGCGGGCGCGGAAGCGGTAGCGCGCGGAGGTGAGGGCGCCCACCGGGCAGATCTGGATGATGTTGCCCGAGAAGTAGGAGGCGAAGGGGCGCCCGGAGACATCGAGGTCGCCGCGGCCCGGGTCGATCGGCCCGGGGGCCAGGCCGTCGGCGGCGCCGGGGTCGCCCGAGGGGCCGGCGAGGCCCTCGGCGGGCATGAGGCCGTGTGCGCCGCGGATCGACTGGGCGCCGGGGGCGCCGGGCGCGTCCGGGTCGAGGAAGTCGAGGACGGTGGAGTCGAAGCGGCCGATCTGCTCGGAGTAGAGGCCCCCGCTGTGCCCATCGGTGGCGGGGTGGCCGCCGCCGCGCCCCTGGAGGGCGATGAAGCGGTCCCCGGCGATCTCGTCGGCGAAGCGCACGCAGCGCTGGCACAGGATGCAACGGTCGCGGTCGAGCAGGACGTTGCTGGTCAGGCGCAGGGGCTTGGGGAAGGTGCGCTTGACGTCGGTGAATCGAGTGACGGACTGCGCGCCGGTGCTCATGAGCTCCAGGGCCTGGTTCTGCAGGGGGCACTCACCGGCCTTGTCGCAGATAGGGCAGTCCAGGGGGTGGTTGATGAGAAGGAACTCCATGGTGCCGGCCTGGGCCTTGGCCGCCACCGCGCTGGTGGCCTGGGTGGAGATCTCCATGCCCTCGGTGGCGGTCATGGCGCAGGAGGGCTGGGGCTTGGGCATGGGCCGCACATTGCCCTCACGGTCCGGCATGGCGACCTCGACGAGGCACTGGCGGCAGTTAGCCGAGGGCCCGAGCAGGGGGTGGTCGCAGAAGCGCGGGATGCGCACGCCGATCCGCTCCGCGGCGCGGATGAGCAGCGTTCCCTTGGCGACCTCGACGGGGACGCCGTCGATCGTGATGTTGACCATCTCAGTCATGACTCACCTGGCGCTTTCGAGGATGGAGGAGGCGCGGTAGGGGAAGAGCTCGCGGGCGGGCGTGGTGTAGCCGGCCTCGAACTCATCGCGGAACCGCTTGATGCCGGACAGCACCGGGGTGGCCGAGGCGTCACCGAGGGCGCAGAAGGAGCGCCCGGCGATGTTGCTGGCGATGTCCTCGAGCTTCTCGACATCGCCGGGGATGCCCTTGCCGGCCTCAAGGCGCAGCATGATCTGGCGCATCCAGTAGGTGCCCTCGCGGCAGGGGGTGCACTTGCCGCAGGACTCGTGCTGGTAGAACTCCGTCCACCGGGCGACGACGCGCACCACGGAGACGGTGTCGTCGAAAACCTGGAGGGCGCGGGTCCCCAGCATTGAGCCGGCGCCGGCCACCGATTCGTAGTCGAGGGGGACGTCGAGCTCGTCGGGGGTGAAGATCGGGGTGGAGGAGCCTCCGGGCACCCAGAACTTGAGGCTGTGGCCGGGCCGGATGCCGCCGGCGAACTCGATGAGCTGGCGCATGGTGATGCCGAAGGGGGCCTCGAACTGGCCGGGGCTCACCACGTGCCCGGACACGGAGAAGATGCCGTGGCCCTTGGAGCGCTCGGTGCCCATGGCGTTGTACCAGTCGGCGCCCTTGGCCAGGATCCCGGGCACGGAGGCGATGGTCTCCACGTTGTTGATAACCGTGGGCCGCCCGTAAAGGCCGGCGACGGCGGGGAAGGGCGGCTTGAGGCGCGGGTGGCCGCGGCGGCCCTCGAGGGAGTCGAGCAGCGCCGTCTCCTCACCGCAGATGTAGGCGCCGGCGCCGGCGTGGGCGACGATCCGCAGCGGCTGCTCGCCGTCGAGCCCGAACCCGGTGGAAAGCAGACCGGAGTCGGCAGCCTCGCGCACGGCGGCCAGCAGGCGCCGGTAGACGTGGGTGACCTCACCGCGCAGGTAGACGAAGGCGAGATCCCCACCGATGGCGCGCGAGGTGATAGCAATGCCTTCGATGAGGGCCTGGGGGTTGGCCAAGATGGTGGGGATGTCCTTGCAGGTGCCGGGCTCGGACTCATCGGCGTTGACGACGAGGTAGCGGGGCGCCCCATCCATGGGGGGCAGGAAGGACCACTTCAGGCCCGTGGGGAACCCGGCGCCGCCGCGGCCGCGCAGGTTGGAGCCCTTGACCAGGCCGATGAGCTCCTCGGGGCTCATGGTCTTGGCGCGAGCCAGGCCCTCGTAGCCGCCCACGGAGAGGTAGTGCTCCAGGGTCCAGGATCGGTCCTCGCCCCAGTGCTCGGTGAGCACGGGGGTGAGTGTGCCCGGCGCGGTGAAGGAGGGGCCGGCGGGTTGGGAGGCGTCGACGGCGTTGGTGCTCACTTGGTGTCCTCCTTCGGGCTGGTCCAGCCGTTGGCCGCGGCGATGCGCCGGCCGAGGAGGCTGGGCTCGCCTGCCGAGGGGCCCTCGTCGGCATGGCCGTCCTCGAATCCGGCCAGGACGCGCTCATTGGCGCGGAAGGTCGGCAGGGCGTCCGGCCCGCGCGTGGGGCGCGCGCCCTCGCCGCCCTCCAGCGCGTCGATGAGGGCGACGGCGGAGGCGGGCGTCTGGTTGTCGAAGAACTCCCAGTTGACCATGACGATGGGGGCGTAGTCGCAGGCGGCGTTGCACTCGATGCGCTCCAGGCTGATGCGGCCGTCCTCGGAGGTCTCGTCGGAGCCGAGCCCGGTGCGCGCCGACACCGCCTCCCAGATCTCATCCCCGCCCATGACGGCGCACAGGGCGTTGGTGCACACGCCCACGTGGTACTCACCGGCGGGGTGTCGGCGGAACTGGCTGTAGAAGGTGGCCACGGCGCTCACCTCGGAGCGGGTGAGGCCCAACTCCTCGGCGCACAGGGCGATGCCCGCGGGCGAGACGTAGCCGTCGACGCTCTGGATGAGGTGGAGCATGGGGATGAGCGCGCTGCGCTGGTGCTCGGCGGGGTAACGGCTCTTGATGGCCTCGATGTCGGCGAGCAGCTGGGCGGCGACGCCCTCATCCCAGGCGGCGGTGAGGGCCGCGGGGATGGCGGGAATGGCGGCCTGATCGGCCGCGGGTGCCGCGGTGGTCGGGTTCGTGCTCATCAGCGGTCCACGCCTCCCAGGACGGGGTCGATCGAGGCCAGGGTCGGCACGAGGTCGGCGATCATGCCGCCCTCGGCCATGAGGGCCAGGGACTGCAGGTTGGAGTAGGAGGGGTCGCGGAAGTGGACCCTGTAGGGGCGGGTGCCGCCGTCGGAGACCGCGTGGACGCCCAGGATTCCCTTGGCGTGCTCCACCTTTTGGAAGACCTGGCCCGCGGGGACGCGGAAGCCCTGGGTGACCAGTTTGAAATGGTGGATGAGGGACTCCATGGAGCTGCCCATGATCTCGCGGACGTGCTCGAAGGACTGGCCCTGGCCGTCGGTGGCGATGGCCATGCGGGCGGGCCAGGCGATGGTGGGGTCGGCCACCATGGTGGTGTTCGAGGGGTGGTTGCCGCGCGCGGCGATGGCGTCGAGGCGCTCCAGGCACTGCGAGACGATCTTGAGCGACTGGTAGCACTCGTCGACGCGCATGCGCAGGCGGGTGTAGCAGTCGGAGCGGTCGTAGGTGGGGACCTCGAAGTCGTAGGTCTCGTAGCCGCAGTAGGGGTTGGTCTTGCGCAGGTCGAGGGGGTAGCCGGCGGCCCGCAGGCAGGGGCCGGTCAGCCCCATGGCCATGGCGCCGGCCAGGGAGATCTCGCCGACTCCGATGAACCGGGACTTCAGGATCGGGTTCTCCATGAGGAGGAGTTCGAGCTCGTGGAGGTCCTTCTTCATATCCGGCATGACCGAGCGCACGAAGTCGGTCAGGCCCTCGGGAAGGTCCTGGGCGAGCCCGCCGGGGCGCACGTAGGCGTGGTTCATGCGCAGGCCGGAGACCATCTCGAAGACGCGGAGGATGTTCTCGCGGCAGCGGAAGGCGATGGTCATGAGCGTGGTGCCGCCCATCTCATTGCCGCCGGTGCCCACGGCCACGACATGCGAGGCGATGCGGTTGAGCTCCATGAGCAGGACCCTGGTGACGGTGGCCTTCTCGGGGATGTCGTCCGTGATGCCCAGGAGCTTCTCGACGGCGAGGGCGTAGCCGACCTCCTGGAAGAAGGGGGCGACGTAGTCCATGCGGGTCACGAAGGTCTCGCCCTGCACCCAGGTGCGGTACTCCATGTTCTTCTCAATGCCCGTGTGGAGGTAGCCGGTGCCCACGCGGACCTCGGTGACGGTCTCGCCGTCGATCTCCAGGACGAGGCGGAGCACGCCGTGGGTGGAGGGGTGGACGGGCCCCATGTTGACCACGATCCGGTCGTGCTTGAGGCGGTCGGCCTCATCGCGGGCGGCGATCTGGGCGACGACGTCATCCCAGTCACCCCCGGACAGGGTGTACTGCGGGGCGCCGTCGGCGAGGTCGTCGGTGGCGGGGCCGGCGGCGGTGAAGGCTGCGGTGGTGCTCATCAGCGGTACGACCTCCGGGTGTCTGCGGGCGGGGTGGTGGCGCCCTTGTACTCGACGGGGATGCCGCCGAGCGGGTAGTCCTTGCGCTGGGGGTGGCCGACCCAGTCGTCGGGCATGGCCGAGCGGGTCAGGTGCGGGTGGCCGTCGAAGACGATGCCCATGAGGTCCCAGGTCTCGCGCTCGTGCCAGTCGTCACCGGGGTAGAGGGAGACGATCGAGGGCACGTGGGGGTCGGACTCGGGGCAGGTGACCTCCAGGCGGATCATGCGCGCGCCGTGGGTCAGGCTCATGAACTGGAAGCAGGCGTGCAGCTCGCGCCCGGCCAGCTGGGGGTAGTGGACGCCGCTCACGCCCAGGCACAGCTCGAAGCGCAGGTCCTGGTCGTCCCGCAGGGGGGCGACGACGTCGAGCAGGTGCTCGCGGGCGATGAACAGGGTGAGCTCGTCGTGCTCGATGACGACCTTCTCGATGGCGGCGGCCGGGTCGACGCCGGAGGCGCGCAGGTCCTCGATGAGGGCGTCCACGGCGTCGTCGAACCAGCCGCCGTAGGGGCGGGAGGCGGCCGGCGCCAGGGTGACGGCGGACTGAGTGAGGCCGTAGCCGGTGGTGTCGCCGGAGTCGGCGGCGCCGAAGTGCCCGCTGTGGCGCGAAACGACCTCGACGCGCAGCTCGGGGCGCACCGGGGCGCCCGCGATCTCGGGCACCGCGAGCCCGGCGGGGGCGGAGGCGAGCTCCTCCGAGGGGGCGCCGTCCTTCGGCGCGGTGGTGTCACTCATGCGAGCTGGCCCTTCATCTCGGTCACGGGAGTGGCGGCGAGGGCGGCGGCCTCGACGGCGCGCGCGATCTCCTCGCGGTGCTTGAGCATGGGCTTGGCCTCGACCTGACGGGTGAGCTCGAGCATGGCGTTGATGAGCATCTCGGGGCGGGGCGGGCAGCCGGGCAGGTAGATGTCCACCGGGACCACGTGGTCACAGCCCTGGACGATGGCGTAGTTGTTGAAGATGCCACCGGAGGAGGCGCAGGCGCCCATGGAGATGACCCACTTGGGCTCGGGCATCGAGTCGTAGACGTTGCGGATGATGGGGGCCATCTTGTGGGAGAGGCGGCCCGAGACGATCATGACGTCGGCGTGGCGGGGCGAGGCGCGGAAGACCTCCCAGCCGAAACGGGCCATGTCGAAGCGGGGGGTGCCGGTGGCCATCATCTCGATGGCGCAGCAGGCCAGTCCCATGGTGACGGGCCACAGGGAGCGGGCCTGCCCCAGGCCGGCCAGGCGCTCAACGCTGGTGAGCAGGAAGCCGGGCCCCTCGACCGACTCGATGGCCTGGGCCGTCAGGTCATCCCGCTTGGACGGGATGGACTTCATCTTGGCGCGGTAGGCGTCCATGTTCATCGCTACTGCCTCTCTTCCGTCGCGTCCCGCTCAGTCCCAGTCCAGACCGCCGCGGCGCCATTCCAGGATGTAGGGCACCGTGATGAGGGCGATGAAGATGAGCGCGGCGGACAACCCGAAGAACCCGAGCCGGGCGAAGGCGGTGGCCCAGGGGTAGAGGAAGACGACCTCGACGTCGAAGATGATGAACGTCATACCTACCAGGTAGAAGGAGACGGGGAAGCGCCCGGTCTCGGTGTTGACGGGGGTGGGGTCGATCCCGCACTCGTAGTTGGCGACCTTGACCCGGTTGGTCCGGTTCGGGCTGATGATCGCCGACAGCGCCAGTCCACCCAGCGCGACGACGAGCGCCACCCCGGCCATGACGAGCAGTGAGACGTATGGATTCATGCTGCTGGCACCATCCTTGTCAGAAGCTGGATGAAATGGTCGACCGCGTCGCCGCCGCGGCGCTCCCACCCGTCGGACAGGAGCTTGGTGACGAGTTTCATGAGGCGCTTGCGGGGAAGCCCGTAGCGGGTGCAGATCCGCATGACCTCGGGGTGCTCGATGAGGGCGACGAAGAGGCGCCCAAGCGTGTAGTAGCCGCCCATCTCCGCGCGCAGGGCGGCCGGGTACTGGGCGAGCGCCTGCTCGCGGCCGGCCTGGGTGGAGCGCACGGCGGCCTGCGCGGCCGCCTGGGCGGCGAGACGCCCGGACATGAGCGCCTGGGCGATGCCCTCGCCGTTGAAGGGGGAGACCATGCCGCCGGCGTCGCCCAGGAGCATGAGCCCGTCGGCGTAGTGGGGTTTGCGGTTGAAGGCCATGGGCAGGGCGGCGGAGGCGAGGCGCCCGATCTGGTTGTCCTGCGTGAAGCCCCACTCGGCCGGGCAGTTCGCGATCCAGCGGGCGAAGGCGCCGCGGTAGTCGATGCGGGTGGTGGCGGCCCGGGAGGAGACTGAGCCGAGCCCGACGTTGACGACGCCGTCGCCCACGGGCCAGATCCAGCCGTAGCCGGGCAGGAGGTCGGACTCGCCGGGCTTGCCGTCCCACAGTTCGAGCTGAGACTCCATCCACTCGTCGCTGGCGCGCGGGGAGCGGAAGTAGGCGCGCACGGCCACACCCAGGGGCCTGCGCTCGTTCTTGGCGCGGCCCACGGCCGTGGCCAGGCGTGCGGAGACACCGCCGGCGTCGATGACGAGCGGGGCGGACAGGCGCGCGGGGGCCTCGATGCCGGGGGCCTCGACGCGGGCGCTGGGCTTGGCCTCGACTCCGATGACGCGCCCCGAGGGGGTCATGACCGGGCCGGTGACGGTGACGCCGGTCAGCAGCCGGGCGCCGGCGCGCTGGGCATGGGCGGCCAGGTCCGCGTCGAGCCGAGCGCGGGGGCGGGCCATCCCGTAGGAGGGGAAGGAGGCCTGCTCGGGCCAGGGGAAGGTGAGGCGGTGTCCGCCGCCGATGACGCGCAGGCCGACGTTCCGCTGCCAGCCGGTGGTGTCCACGGCCATGGAGGCGAGCTCGCGCACGGCGGAGGGGGTGAGGCCGTCACCGCAGACCTTGTCCCGGCCGAACTCGCCCTTCTCCACCAGGAGCACGTCCAGGCCGAGGGTGGCCAGGTGGTAGGCGGCCGATGAGCCGGCGGGTCCGGCGCCCATGACGACGACGTCCGCGGCCAGGTCACTCCCGCGCGCAGGCCGCTGCGCCGTCGGGGCGCTGTGGCTCGTGGGGGTGATCGTCATCGGTCAGTCTCCTTCGAGGATCTCATGCCATGGCCCTGAAATAGGGCGTCCGCGGCGCTCTCGGCGCGGGCAATGGGCCATGTGACCCATCCGGCACGGCGGGCCTGGGAAAATCCTAGCGAGATGACACCGTGGTCTCGGTCCTCGATCACTCCGACCAGCCCATCAGCGGAATCACAACGATTCAGGCGCCCCTCTGTGACCGGAGACAAGTCATCGGACAAGTGAATTACGTCCGTTTCTCGTATCCAAATACCACATTTTCCTAGGACCAGGGTCCCCCATGACGCCACCGCCCGAGCCAGCCGGCGCGGCGGGGATGGCGGCGACTTCCTGGAATGATGGGGCCATGAGCCGAGCCTCCCTCTCCAAGGACCCCCGCGAGGTCGCGGGCATGTTCGACGCGGTCGCGCACCGCTACGACCTCACCAACGACGTCATGAGCCTGTGGCAGGTGCGCATGTGGCGGCGAGTCACCCGCGCCGCCGTCGCGGCCCGCCCCGGGATGCGGGTCCTCGACCTCGCCGCCGGCACCGGCACCTCGGCCGTGGAGTACGCGGCCGACGGGGCCGACGTCGTCGCCTGCGACTTCTCCCCCGGGATGGTCGCCGAGGGGAGGCGCCGCCACCCGGGGATCGAGTTCGTCGAGGGCGACGCGATGGACCTGCCCTTCGCCGACGAATCCTTCGACGTCGTCACGATCTCCTACGGGCTGCGCAACGTGCAGGACACCTCCAAGGCCCTGCGCGAGATGGCGCGCGTGACCCGGCCGGGCGGGCGCATCGTCATCGCCGAGTTCTCCTCCCCCACCTGGCGGGCCTTCCGCACCGCCTACCGCTTCTACCTCGGCACGGCCCTGCCGGCCCTGGCCCGCCTCGTCTCGTCGAACACCGAGGCCTACGACTACCTGGGGGAGTCGATCCTCGCCTGGCCCGACCAGCGCGCCCTGGCGGCGCTCATGCAGGAGGCCGGGTGGCGCGGCGTGGGCTACAAGAACCTGTCGGGCGGGATCGTCGCCGTCCACCGCGCCGCCAAGCCGCGACCGTGAGCGGCGCCGCGCCCTTCCGGCGCCCCGGGACGCCGCGGCCACTGGCCCTCGCCGCCGCCGAGGCGGCCGCGCGTCCCCCGCGCCTGTCGTTCCTGACCACCGCGCTGCCGCCCGGCGCCCTCGATGGCGCGGAACTGCTCGACCTGCTCACCGGGCGCGACGACGTCGTCTCCTGGGTTCACGAGGGGCGGGGCCTGGTGGGGCTCGGCCGGGCGCTGGTCCTGGGCGCGCGGGGGTCGGGGCGCATCGAGGAGCTGCGCCGCGCCTGGCGGGCGACGGTCTACGCCTCCTGGTGGCGCGATCCGTTGGTCCGGCCGGGCACGGGGCCGGTGGCGGTGGGGACGATCGCGTTCTCGGACCGCTCGGCGGCCGAGTCCGTGCTGCTCGTGCCGGAGGTCATCGTGGGCGCCGATGAGAGCGGGGCCTGGATGACGACGGCGGTCCGGGCCCCAGTCGGGGGCGCCCCCGGGGTTGGCGGGGCGCCCGCGGAGCACCCCGACCATGGCGCGCTCCTCGCCGAGATACTGGAGACGGCGTCGGCGGCGCCCGAGGCCGGCGCCGACCGCGGGCGGGCCCTCGTGGAGCTCGGCGCCCTGGATGAGGCGGACTGGCGCGCGGCCGTGGACGTCACCCGCGAGCGCATGCGCGCCGGCGAGGCCCGCAAGGTCGTCCTGGCCAGGGATGTGCTGGTCACTCCGGGCCAGGCCCTTCCCGCGGGGACGATCCTGGGCAGGCTGGGACGGGCGTACCCGTCCTGCTGGACCTTCGCGGTCGATGGGATGCTCGGCGCCTCACCGGAGATGCTGCTGCGCCTGGCCGGCCGCAGGCTGACGAGCCGCGTGCTGGCTGGGACGGCCCGCCGCCACCCGGGCGACACCCCCAGTCGCACCGCCGAACTGGCCGCCTGGCTGGAGGGCTCGGAGAAGAACAACCGGGAGCACGCCCTGGCGCGGGCCTCGGCGATCGAGGCACTCATGCCGCTGTGCTCGGTGGTGGAGGCGCCCGAGCGATTCCTCCTGGAGCTGCCCAACGTCCTGCACCTGGCCAGCGATATCACCGGCGTGGTGGCAGGGGACACGGGCGCCCTGTCCCTCGTGGGGGCCCTGCACCCCACCGCGGCGGTGTGCGGCACCCCGCGCGGCGCGGCGGGCCGGATCATCGAAGAGGTCGAGGGCATGGACCGCGGGCGCTACGCGGGGCCGGTGGGCTGGGTGGACTGGCATGGCGAGGGCGAGTGGTGCATCGCGCTGCGCAGTGGTTCCATCGCCGCGCCCGGCGGGCCGGTGAGGGTCTTCGGGGGCGGCGGGATCATGCCGGACTCCGATCCCGACGATGAGCTCGCCGAGACCCGCGCGAAGATGCGCCCCATGCTCGGCGCCCTCGGCGCCCTCCCCATCGCCGAGACCGGTCGAAAATAGGAGCGAGACCGGTCCCGGCGACGTGGTTCAGGAGGTCTTCTCGGCGAGAGTGACCTTGATCTCCTGAGACTTGCCGCCCCTGATGACGGTGAGCGTCACCTCGTCCCCAGCGGAGTACTGGCGGACGAAGCCGGTGAGCGCTGCGGCCTGGTTGGTCTTCTTGCCATTGATCGCCGTGATCACGTCGCCCTGCTTGACGCCGGCGTTGGCCGCGGGAGAGCCCTGCTCCACACTGCCGACCTCGGCGCCGGCGCGCAGGACGCCGTCAGCCTCAGCGCCGCCGTCACCGATGCTCACCCCCAGGTAGGCGTGCGACGCGCTGCCAGTGGCGATGAGCTGGTCGGCGACCTTCTGGGCGAGCTTGACGGGGATCGCAAAACCGATGCCGATCGACCCCGCCTTCTCGCCCGAGGAGCCGGAGCGCCCGGTCGAGGCGATCGAGCTCGTGATGCCGATGACCTTGCCACTGCCGTCGAAGAGCGGCCCGCCGGAGTTGCCGGGGTTGATGGCGGCATCGATCTGGATGGCGTTGGTGTAGACCTGCGAGGTGGGATTCTTCCCCCTGTCGAACAGGTTGTTGAGCAGCCCGCCGAGGTCCCCCGACTGCGGTCCCTGCTGGGACGGATCGGAGCCCTTGGAGGGATCCCCGGTGTCCTCCCGGGTGGTCACCACGGGGCGGTCGAGCGCGGAGATGATGCCGGTGGTCACCGTGGAGGACAGGCCCAGCGGGTTGCCAATCGCCATGACGCCCTGGCCGGTCGCGAGGGAGTCCGAGTCCCCGATCTGCGCCACGGTGAGGTCGCTCGGGGCGTCCTTGAGCTTGATGACGGCCAGGTCCGTGCTGGCGTCCGTGCCGGTGACCTCGGCGCCGTAAATGCGCCCGTCGGCGAGGGTGACCATGATCTTCGAGGCCCCCGCGACCACGTGCTGGTTCGTGAGGATGTGCCCCTTGGAGTCGTAGATGACGCCGGAGCCGACGGCGCCGCTGTTCCCCACGGACACCGTGATGGACACGACTGAGTTCGACACGGCGGCGGTGACGGCCTGCCAGTCCGGGGTCGTCCCCTGGGAGGTGACGGTCTGCGTGGTGGAGCCGGTCGCGACGGCGGTGGGCGAGGAGCCGGCGCTCTTCGGGGTGGAGGCGCCATCGGTGTCGTGGCGGAAGGCGGCGAAGGTACCCCCGGAGGCGAGCAGGGCGGCGGCCACGGTCATGGCGATCATGGAGCCCCAGCCGGGCCCCCGCCGCTCCTTCGTGGGGGCCGCGGGGACGGGGGCCCCGCCGTCGACGGCGCTCATGGCCGGCGGCACCGCGAAGGCGTCGGTGGTGGGCGCCGCGAAGGCGTCGGTGGTGGGGTAGTGGCCCGGCTGAGAGCCCGGACCGAAGTCGTAGCCGGCGGGGGCGGTGGGGGCGGAGGTGTAGGTCTCGGTGGGCGCGGCGGGATCGGTCATGCGCGCCGCCGCGGGGACAGAGCTGTCTGCGGGGGCGGGGTCGGAGGGAGCCAAGCTGTGCGGATTGGTGGCGCTGGCGCCACCAGTCGGCTGCCCGTTCGACTCGTCGTAGTTGCTCATGGTCTCCTCTGAACCTCCTGGATGGGGCGCGCGCCTGATCGACCCGCGTCATCAACTGCTGTCTGCCGCATGGTAGACCGGGGAGACTGTGTCTTCTCTTCTCGCCACCTGTGGCCGGGCTGTGCGCGTTCTCCCCTCATCAGTGATCTCCCTGGCAGCAAGGCCCGTTACAACTTGGTATACCGGCGCCCAGGACGGGCTCAGGCCAGGGCGACCCGTATCACGCTCAGCCCGCGCACCGGCTCCGCCAGGGCGCGCTCGAGGGCGCGCGCGTCGCCCGCCTCATGAACAGCCACGCCCAGGGCCCGGGCCAGGGCGGTGATGCTGCCGCACTGAGGGGTGGCGAAGAGGCGGGCGAATCGCTCATCCCCCGGCACTCCCGCGTACTCCAGGCCCTTGAAGATGGCGCCGCCGGCGTCGTCGAGGACGATGACCTGGAGGTCGGGCTCACGCTCATGCTCGCCGCGGCCGAGCGACATGGCGTCGTGGAGGAAGGCCAGGTCCCCCATGACCGCGCGAACCGGCCCTCCCGAGGCGAGCGCCAGGCCACTGGCGGTGGCGATCGTCCCATCGATGCCGGCCAGGCCCCGGTTGGCGACGGCGGTGGGCGCGGGCGCGCCCACGGGCGCGAGCCGGTCGAGACGACGAATCGTCATGGATGAGCCGACGACGAGCAGGGGGGCCTCGGCGCCCGCGCGATCGGGGGCGCAGGAGGCCCAGACGGCGAGGGCGGCGTCGTCCGCGGTGAGTGCGCCCAAGTGGGGGGCATCGGCCTGCGCGGGGGAGCCGGCCCCGGCGCCGAGCGGCGCCGAGAGAGGGTCGAGGGCGCAGACGGCGCTCGTCCAGTCGGCCGCCCAGGCACGCCCCCCGCCCCCGAGGAGGCGCGCGATCCGCTCCGCCTGGCCCGCCCGGCCGCCGGGGGTGCCGGCGGGCTCGACGGCGATGACGCGCCCCGCGGTTCCGGCGACGTCGGTGATCCTGGCCCGATCGGCCAGGACGCTGATCCGGGCGTCGTGGCGGGCCAGGAGCGCGCTGATGGGCCGGCTGAGGCTGGGGTGGCCGACGACGAGGATGCGGCGCACCCTCGATGCCAGGTCGCGCCCGGCGGTGGTGGCGAGCAACTCGGCGTATCGGGGCTGCGCGGTGGAGCCATGGCGCGCGCCCGAGGTCGGCTCGGCCAGGAGCGGCCATCCGAGACGCTCGGCCGCTCTCGCGGCGAGGTCGCCGAGGGCGGGGTCGGGGCAGTCGCCAGCGACGACGAGCCCGGGGGCGCTACCCCCCTCTCCCGTGGCGGGGGCGGCGGCCTCCCAGACGGCGTGCGGCGCGGGGGCGGGGGCCTCCCAGACAGCCGGGCCCGCGAGGGCGGCGCGCGAGGGCGGCTCCCCCAGGATGGGCCCTCCGCCCGGCGTGAGCGGCGGGCGGAATCGGGCGTTGATGTGGGCGGGGCCCGGATCGCGGGTCAGCGTCCCGGCGGCGGCGAGAACGGCCCTGCGGACCTGCCCGGTGATGGCCGCCCGCCCGGGCTCCTCACCCAGTCCGGCCGGGCCGGGGGCCGTGAGATCGGCGGGGATGTCGACGGTCGCGCGCGGAGCGAGCGCGAAGATGCCCGCCTGCGCGGTGGTCTGGTTGGCGCCAGTGCCCACGAGCTCGTGCGGGCGGTCGGTGGAGATGACGACCAGCGGGATGCCGGCGGCATCGGCCTCAGCGAGCGCCGGGTGGAGGTTGGCCACGGCGGTGCCGGAGGTGGTCACGACCACGGCGGGGGCGCGCCGGCCCTCCAGGAGGGCCGCGCGGCTCATGCCCAGGGCGGTGAAGCCGGCGCTGCGCTCATCCAGGACGACCCGCAGGCCCAGGAGCCCGGCGGCCTCCGCCTCGGCCAGGGCGTAGGCCATGGGGGCGGATCGCGATCCGGGGCTGAGGACCGCCCAGCGGACGCCCGTGGCCACCAGGGCCTCCACGATAGCGGCGGCAGCGGTGAGTGAGGGGGGTTGCATCGGTCCTCGGCTTCGTCGTGAGCGCCGTCGGCGCCGGTCAGATCGGAAGGCCACCGACGGCGGTCGAGGCGTCGCGCGCCTCCCGCTCCCGTCGGGCGGTCAGGGCCCCGAGCATATGGGCGAAACGGGACTGCCACTGGGAGACGGTCTCCTCGCCGGCGAGCACGGCGCCGAGGATCGCGTTGGACAGGTGGGGCGCGCGCACCGGGAGCGAGCCGCCCGCGGGAATGGCGGAGGGAACGGCGACGTCGCGCGAGAGCAGGCGGATCGTGCCCAGCCCGCAGGCGCGCCCGAGCACGGGCAGCGCCGCTGCCAGCCGGGTGCCCTCGGAGATGCCGATGGTCGTGTCCAGGGAGGAGGAGACGACGGCGGGCAGCCCGAGCCGCTCGGCCATCGCGAGGGCGCGGGTGACCCCTCCCAGGGGGGCGACCTTGAGGATCGCCAGGTCGGCAGCCCGCAGGCGGGTGACGGCGAGGGGGTCCGCTGACAGGCGGATGGACTCGTCGGCGGCGATCGGCACGCTGAGGCGCTTGCGCAGCGCGGCGAGGTCGTGGACGTCGGAGCAGGGCTGCTCCACGTACTCCAGGCCCGCCGCGGCGCGGTCGAGGATGGGGATGTGGCGGGCGGCGGCGTCGAGGTCCCAGCAGCCGTTGGCGTCGATGCGGATACGGCCCTCGGGGCCGAGGGCGTCCCGGACGGCCTCGAGCCTCTTGATGTCCTTGCGCATCGAGTCGCGCCGCCCGGCGACCTTGACCTTGGCGGTGCGGCAGCCCGAGGCGACCACCATCTCACGGGCCCGCTGCTCCCCCACCTCGGGGATGGTCACGTTGACGGGGATGTGGGTGCGCACGACGGGGTGCTGGGGGGCAGGGGCGCCTCCGGGTCCGATGCCGGTGGCGGCCTCAAGGGCCGCGGCGAGCCACGGCGCGGAGGCGTCGGCGTTGTAGTCCCAGAAGGGGGCGGCCTCGCCCCAGCCCGCGGGGCCGTGGATCAGGACACCGTCACGACGCGTCAGACCGCGGAAGCGGGTGGTCAGGGCGATATCCCAGACGACGATCCTGTCGATGTCAGCCAGGAGGCCGGTGCGGTCATTCTCCCGGAGAGCCCCCAGGTCGAGCTCTCCGCGGATCCGCGCATGGGAAGTGGGAGTCACGCCCCCAGGATAGCCAGAGGTCCGCGGTTCCAGGGCTCGCCGTCTCCAGGCCATGGGGAGCCCCGGGTCGGAGTCCCAGGTCATGGAGCGCCCGGCTGTGTTGCGCGCCCGGGGGCAACCCGGTGCGAGCCGCGGGGATCCGTGGCATCCTCGATCCCATGGTCGCTGATCTGCCACCCTCATCGAGTCCCCCACCCGCCCCGGGAGGCCGGGCTCGCGCCGTGGTCTCGGTCGTCCTAGCGCTCAGCGTGCTCCTGGGAAGCGGCGCCGCCGCCTACGCGGTCTTGAGGTCCTCGGCGCCGAAAGCCCTCAATGAGCTCATCTCCCCCTCCAGGAACACGTGGTCGACGGATTGGCTCAATGGGACCGAGGAGGCATGGAGCTATGGCGGCCTCGAGTCCCCGAGCACCCATGAGGAGGACCGGGTCAAGGTCATAAAGGCCGGCTCCAAACTCGTGCGCTTCATCATCCGGGGCGAGTCCACCCTCGTCACGGTCCTGCAGGAGTCCGAGAGGGGGGTCGAGCTCCTCTGGGAGCAGGACCTCGGCCATGCCCTGCCGGAACCCGGGGTGTGGAAGAACTGGGTGGTCGACGGCGGCGACCTGATCGATCTCGACACCCAGGAGCGCGTTCGCGCCCCGTGGCCGGCCGATGCGACGGTCTCCGCCGCTCACGGCATCGCGATCGCCTGCGAGGGCCTGACCTGCACGCTGTGGACCTCCCGCTACGACGATCGCTGGACAAGGACGATCGAGTCCTCCAACAGCACTATCGCGGTGGGGCTCAGCGCGCTCAACAACAACCGGTACGCCCTGGCGTTGGGAGACCTGAACCTCCAGAAGAGCGATAAGGTCACCACGGAGTTGCTCGCCCTGGACCTCGAGAATGGATCGACCCGATCCATGGGTCAGATCACGGGCGCCGCCCTCGTAGCGCCCCTGTCCGATGGCTGGCTCGTCGGCATCTCGGACAAATTCGAGGATGAGGAGCGCGTCTCCCTGTACTCCCCCGACGGCACCCCCCTCGGAGACGCTCGCCGGGACGGCTCAAAGGACTACGGCACATTCCCCTACTCCCCCACGCCGATCAGCGCGGAGCAGGCCCGCGCCTGGATCGAGAACGCGGACACCTCCTGGGCCCCATCGACGATGAAAGTCTCCGCGGAGGCGAAGGACGGCACCTGCTCCGCCACACTCGTTCACGGTGGCGCGACCCTGTCCATGCCGGGCATCAACTCGCTGACCCGACGCAGCCGCACTGGCACCGGTAACGGCGCCGAATGCCGGCTGCTGCCGGTCACCTACACGACGATGATGGGAACCGGGCCGTTGGCCGAAGTGCGCGAGGTTCGGGATCATGACCTGTACCTGCACCTGGTCGATCCCGGTTCGGGCGCCGAGTCGGGGGCGATGAGGATCGGGAACCTCTCCTCATGGAACGTCACCCCCGACGGCGGCGAGCTCATCGCCTACGACGACTCGGGGCGCCTGACGGCCTACCGCCCTAAGCCCGCTGCCTGACGCCCCGCGGCGCGCGCCCGCCTCATTGGCCCGCTGACGGGCCGCCAGCACCGAGTGGCGCCGCGGCCGCGCGCAGCGCGCTCACACGGCGTCGCGGGTGATGGGGCAGGTCATGCAATGGCCGCCACCACGGCCCCGGACAAGCTCGACGCCGGGGGTCTCGATCACCTCGACGCCCGCGGCGCGCAGCGCCTCATTGGCGCGCCGGTTGTGGGCGTAACCGATGACGAGGTTCGGGGCGAGGGCGACGACGTTGCAGGAATCGCGTGCCAGCTCCCGCAGGGCCTCGGCCTCATCGGTCATGTCGGGGCTGATGATTCGGAAGGAATCGATGCCTGCCGCCCGGGCCAGGACCTGGTCCATTTCGGCGCCGTCGTGGATCGTGACCTTCAGGCCCGGCGTCGCCGAGCCGTGGGTGGGGCCGGGCTCGATCTCCACGGTGGTGACGTCGTCGAAGCCCGCGAAGCGCAGGTAGGTGTCCGGGGCGACCATCGACATGAGGGTGTCCAGGTGCATGACGGCATCGAGCTCGGTGTAGAAGGCGCGATCGGGCATGTGGACACCGATGACGCGGTCCGCGGCGCCGTCGGCGAAGAGCCGGGAGGCCAGGCGCTCGACGCCCGCGGCGGTGGAGCGGTGCGAGAGCCCCACGACGAGGGTCCGGTTGCCCATCACCTGGATGTCGCCTCCCTCAACGGTGGCGCCCGTGGCGTGGCGCGGGGTGGCCCAGAGCACGGCCCGGTCGGCGAACGCGGGGTGGTAGCGGTACACCGCCTCGTAGTTGGCGGTCTCACGGCGACGGGGGGCAAGGGCCATCGGGTTGAGGTGGCAGGCGCCGTACATCCACGAGGAGGCGTCGCGCGTGAACAGGTGGTTGGGCAGCGGGGAGATGACGAACTGGCCCTCGAGGGTCGACAGGAAGGTCGTGGCGAACAAGATCCTGGAATCGGAGGCGTCAAGGCGGTCGCGCAGCTCAGCGCGGGTGAGGCCCGCCAGGAGGATCTCGGCGAGCTCGGCGTCGGGCAGGCCCCCGAGGTAGGCGGTGAGCACCTCGGAGGTGGACAGTCCTACCTCCTCGGGGCCCACGGCCTGCTCCAGGACGAGGGCGCGAGCCTCGGGCACGGCCAGGGACTCGGCGAGCAGGTCGCGGAAGTCGTGGACGATGACGCCGTGCCCGCGCAGGATCGCGGTGAGGGCGTCGTGCTCGGCCTGGGCGAGCTCGACGTCGAGGGCGTCGTCGAACAGGAGGCTGTTCGCGTTGATGGGCGTCAGGCGGGAGACCTCCGCGCCGGGCCGGTGGACGATGACCTCGCGCAGCCGGCCGACCTCAGAGTCAACCCGCCCCCCGCCCTGGGTCGCGGGGATGGCCTGGCGATGGTGGGCGCCGCCCGCCGCCACGGGCTCTGCGGTGGCGCGGACGGCGTTGGCGGACGCGACGCCTGGCATCGTGCGAGGCGCGGCACTGGGCTGGGACTCGTTCATGGCCCCAGCGTAACGGCGCTCCCCCCAGCGCCTCTCGCCTACCCTGATGCCCATGACCTCCGCATCTTCCTCGTCAGCCCCATCCACCCCTCCAAGGCCGTCCGCGCCCGCCCCCGGGCACGCCAGCACCGCGAGGGGCTCCGAGCACCCCCTGCCCCGCCGCATCTCGGAGATCTTCGACCCCCTGCGCTGGAGGGAGATCGAGGGCTTCAGCGCGGGCGAGCTCACCGACGTCACCTACCACCGCGGCTGCGAGCGGGACGCCGAGGGTACCTGGCTGCGGGACCTTCCCGTGGTACGGGTGGCGATCAACCGCCCCGAGGTGCGCAACGCCTTCCGGCCCCGCACCGTCGACGAACTCGCCGCGGCGCTCGACCACGCGCGCATGAGCGGCGACGTCGGCGCCGTCATCCTCACCGGCAACGGCCCCTCCCCGCGCGACGGCGGCTGGGCCTTCTCCTCGGGCGGGGATCAGCGCATCCGGGGCCGCGACGGCTACCTCTATGAGACCGATGACGGCGCTGCCCGCGCCAGCGGCACCGCCGCGGCCCCGCAGTGCCCGGCGCCGTCGGGGGCCTACTCCCATGAGGACGATGTGGCGGCGGCACGGGCCCGCGCGGACACCGCCCGGGCGGGGCGCCTGCACATCCTCGAGGTCCAGAGGCTCATCCGCATGATGCCCAAGGTCGTCATCGCCGCGGTGAGCGGCTGGGCCGCCGGCGGCGGGCACTCGCTCAACGTCGTGTGCGACCTGTCGCTGGCCTCTATCGAGCACGCGCGCTTCAAGCAGACCGACGCGAACGTGGGCTCCTTCGACGCCGGCTACGGCTCGGCGCTGCTGGCCCGCCAGTGCGGGGACAAGCGCGCCCGGGAGATCTTCTTCCTCGCCCGCCCCTACAACGCCCACGACGCCGAGCGCTGGGGCGTGGTCAATGAGGCGGTGCCCCATGCCGAGCTGGAGGAGCGGGCGCTGGAGTACGCCGCCATCGTGGCCTCCAAGTCGCCCCAGGCGATCCGCATGCTCAAGTACGCCTTCAACCTGGCTGACGACGGCCTGGCCGGCCAGCAGGTCTTCGCGGGGGAGGCCACGCGCCTGGCCTACATGACCGATGAGGCCGTCGAGGGCCGGGATGCCTTCCTAGCGCGCCGCGAGCCGGACTGGTCCCCCTTCCCCTACTACTTCTAGTTATATTCCACGGCACATCGACCAAGGAGATCTCCCCATGTCATCACTGCTTACCAGGACGGATCCGGCCCGCCGCCGCATCGGCGCGGCGATCATCGTCGGCCTCATCGGAGGCTTCTTCTCCGCCATCGTGAAATTCGGCTGGGAGGTCCCCTTCCCGCCCCGCACCCCGGGCATTCGCTCGGAGACCAACCCCCCGCAGTCGATGCTGGAGTGGTTCGGCATGTCCCATGACGCCTCGCACGCCACGGTGACCTTCAACAACAATCCGGCGCCGATCATGTCCTTCATCGTGCACTTCGGCTTCGCGATCGTGTTCGCGCTCATCTACTGCGTCCTCGCCGAGTACTACCCCGGCATCAAGCTCTGGCAAGGCGCCGCCTTCGGCATCCTCGTGTACGTGGGCGCGCACGTCGTCGTCATGCCGCTGCTGGGATGGGCACCGAACCCCTTCCCCTGGGTCGCTGGCGCGCAGACCTGGTCCGAGCACTTCTCGGAGTTCTTCGGGCACATCGTCTGGCTGTGGAGCATCGAGGTGGTGCGCCGCGATATCCGCAACCGGATCACGGGCGAGCCCGACGCCGAGGCGCCCCTGGCCGAGGGCGCCCGCTGACGCTCTCCTCCTCGCGCGCGAGCGGCCCCGGTACCGAGTTCGGTACCGGGGCCGCTCACTGCTCGGGCCAGGCGTCTCAGGCGTGGCTGGCGGCGGACGACGACGGCGTGGAGGCCGGGCCGCTCGGCCCCGCACCCTGGCCGCTCCCCCCATCGCCGCCCTGCCCACCGACGGCGAGGACCACGAGCGGCCGCGTCGTCGGCTGGGCGGAGCCCCCGGCAGGCTCTGCCGTGATGAGGACGCGCTGCCCGGGCTTCGGCATCATGGGGAGGAAGGTGAAGGTAGTGCCCTTATCGGGGGCGTAGGTGCCCAGCGAGGTGATGCCCGAGGTTGGATCCTCCAGCCACATCTGCAAAGCGGTCCCACCGGTCGAGGCGGACATCGCCGCCGGGAGCGACAGGGCCGTCATGGACATGCCCTCGCTCCAGGTCAGCGTGGCCACATGCCCGTCGGACATGGTGTCAGTGACGCGCCGGACGTCCTGGGCCTGATTGAGGTGGGTGTAGTCGATCATCGGGGTCACGTGCTCCATGGCGGTGTCATGACCGCCGTCATAGCCCGATCCGTAGCCGCTGCCGTACCCGGCGCCGAAGCCCGCGGCGATGAGCGCGACGGCGGCCGCCGCCTGGGCCGTGTAGCGCCAGGCGCGGCGGCGGCGCAGCGGGATGACGGGGGCGAGCTCCTCGGCGTCGTCGGAGCCGCGAGGGGCGTCCGCGCGTCCCGTCTCCGAGTGGTCACCGGGGGCCGGGGCCGCCCCGTCCTGCTCGACGCCCTTGATCCGCTCCAGGAGCGCCGCGCGCATCCCGGCGGACGGCTCGACGGGGGTCAGTGATGCGCCGAGGAGGGCGCCGGTCTCGCCGTCGAGGAGCTTGCGGAGCTCCTCATCATCAACGCCGATGCGCGTTGCCGCGGTCATGTCCTGTCCCTCCCTGCTCATCGTTGCTCTCCTAAGTGCGCTCTCATCTTGGCCATCCCGTCCCGGATGCGGCTCTTAACGGTGCCCAGCGGCACGCCCATCCGCTCGGCGATCTCGGTGTGGGTGAGGCCGGTGAAGTAGGCCAGGGCGATCGTCGTGCGGTGGGGCTCCCCGACGGCGTCGAGGGCATCGCGGACCCTGCCGGCCTCCATGCGGTCCTCCACCTCTGCCGCGGTGACGTCGCTATCGGGCAGGTATCCCTGCCAGGCGTCCTCACGGTCCCTCGCGGCCTGGGAGGAACGGACCCTGTCGATGGCCCGGTGGCGCGCCATGGTGACGAGCCAGGCCCGGCCCGTCCCCCGGGAGGGGTCGAAGGAGGGAGCTCGGCGCCAGGCCTCGAGCATGACCTCTTGGAGGACTTCCTCGCTCTGGGACCGGTCGATGACGATGCGGATGATGAGGGCGAGGAGGCGCCCCGCCCAGGCGTCGTACAACTCGGCGAAGGCATTCTCGTCCCCCTGGGCAACACGTCCCAGGAGAGCGTCGGCCTCGTCTCCGTGCTCAGTGCGCCGCTGCTTTTCCACACTGCGCATAGTACGGGCCCGGTGGGGCGCCTCCTCATCGTTCTCCTCCTCTCTTCCCATTCGCAGCCGGGGACTGCACGCCTCACCCGAAGGTGAAGGAGTACAGGGAGACCCCCGGGTCAACCGTGAGCTCCAACTCCCCCGACGAGGGCTTGTCCATGCTCACGAGCTCATTGGTGTTCGGCGTTCCGGAGATGTGGGTCGTCTTCTCCTCGCCGTCGGCGTTCTTCCAGGTGATGTTGCCCTCTCCGGAGGCCACGAGGTAGACGTTCTTGCCCTTCCAGGACAGGCGCAGCTTGCCGGGAGCGCCATCGGGGCGGATCTGCTGGCCCTCGACGAACCAGGCTCCTTCGAGGGCGAAGCTGCTCGTCCTCTGCTTGGCGGGGAAGGTGAAGTTCCCGGGGCCGGGCTTGAGGACGCCACCGGCGAAGTACTGGGCGCGGTCAGAGCCGAGGTAGGTCTCAGGGCTGCGCTCCGCAGAGACGTCGGGGGCGTTGTCCGCTTCACTGAAGATGGGCTCGGGGAGCTGGGCGGAGGGGTTAGCCTGCCTGAGCAGCTCGCGGACGAGCTTCTCGGTGGTCGCCTCGCCGCCCTCGCCGAACTTCACCTGGCGCAACTCCCCGGTGGCGTCCACGAGGTAGTGGGCGGGCCAGTAGTGGTTGTCGAAGGCGGTCCAGGTGGCCAGGCTGGAGTCGACGGCGACCGGGTAGGTGATCCCGAGCTTCTGGGCACCGGCGCGGACGTTGTCAACCTCCTTCTCGAAGGCGTACTCCGGGGAGTGGATGCCGATGACCTGCAGACCGGAGTCCTTGTAGGTCTTGTAGAGCCTCTCAAGACCCGGAATGGAGCGCTGGCAGTTGATGCAGGAGTAGGCCCAGAAGTCCAAGAGCTGGACCTTGCCCTCGCGGTCGGCCGCGGTCAGCGCCTGATCGCCGGGGGTGTTGAACCATGCGTTGATCCCGGTCAGCTCCGGGACGGTGCCGCAGTTCTCCAGGTGGTCGGCGCCGTCGACGCAGGCCCCCCGGCCCTCGGAGTTCTGACGGGTGGAGCTCAGCGCCTGATCCGTCTTGGCCTGGAGGGAGGCGGTGTAGTCCGGCAGGGAGCGCTGAACGGCGGCGGGCAGGTCGGTCACCAGGGCGACGGCCAGGAAGATCATCATGGCGCCGGCGGCGATGCGCACGCCCTTCTGGCGCGTGCGGAAGGCCTTGAGGCGCTCGGTGATGCCGCGGCCGGCCAGGGCGAAGAACAGCAGGGGGACGGCGGTTCCCAGGCCGAAGGAGACGGCGAGGGCGACCGTGTCGGCGCCGATCTTGCCGGTGGAGCCCGCCACGGAGACGGCGGCGAGCACGGGCCCGGCGCAGGGCACGTAGGCGGTTCCCAGGACGAGCCCGAGAAGGAATCCGTTCGTGGGGCGCTTGCCGCCTCCCAGGCTCTGGAAGCGCGCGAAGGGGCGCTCGATGATCTCCATGACCTTCGGGATGATCATGGCCACGCCGATGAGGGCGAGGAGCACCACGCCGGCCCAGCGGAGCGTGTCCTGCGGGAGGCCCAGCAGGTTGAGCAGTGTGGAGCCGATGAGGGTGAAGGTGGTGAAGCTCAGGACGAGGCCGCCGACGACGAGGTAGGGGTGCAGGCGCGAGGGGGTCTTCCCGCCCTCGCCCTTGGCGCCCTGGGCGCCGCCGGATAGGAGGATGACGGGCAGGACCGGCAGGATGCACGGTGATATGCCCGTGATAAGGCCTCCGAAGAAGCCAATGAGGACAAGACTGATGAGCATCTGGGCTCCTAAGCGTGTCTGTGTGATTGATTCACCCCTTGTTCGACGCCGGACGGTCAGTGGATGGGTGGAACGACGATGGACGATGCATGGCGAGCGTCACATTGATTGATCCGATCCGGCTGAGCCCCGGCCCCGAACGAGGGGTGATGGCTCGCCACGAGGCAGGCCTGACCTAGAACCTTCGTAGAGGAGAACTCCCATGCGTATTCGCACCGCTCGCACCGCTCTTGCTGCTGGCCTCATCGCCGTTTCCGCGGTGGGCCTGGCCGCCTGCGGCTCGTCCAGCGACTCGAAGGACACCAAGCCCGCCGCGACCTCCACCGCCGGCAAGATGTCCGACGGCAAGGGCGACAAGATGTCCGACGGCAAGGGCGACAAGATGTCCGACGGCAAGGGCGACAAGATGTCCGACGGCAAGGACAACAAGATGTCCGACGGCAAGGGCGACAAGATGAGCGACGGCAAGGCGACTGACGCCGCGAAGTGACCCCCGCGACGAACGCGGAGTAAAAGCTCCCTCGGCGCGGCCTCTGAGTTGGGGAGAGGGCCGCGCCGAGGGCTCGTCGTACCCGCTGGCGGTCGACCGCATCACGATGCGGTCGGCCGCTTTTCTACGCCTGAGGGGGGAGGGGCGCCGACGGGCCGATCAAGTCCGTGAGGACCGGCGCGGATGGGACCCGTGGGCACTCCTTGAGACGGACCCCGGGAGATTCCCGCCGGCACGAGCGGGAGGAAGCGCGACGGATTGGCCCGCGATTCCGGGCCGCGCAGCAATCAGGGGAGGCCAGAGGAGTCCCGCGACCACCAGCGCATATGGGGAGTATCACAGAATCCACAGTGATCTATTCGTTATGGTGTCGCGACCAGACCGAGACGCCGCGCTTCTCGCGCGCTCGCATCACCCCAACACCAGGAGAAGCACATGCGCATTCGCACCACCATGGCCGCCGCCCTCGTCGCCATCGCCGCCCTCGGCGTGGCCGCCTGCGGGTCCTCGAACTCCGGCGGCTCCGTGAGCACGACCCCCGCGGCCACCACGGCTCCGGCCACCACGGCCCCGGCTGCCACGGACGCCGGGGCCTCCGCCGAGCCCGCTGGCTCGATGATGGATGACTCCACCACGGACGGCGACAAGATGGGCGACGGCGGCGCCATGGGCGACAGCGCCTCCGAGGCCCCCGCCGACTCGATGAGCGACGACTCGATGAGCGATGACTCCATGAGCGACGACTCGATGAGCGATGACTCCATGAGCGACGACTCGATGAGCCCGGACAGCGGCAACTGAGACCCGCGAGCGGCGGCGCCCCGGCGCCCCGTCCAGTACTGCCCAGTACTCGGCGGGCGCCGGGGCGCCGTCGTGCCCGAGGGCCTCAAGTCCCCACGATGAGGAAGGCCAGGCCGATGACGACGCCGTAGACGAGCTCGTACTGGCCCGCGTTGCGAAGGGAGCCGATGAGCTCGTGGCCGGTGGCCCCGGCGCGCACGGCGGTCGTGGCGCGCCAGGCGAAGGGGAACACGATGACGAGGGGGCAGACGACGTCGACGATGGCCACGACGTCCCAGGCGCCGCCGACGGCGGTATGCGCCCAGACGAGCGATCCGGCGGCGATGAGCACCGGCATGAGCACCATGACCGTGTAAGCCCTGCGGGCGCGGGACTCGCCGAGGCGCACGGCCAGCGTCCTCTTCCCGTGGACGGGATCGGTGTTGATGTCGCGCAGATTGTTGACCATGAGCAGGGAGCAGGCGATGAGGCCGATCCCGCAGGCGGCGAGCCAGAGCCATCCGGGCACGGCCCCTCCCTGGACGTAGGCGGTGCCACAGGTGGCCACGAGCCCGAAGAAAACGAAGACGAACACCTCGCCCAAGCCGGCGTAGCCATAGGGACGAGGACCACCGGTGTAGAACCAGGCGGCGGCCACGGCGGCCACGCCGACGCCGATGAGCCACCACTGACCCGTCAGAGCCACCAGGGCGAGTCCGAGAGCCGCGGCGATCCCAAAGCAGACGAAGGCGGCGAGCTTGACGGCGCGGGGCGCCACCTGCCCCGAGGCGGTCAGCCTCGGCGGCCCGGTGCGCTGATCGTCCGTGCCGCGCACGCCGTCGGAGTAGTCATTGGCGAGGTTGCAGCCGATCTGGAGGGCCAGGGCGACGCCCGCCGCGAGCAGCGTGCGAAGCAGGGACCCGACACCCAATGAGGTGGCGGCGCCAGCTCCCAGGAGGACGGGCGCGACGGCGGCGGGCAGAGTGCGCAGGCGCACGACCTCCGCCCAATTAGTAGCGCGGACGGGCGATTCCTGGTGGACTGGTCTGCTCATGGGGTCCTCTCGGAGGGGATGCGCCTGAGAGCCTATCGCGGGCGACCGTCCGCGCCCACGACGGGCTGGCCGCGCGGGAGAGCCCGGGGATGGGCCGCGCGCGGAGAACGGCGCCCGGGGGCGCGTCAGAGGCCGCCCGCGGATCGGGATCATGGGCCCGGCCGGGAGGCCCCCGGCCGGCTCGGCTCGGCCAGGAGGGTGGCGACGGCGCGCCGGTCGGGCTTGCCAGGGCCTCGCTGGGGCAGTCCGGGCAGGACGACGACGCGCTTGGGGGCCCTGGCGCCCGGCAGGGCGGCGCGCGCGGCGGAGCGCAGGGCCTCGGCATCCAGCCCTCCGCCCCCGGTGGCCTCGGGCACGACGGCGGCCGCCACGGCGCTGCCCCACCGGGCATCGGGAATCCCGACGACGCAGGCCTCCCCGACCCCTGGCAGGCGCAGGAGAGCGGCCTCGACCTCATGGGGGTCCACCTTGATGCCACCACTGATGATGACGTCGTCGAGGCGCCCGAGGACCGTGAGGCGACCGCGCCCGTCAAGGCGCCCGCGATCAGAGGTGAGCAGGAGGGGCCGCCCGTCGCGGGCGGTGAAGCGCGAGGAGGGCTCCTCGGCCCCGGGCCCGCCGGGAGGCTCGCGGTGGGCATATCCGAGGGCGAGGACGGGGCCCGCCAGGGCGATGCGGCCCGCGCCGGTGGTGTCGGGGTCCTCGATGGTGACGGTGACGCCGTCGAGGGGGGCGCCGTCGTAGACGCAGCCGCCGCCGGTCTCGCTCATCCCATAAGTGGTGACGATGGGGATGCCGGCGCCGCGGGCCCGGGCGAGCAGGGCGGCGTCGGCGGCGGCCCCGCCGAGGAGGACGGCGCTGGCGCGGGCCAGGGCGCGGGCGCAGTCAGGATCCGCCAGGGCGCGCAGGAGCTGGGTGGGCACGAGGGAGAGGTAGACCGGGCCGCCGCTGGTGGCGAGGGCGCGGGTGAGTCCGTCGGTGAGCGCGCCGGTCGTGAACCCGCCGGTGGCGTCGACGACGATGGGCTCGGTCCCGGCCACGAGCGAGCGCACAAGGACCTGGAGCCCGGCGACGTGGTGCGCGGGGAGGGCGAGGACCCAGGTGCCGGGCCCGACCAGGCGCGCGTGGGTGGCGCGGGCGGAGGCGGCAAGAGCGGTGGCGCTCATGGCGATGAGGGAGCCGGTGCCCGTGGTGGAGCCGGAGGTGCGCAGGAGGACGTCGGCGCGGGCGGCGGGGCCGAAGGGGTCGAGACGTCGCGCGAGGTCGGCGCGGACGTGGGCCTCATCCTCATGCGGGGCGATGGGGACGAGTAATGGGCGGGAGGCGGCGCCGGGCGCTGGGGAAGCCGTGGAGGGGTCGGGACGGGAGGCTTCCAGGGCGAGCAGGGGGATCAGGGCGGCCCGGAGCCCGGCGACGGCGTCGGGATCGGTGCCGCCGCGCAGGAGGAGGGGGGCCGGGCGCGCGCTCACAGGGGCATCCTCGCATCGCTCGCGCCATCGCGCCGCCCGGACTCGGCCCGCCCGCGGTCGACGACTCGGATATGGTGGGGGCGTGCGCGCCGTTCTCATCGTCCTCCTGTTCGCCCTGGCGATCTACTCGGTGCTGGACTGCGCCCGCACCCCGGGCGAGGACATGCCCGCGCGACTCCCGAAGCCCATGTGGCTCCTCATCATCCTGGCCCTGACCGGTGTGGGGCCGATCGCGTGGATCATCACCTCGCGGGTGAAGGCCGCTGAGGAGCGCGGGGGCGTCGTCGAGCCCAAGTTCTGGTCCTCGCGCGAGGCAGTGGAGTTCCGCCGCCCCGAGAGGCCGCGGCCCCTGGGCCCAGACGACGACCCGGAGTTCCTGCGAAGCCTGGAGCGGGACATCCGCCGCCGCCGCCGCGACGAGGCCGAGGGTGACGACGGGGCCTCCCCCTCCTCCCCCAGCGCCCCATAGCCCCTCCCCTCCCCGCTGTCATCGAGACCGGTCGAAATCACGAGCGAGACCGGTCGTTATTACGGGCGAGACCGGTCGTTATGAAGACCGAGACCGGTTCGGGGGTGGGCTTAGTGGGGGTGGGTTAGTGGTTGTGGTGCTCTTCGGCGTCGTCGGTGAGGTAGGGGACCAGGCGGCGGATGTTGAAGGGCGGGGCGGTTTGGGTGGTGGTGATGTAGCCGTCGACGGGTTTCCAGGTGGTGGTGCCGGTGGGGCGGTAGCGGGCGGTCCAGGTGGTGGTCAGGGTGACGGTGACGTTGTTGGCGGTGGTGGCGTACAGGTGGGTCACGGTCTGGTGGGGGTAGGGATGCCCGGGGTCGGTGGTGGTTGTGCTGGTGCCATCCCCCCAGTTCCAGGTGTAGGTGGTGGGGGTGGCCTCGATCTCGACGGTGGTGGTGCCTACGGTGGTGGATAGTGTTCGGGTGGTGGGGTTGGTGTGGGCGATCAGGGGCATGTGCAGCAAGATGGTGTCCCCGGGTGGTTGGAGGGTGATGCCCGAGCCCTCGACGATGAGGGTGGCCACGTCGCGGGAGGTCAGGATGATCGGCGCCGGGGCGGCCGGGGCCGGGGCCGGGGCGTCCGGTGCTGGGGCGGGGCGCGTGGGGGCGGGTTGGAAGCGGCACACGCCCATGTCATCGCCCTGGGCGTCCTGCCCGTCGCAGATGTGATCGCCCTCCACCGGCCCTGCCTGGGGCTGTCCGGCAGAGACCACCACTGCTGGCCCGCCCCCATCGTTCCCGCTGGTTGACGACGGCGGGGGGCCGCCCCCAACCCGAACCTCCTTGTACGACGATGACATCACGGTGACTTTATTGTCGAACGCTCTACCATCGATGTATCGCTGGCCCCTGCCTTCTGGGTCATGGCCCCCGGATGGCCCCGTGAGAGGGAAGGGGAAGATCATTAAGGCGGCCGCCAGAGTCGCGCGCAGCATCAATTCAACGACACCCCTCCGACATGCCACATGCCATCCTGGTACCGCAGGATCATGAAGAGCCTCGACTCCTCGGCTTCATCTTTGACCTCCTCACCGTAACGATTCACTGATGTTGATTCATCTGATATCACCGTGAATCTGATCCCGCAGTACTCCTTCCCCTCCCCTGGGGGGTTGTACTCGATGTTCGTGATCCTTAGGGTCCACAAATTGGCCCATCCTCCGCTTTTGTGGAGCGCGGTGGCGTCGTCGATGGCGGACTTGCAGAAGACGCAGCGATCCTCGCTCATGGCGGCCAGGTCGGTGGTGTCGCCGGTCATGAAGGCGTAGCGGTAGAGCTCGAAGAAGCGCACGGCGGCGCGCACGGCGCCTTGCTGGGTGTTCTCAGTGGCCTCCGCGGGCATGGGGGGCTTGGGCATGGCCAGGGCGGTAGCTTTTTGAGCGGCCAGCTCGGGGCTGAGCGAGACCGCCGCGCTGGCACTGGGGGCGACCTCCGCGCTGGTGGGCGAGGCCAGCTCGCTGGAGGTGGGGGTGACCGCGAGTTGCGTGGGCAGGGTCCCATTGGCCTCAGGCGGGGCGGGGTCCTTGGCGCAGGCCGTCAGCAGTCCCGGCGCCAGGGCGCAGCAGGACACCAGCGCCAGCGCCACCGGGCGAGCCCACCGGCCCATCCGCGCCTCGAGGCGCCCACGGCGCCGGCCGGGTGGGTGAGGGGTGGCGCCGCGTTGTTGGGGCGCAGCGGGGTCGCCGGCGTGGGTTGGCGAGGGGCGGGGCGCGGGGGTCATGGGTTCTGGGGCCTTCCAAGCGAGGAGTCGATGCGGACGTGGACCAGGGCAAGCGCGAGGCCCCAGGTCGGCCCCAGACGACGGCGGCATCGCCGTCGGGCCCCAACCCTAGGGCCCCACCCACCCCCGGCGCTAGACCCCACCGCCAATCTGTGGAAAACCCCCACTAACCCCGCCCCACCAGCACCGCCCTGTGGACAACCAACCGGTCTCGCTCCTAACAACGACCGGTCTCGCCCGTGTTTTCGACCGGTCTCGGCGGGGGGGGGGGGAAAAAAAAAAAGAGGCGGGCACGGGGCGCGGGGCACGCCGGGACGCGCGACGGCGCCCACCACCCCACGAGGAGGCAGTGGGCGCCATCACCGGTGACCCACACGAGGCCGCGGATGAGCGCGGCGCGAGGCCTACTGCCGGTCCGGCTCCGGGGTGAGGACGGCGGCGCGGCCGGCCTCGAGGCGCGCCACGGGGACGCGGAACGGGGAGCAGGACACGTAGTCGACGCCCGCGGAGTGGAAGAAGGCGATGGACTCGGGGTCTCCGCCGTGCTCGCCGCACACGCCCATCTTCATCCCGGGCTTGGTCGAGCGGCCGCCCTCGACACCCAGGCGCACCATGGCGCCCACGCCGTCGACGTCGATGGACTCGAACGGGGAGGTGCCGAAGATCGCCTCATCGATGTAGCGGCCCACGAAGGAGGTCTCGACGTCATCGCGGGAGAAGCCCCAGGTGGTCTGGGTCAGGTCGTTAGTGCCGAAGGAGAAGAAGTCGGCCTCCTCCGCCACGTGGGAGCTGGTGACGGCGGCGCGAGGCAGCTCGATCATGCAGCCGATCGGGAAGGAGAGGTCGTAGCCGGACTCGGCGCCGACCTCGGCCAGGACGGCCTCGGCGCGCTCGCGGGCGATCTGGAGCTCCCGGACGGAGCCGATGAGCGGGATCATGATCTCGGGGCGCGGGTCTCCCCCGGCGCGCAGGCGCTCGACGGCGGCCTCGGCAATGGCGCGCACCTGGAGCTCGATGAGCCCGGGCATGGTCAGCAGGAGGCGGGCGCCGCGCAGGCCGAGCATGGGGTTGGCCTCGTGGCTCTTGCGCACCACGGCCAGGAGGGCCTCATCCGCGGGGTCGAGGACCCCCTTCTCCCGGTCGACGGCCACCTTGACGCTGAGCTCGGTGAGGTCGGGGAGGAACTCGTGCAGGGGCGGATCGATAAGGCGAACGGTCATGGGCTTGCCGTTCATCGTCTCGAACATCTGGACGAAGTCACCCTTCTGCAGGGGCAGGAGGGCGGCGAGGGCCGCCTCGCGCTCGGCATCGGTGGAGGCCAGGATGAGGTTCTGGACGAACTTCTTGCGCTCGCCGAGGAACATGTGCTCGGTGCGGCACAGGCCCACGCCCTCGGCGCCGCGGTGGATGGCGTGACGGGCATCGTCGGGGTTGTCGGCGTTGGCGCGCACCGCCAGGCGCCGGACCTTATCCGCGTGGCGCATGAGGCGGTCGACGCTGGTGATGAGCTCGCGGTTGTCGACGTCGCCGGCGCTGTCCAGGGCGATCTCCAGGCCGCGGCGCAGGTAGGTCATGACGGGTGAGTCGGCCACCTCCACCGAGCCGAGGAAGACCTCGCCGGTGGTGCCGTCGATGGCGATGATGTCCTCGCTGGTGAGGAGCTCGTCGCGCCCGGCGACCCGCACGGTCCTGGCCGCGGCGTCGACCTCGAGGGCCTCGGCGCCGCACACGCAGGTCTTGCCCATGCCGCGGGCGACGACGGCGGCGTGGGAGGTCTTGCCGCCGCGCGCGGTGAGCACGCCGGAGGCGGCCACCATGCCGGGCAGGTCGTCGGGGTTAGTCTCGCGACGCACGAGGATGACGGATTCGCCGGCCTCGGCGCGGGCGACGGCCTCGGCGTTGTCGAAGGCGATGAAGCCGACGGCGGCGCCGGGCGAGGCGGGCATGGCCTTGGTGAGCAGGTCCCGCTCCCCCGTGGTGGAGAACTGCGGGAACATGAGCTGGTTGAGCTGTTCCCCGGTAACGCGGGTGAGGGCCTCGTCGGTGGTGATGAGCCTCTCGTCGACGAGCTGCGTGGCCACGCGGAAGGCCGCGGCGGCGGTGCGCTTGCCCACGCGGGTCTGGAGGAGCCACAGCTTGCCGCGCTCGATGGTGAACTCGATGTCGCACAGGTCGCGGTAGTGGGTCTCGAGCTTGCGCATGGCCGCGCGCAGGTCCTTGTAGGACTCCGGGTCGAGGGACTCCAGGTCCGCCAGGGACAGGGTGTTGCGGATACCGGCGACGACGTCCTCGCCCTGGGCGTTAACGAGGTAGTCCCCGTAGACGCCGGAGCGGCCGGTGGAGGGGTCGCGGGTGAAGCAGACGCCGGTGCCGGAGGTCTGCCCCATGTTGCCGAAGACCATCGTGCACACGTTGACGGCCGTGCCCAGGTCGTGGGGGATCTTCTCGCGGCGCCGGTAGATGTGGGCGCGCTCGGTGTTCCAGGAGCGGAAGACGGCCTCGGTGGCCATGTCGAGCTGGCCGCGGGGGTCCTGGGGGAAGTCGATGCCGGCCTGCTCGCGGACGATGGCCTTGTACTCCTCGACGAGCTCGCGCAGGGCGTCGACGTCGAGCTCATAGTCGAGAACGACGCCGCGCGAGGCCTTCTTGGCGTCGAGGGCGCTGGAGAAGTACTCGCCATCGATGTCCAGGACGGTCTTGCCGAACATCTGGATGAGGCGGCGGTAGGAGTCCCAGGCGAAGCGCGCGTCCCCGCTGGCCTCGGCGAGCCCATCGACGGAGGAGTCGTTGAGGCCGATGTTCAGGACGGTCTCCATCATGCCGGGCATGGAGAACTTGGCGCCGCTGCGCACGGAGACGAGCAGGGGGTCCTCGGGGGCGCCGAGCTCGCGACCGAGCTCCTCCTCGACCTGCCGCAGGGCGGTGGTCACCTGGACGGCGAGCTCGTCGGGGACGGCGCCGTCGGCGAGGTAGGCCCGGCAGGCGTCGGTGGTGATCGTGAAGCCGGGGGGAACGGGCAGGCCGAGGCGGGTCATCTCGGCGAGGTTCGCACCCTTGCCGCCCAGGAGGTCCTTCTGGTCCTTGTCTCCCTCACTGAAGCGGTACACGTACTTGGGCATCCTTGCCCCTTTCAGTCGTCAGTCGCGCGGCATCGCGCTGGTCAGGCCTCCCCACTCTAATGTGACTTCAGTCCTAGGTTCAAGCCGCGATGATTCAACGGAGGCGACCCGAGGGCCCCGCGGCGCTCGGAGGGCCTCAGGGCCGCAGGGCGATGAGCCCGGACCTCGGGCCCAGGAGCGGGCGCCGGGGCAGGGGCGCGCCGTCGGCCCCACCCCGGGGGCCGGGCGCCACGAGCCCGGCGGGAAGCCGGGGGCGGGCGCCGCGGGCGCCGTCGAGATTGACGATGGCGACCCCTCGCTCGAAGTCGCGCCGCCACAGGAGGCCTCGGTGCCGGGGAGGCCCCAGGGGCGCCCCGAGGTCGGCGTCGAGGGCGGGCATCCAGGCCAGGCGCGAGTAGTCGTCGTGGCCGGTGGAGGCGAAGGCGCCACGCCCGCCGCCCAGCACCCAGAAGGCGGCCAACCCGTAGAGGGCCCGGGGCGCTCCGGCGCCCCCGCTGGGGGCGCGCACGATCGTCAGGCCGGGGGCGGTGAGCTGATGGGCCTGGGCGAGCGCGGCGGTGGCGTCGAGGAAGGAGTCGTCGCCCCAGCCGAGCCAGCACTCGTCGAAGCCCCCGCCCCAGGCGCTGTGGCGCTCCCAGCGGCCGGGCTCGCGGCGGGCCTCGGCGATGTTGGGGACGAGAATCCGGCCGATGCCCGCCAGGGCGGCGCCGGCCTCGTCCACCAGCATCCCGAGGGAGTCGCGCAGCGCGGCGGGATCGTCAGCGCCCTCGATGGGCAGGCCGAGGCCGTAGTAGTCGTCGAAGACGTCGTTGTCGGCCATGACGCCGTCGAAGGCGGTGGGGGCGATCCTCTCGCGCACGCGCTCGACCCAGGCGCGCCGGTAGTCGGGGTCCCAGACGGCGGCCTGGAAATGCCCCGGATAGCCATCCCATTCGATGAGGGAGCCGTCGCGGCGCCGGGCGTGCCAGCCGTGGCGGGCGGCCTCGGCGTGGGCGATCCCGGAGGCGAGGCGCTCGGGCGGCTCGAAGTCCCGCGTGGAGGACAGGCACTGGTAGGCCAGGACCGTCATATGGGGAGCGAGCTCCTTGAGGCGCGCGGCGGCGGCTGTCTCCCAGGGCTGGAGGATGGCGGCCCGGTAGTGCCGGGCCGCCTCCTCCACGTCCTGAGCCTGGAGGGGGCCGCCGTAGCGGATCCAGGCGCCGACGCCGGTCATGCGCCCCCTGCCAGCGGCTCGGCGGCCCCGAGGGCCCTCGCGGGGGCGGCGCGGCGCTGACTCGCGAGGTCGTTGTAGATCCGGTTGTAGGTGGCATTGACCAGGCCCAGGTTGAAGGCGGTCTCGACGCGGCGCCGGGCCGCGTGGCACATGTCCTCGTACAGGCCGGGGTTGGAGATGACCTGGTTGATGCGGTCGGCGAGCAGGGCAGGATCACCGGGGGTGAGCATGAGCCCGCACGGGCCGATGAACCCGCCGTCGTCGGCCTTGATCGGGTCCTCCACCACCGAGCGCAGGGCGCCGACGTCGGAGGAGACGGTCGGGATCCCGGCTCCCATCGTCTCCAGGGAAACCACGGGCAAGCCCTCGTTGTAGCTCGGCAGGACGAACAGGTCGAACTCGTCGAGCAGGTCGCGCACGCGCACGGTGCCTCGGATGGTGATGAGGTCCTGGAGCCCCAACTCGGCGATGCGGGCCGCGCAGCGATCGAAGTACTCGGGCACGTGCTCGGTGGGCCCGCAGACGTCGAGGTGGATGCGCATGCCGCGCTCGCGCATGATCTCGACGGCCTCGATGAGGTCGAGCAGCCCCTTGATGGGCACAACCCTCGCGATGTAGACGAGCCTCCACAGGTGGCGGTCGCCCTCGGCGTGGATGCGCTCGATCGCCTCACGGCGGGCGGTCCACAGGGCGTCGAACTCCTCGACGTCGAGCCCGTTGGGCAGGACGACCGACCTGTCCGGGATGCCGCCGAGGTCCTGGGCCTCCTCGATGGCGCGGGGGTAGAGGTAGGTCATGAGGTCGGCGTGTGGGTAGCACAGGCGGCCCATCTCGATCCACCAGGCCATCCACATGCGCTCGCGCGCGGTGACGTCGAAGTCCCGGTAGTCGCTCAGGCGCACCGGCAGGTCCATGCGCCGCTCCAGGAGCGTGTTGACGGTGTCGCGCACGTAGAGGTTGTGCTCGGTGAGCAGGAAGGAGGCCCCGTGCTGGCGGGCGGCGGCCGCCGCCAGCAGGGAAGCGTAGCCGGTGGTGTGGGCGTGGTAGACGGCGGCGCGGGGCACGGGATCGGCCAGGACGGCGTGCGCCAGGGAGAAGAAGTCGCGCAGGCACCAGAAGAGCTCGGACAGGGGCATGCCCAGGTCCGGCATCATCTCGCGGAAGGCCTCCATGAACTCCTGGGTGCCCAGCAGCGCCCACAGGGGGTAGCGGCGGGTGGCGGGGCTCATGCCCTCGTCGATGAGCCGCCAGACCTCCTCGCCGTCGCCGGTGGTGGCCAGCTCGATGAGCGCGCCGAGGAGCCGGCGCGACAGGGCGCGCCGCTGGGCGCGGCTCATGCGCAGATCCCGGGGGCGGGCGGCCAGGAAGTCGTCGCGGTGCTCGGCCATCGACAGGTAGAGCACCCTGACCCAGGCCACATTGGACGGCATGCCGTACAGGTCGGTGTGCGGGGCCTCGGAGTCCCAGGCGATGTGGATGATCCCGAAGGTCTTGTCCGGGTTTCCGGTGATGATGTCATGGACGACCGCCGAGACCCCGCCCTTGAGGTAGGGGTAGGTGGACTCCATGACGATAGCGACGTCGACGTCCTCGTAGTGGCCGTCGGCCGGGACGCCGTCGGGCCGGGAGGGGGCGGGCTCCTCCGGCACGAACGGCGCGGGGGCCTGCGGGGCGCGCTCGTCGAGCGCCTCCGGAGCGGTATCGAGCGTGAGACTCACCATGACAGTGCCTTTCCCCAGAAGAATGCGTATTCGGGCGCGCTCCAGCGCCGGTGGTGGATGAGACCGCCGATGACGCTCAGGCCCATCGCGGCCAGGGCGATGGGGCCGTAGGCGCTCACGGAGTCGAAGGCCGCGAAGGAGGCGGCGATGAGGACGACGGCGATCCCCGACAGGACCAGGGCCGCCCGGGAGTCGCCGGCATGGTCGATCTCATAGGCGAGGAGGGTGAGGATCGCCAGGAGGAGGCTGGCGGCGCTGACGGCCGTCACCGTGGCGATGTCGCCGGGGGCGAGGATGGCGGTCAGGGCGACGACGACGAGCGTCGCGGCGCTGCCCACCGAGGCCATGCGCGCCAGGGACCAGGTGACCATGCGCCGCAGCGCGGCCCCCCGGCGGCGCAGGGCGCTCATGGGCTCGTTCTCCAGCGCGTCGTGGAAGCCGGTGAAGGCCTGGTTGATGCGCGGCGAGGCGATGGTGAAGTAATAGGAGTAGGCCAGGACGGCGGGCTGGAGGCACAGGTAGACCAGCGAGACGTCGAACTGCCGGCCCACGGTGACGAACAGGAGAAGCTTGTCGGCCCACAGCACGCCGCCCAGGATGAGGCCGCGCCACATGTCGGCGATCACCGGGGCGACGGCGAAGCGCCGGGGGCGGGCCAGGGCGCGCAGGTCGCCGCCGATGGCGAGGATCTGACTCAGCGCCCCGGCCAGCGGGGGCGCGAGCCACCAGCCGGGCACGATGAGCAGCGTGATCGCGTAGGCGAGCCAGCCCAGCGCCCACAGGTGGCGGCGCGAGCCGAGGTCGGCCACGACGAGGGACTGCACGAAAATGACGTGCGCCATGATGAGAGCGAAGTGGGCCACCAATGCGCCGATGCCCCATCCGGTGACGATCCCGACGCAGGCGGTCACGGCCGTCGCCGGCACGATGGACAGGGCGAGCAGCCCGGGCCAGAGCTCGCAGTAGTGGCGCCTGACGGCGCCGGGCCCCTGGGAGATGGTGGAGCCGAGGAGGCGGTACACGGGGGTCCCCACCACCTGGCTGAGCCAGGGGACGGCCACCGAGGCGGACAGGATGAGGGTCTCGAGGTGAACGCCGGCCACGGCGTGCGAGGCGAGGCGGTCAGCGACGAGGGGGAAGGCGCTGCCCAGGAGGATCGCCGGGGACATGACCAGGACCATGAGCCACAGCGATGATCCACGGTCGCGGGGCCCGGTGGGACGACCGCCCCTGGCCGCGGCGGGCGGCGATGTCAGCAGTCCGGCGGCCAGGAGGACCAGCGCCGCGATAAGGGCGATGGTGCTGGCGGTGGGCCAGCCGAGCAGCCAGAGGATGGAGGCGCCAAGCGCAAGCGGTATCACCAGTGCGGTGAGGTCGACACGAGGGAGAGGTGTGCGGCCCCCGCGCTGCGGCAGGTGGCGCTGTTCGTGTATGCGGCTCATTCTGTTGTGTTCTCACAAGAGGTCGTAAAGGCGTTTCGGGTTCGCCTCTGTGCTGATCAGGGACCAGGACCCTTCCACGATAACCGCGCCATACGCTCCACTTGATATTGCCTACGACACTCAAAGTGACACACAATAACTTTCAGGAAACGATCAGCGTTTTCCCAGGTTTGCGGAAGCGCTGGAATCAGAGCGCGATCCTCTCCTCCCGGGCCATTCGCGCCAGGGGGAAAACCCGGCGACATGCGACGCCTAAGCGCCCGCGATGTGCGCAAGACCATTTCCCCGAATTCCATGATTCGGGACGAGGCCGGACTATCGCGGCGCGGGTCAGCCCCGCGCGCCCGAGGAGTCAGGAGATGCGCTCTCGCGCTTGCGGGCCTCATCAACCGCCCTGAGGGCCTCGGTGGTGGCGCGCGTGGCACGGTCGAGCCTGGCCCGAGCCTTGTCTTCCCAGGCCTGGGCCACCTCGACCTCGGCCAGGGCCTCCTCGACGGTCGGCTCGGTGTCAACGAGGTGGGCCGGGGCGATCGCGAAGATCTCGGAGACGTCGAGGTCGGGGTTCTCCTCCTGGGTCTCGACCAGCTCGGCGACCTCCTCCTGGCTGGCCACGGCCGGCATGGATCCGGGCAGGGGGCGGCGGGCGGTCTCCTTGAGCCCGAAGACCGCCCCGAGGGCCGCGGCGGAGGTCCCCATCAGCCAGAAGGCAGGCGCCAGGGGGCTGCCGGTGTACGCCACGAGGGCCTCCAGGATGAAAGCCGCCGTGCCACCGAAGAGGGCGACGGCGGTGTTGTAGGCGATGCCCATGCCCCCGTAGCGGCAGCGGGTGGGGAAGATCGCGGGCAGGGAGGCGGCCAGGTTCCCGACGTAAGCCGCCGTCGGGTAGGCCAGCAGGGCCAAGCCGAGCAGGACCGACCAGACCTCCTTGCGCTCCAGCAGCAGGAAGACGGGCACGGACAGCACGATCGTGCTCAGCGCCGCGGACAGGAGGACGGGGCGGCGGCCCACGTGGTCCGACAGCCGGCCACAGGCCGGCACGAGGAAGGCCACGAGGACGAGGATGGGCAGGGTGAGGAGGGGGCCGCGCTCGGCGTCGAGGCCGAGGGTGGTGGTCAGGTAGGTCGGCATGTAGGAGGTGAGGGCGTAGCCCACGGTGTTGGCGCCGGCCACGAGGATGATCGCGATGCCCAGCTCCCGCCAGTAGGTCCGCACCATCTCCTTAAAGCCCAGGGGCCCCTCCTCCGGCTTCATGATCTCGGTTTCCACGGCCGCCAGGTCCGCGGGCTCCTCGTCCTCGGTCTCCGCCTGGGCGCCGCGGAAGGCGGGGGTGTCCTCGATGCGGGCCCTCAAGTAGAGGGCGATGGCGCCCATCGGCAGGGCGATGAGGAAGGGGATGCGCCACCCCCAGGTGGCCATGAAGTCCCTGGGCAGGGTGAGCATGAGGACGGTGACGAAGCCCGCGCCCAGCGCGTTGCCGATGTAGGAGCCCCAGTCGAGCATGGCGGCGTAGAAGCCGCGGCGCTTGTCGGGGGCATACTCGGTGACGAAGGTCGTGGCGCCGGCGTACTCGCCGCCGGTGGAGAAGCCCTGGACGAGCTTGAGGCAGATGAGCAGGATCGGCGCCCACACGCCCAGGACACTGGCCGGGGGCAGGATCCCGATGCCGAAGGTCGCCAGCGCCATCATCATGAGGGTGAAGGCCAGGACCTCCTTGCGGCCCAGGCGGTCGCCGAGCTGGCCGAGGATGACCCCGCCCAGCGGCCGGGCCACAAAGGTGACGGCGAAGACCCCCAGCGAGAAGAGGTTCTGTGCCACGGGGGAGGCGCTGGGCAGGAAGGCCTGCCCCACGAGCACGGCGACGTAGGCGAAGACGCCGACGTCGTACCACTCCATGATGTTGCCCACGACGGAGCCGAGGATCGCCCTGCGCAGCGCCGATTCCTCGACGACGGTGACGTCGTCGGCGCGCAGACGGCGCCTGCGGCGCAGGTAGGCGAGCCGGCGCTGCTCACGGCGCAACCGCTCGGCGCGCCTCCGGTCGCCCTTCGCGCTGGCGCGGGATGCTCGTTCCTGAAGGCTCTTCTCGGTGGCAGGGATCCTGTTATCCATCGACTTCCGATCGTCGTCGGGCATGGTCGGCAGGCGCGTCGGGCCGGCAGCCCGACCTCTGGGCCGGGCGGAAGGAGCGGTAGAGCCGGGCCGCGCCTGCCCGCATCGCGGCGAGCAGGGTCGCCGGAACGTTCCAAGACCATACCACCAGGTCACGACGTATCGTCAGGGTGACGGTCACAGCCGATGGGCTCCCCCGGACGGCGCCGACGCGGGCCCGAGGATGAGGAGGAGCCCGTCAGGCCGCCATTTCCCTGGCGCCGACGGGCTCCTCCCGGGAGCATGCCGATGGGGAGGTCAACCCACCTGGGGAGCCTCGGTGGCCTCCGGCGAGTCCTGGCCCCACGCGTCCTCGACCGTGGCGGCCTCCTCGACGACCCTCTCGGCGTCGGCGACGGCGGCCTCCTGCTCGGGGGTGGCGGGGATAGCCTCGCCGCGGAAGGTGAACTCCCCGAGGATCCCCTCGCCGTGGGCATCGACGATGATCTTCTGGCCGCGCTCGATCTCACCGAAGAGGATCTTCTCGCTCAGGGCGTCCTCGATGTCGCGCTGGATGGCGCGGCGCAGCGGGCGGGCGCCGAGAACCGGGTCGAAGCCCCGCTCGGCGAGCAACTCCTTGGCGGCGTCGGTCAGCTCGATCGTCATCTCCTGCTCGCTCATGCGCTTGTCGAGGCGGGCGATCATGAGGTCGACGATCTCGCGCACCTCCGGCTTGGTCAGCTGCGGGAAGACGATGAGGTCGTCCACGCGGTTGAGGAACTCGGGCCGGAACTGCTGCTTGAGCTCGCGGTTGACGTGGGCCTTCATCTCCTCGTAGTCCATGGCGCCGGACTCGGTGGACTGGAAGCCAGTGGCCACGGACTTGCCGATGTCCTTCGAACCGAGGTTGGTCGTCATGATGATGACGGTGTTCTTGAAGTCGACCTCCCGGCCCTGGGCGTCGGAGAGGTGCCCGTCCTCCAGGATCTGCAGGAGCGAGTTGAAGATGTCCGGATGGGCCTTCTCCACCTCGTCGAAGAGCACCACGGAGAAGGGCCGACGACGCACCTTCTCGGTGAGCTGGCCACCCTCGTCGTAGCCCACGTAGCCCGGAGGCGCGCCGAAGAGGCGCGAGACCGTGTGCTTCTCGGCGAATTCGGACATGTCGAGCTGGATGAGGGCGTCCTCGTCGTCGAAGAGGAACTCCGCCAAGGCCTTGGCGAGTTCGGTCTTGCCCACGCCGGTGGGGCCGGCGAAGATGAACGAGCCGCCTGGGCGCTTGGGGTCCTTCAGGCCGGCCCGGGTGCGGCGGATGGACTTGGAGATCGCCTCGATGGCCTTGTTCTGGCCGACGATGCGCTTGTGGAGCTCGGCCTCCATGTTGAGCAGCTTGGAGGACTCCGCCTCGGTCAGCTTGACCACGGGGATGCCGGTGGACATGGCCAGGACCTCGGCGATGAGGTTCTCATCGACCTCTGCGACCTGATCCAGGTCCCCGTCCTTCCAGGCCTTCTCCTTGGCGGTGCGCTCCTCGGCCAGGCGGCGCTCGTCGTCGCGCAGGGCGGCGGCGCGCTCGAAGTCCTGGTCGTCGATCGCGGACTCCTTCTCGCGCTTGACCTCGGCGATCCTCTCATCGATGTCGCGCAGCTCCTGAGGAGCGGTCATGCGCCGGATGCGCAGGCGGGCGCCGGCCTCGTCGACCAGGTCGATGGCCTTGTCCGGCAGGAATCGGTCGTTGATGTAGCGGTCGGCGAGCTTGGCGGCGGCCTCAATGGCCTCGTCGGTGATGACGACGCGGTGGAAGGCCTCGTAGCGGTCCCGCAGCCCGGTGAGGATGCCGATGGTCTCCTCGATGCTGGGCTGGTCCACGGTCACCGGCTGGAAGCGGCGCTCCAGGGCGGCGTCCTTCTCGATCTTGCGGTACTCCTCCAGCGTGGTGGCGCCGATGGTCTGGAGCTCGCCCCGAGCGAGCATGGGCTTGAGGATGGAGGCGGCGTCGACGGCGCCCTCGGCGGCGCCGGCGCCCACGAGCGTGTGGATCTCGTCGATGAACAGGACGATGTCCCCCCGCGTGCGCACCTCCTTGAGGACCTTCTTGAGGCGCTCCTCGAAATCACCGCGGTAGCGCGAGCCCGCCACGAGGCTGCCCATGTCCAGGGAGTAGAGCTGCTTGTCACGCAGGGTCTCCGGGACGTCGCCGTGGACGATGGCCTGGCTAAGGCCCTCGACGACAGCGGTCTTGCCCACGCCGGGCTCCCCGATGAGGACGGGGTTGTTCTTGGTGCGCCGGGAGAGGATCTGCATGACCCTCTCCATCTCCTTGTGACGGCCGATGACCGGGTCGAGCTTGCCCTCGCGCGCGGCCGCGGTGAGGTTGCGCCCGAACTGGTCGAGGATGGCGCTGCCCGACGGCGTGCCCTCCTTGGAGGGGCCGCCGGCGGTGACAGCCTCCTTGCCCTCATAGCCCGAGAGCATCTGCATGACGGTCTGGCGCACGGAGGACAGGTCCGCGCCGAGTTTGATGAGCACCTGGGCGGCCGTGCCCTCGCCCTCGCGCAGCAGGCCGAGCAGGATGTGCTCGGTGCCGATGTAGTTGTGCCCGAGCTGCAGGGCCTCGCGCAGCGAGAGCTCGAGGACCTTCTTGGCGCGGGGGGTGAAGGGGATGTGGCCGCTGGGCGCCGCCTGTCCCTCGCCGATGACCTCGACGACCTGGGCACGCACGGCGTCCAGGGAGATCTGCATCGACTCCAGGGCCTTGGCGGCCACGCCCTCGCCCTCGTGGATGAGGCCGAGAAGGAGGTGCTCCGTGCCGATGTAGTTGTGGTTGAGCGCCCGAGCCTCGTCCTGGGCAAGGACGACGACGCGGCGGGCGCGGTCGGTGAAGCGTTCGAACATCGCGGGTTATCTCCTCGGCACGCGCGGTCGGTTGGGGCGCCGGACAACCGCGAGCACTCGATGAGCGCGAGCGGGCCCAGCGCGGGCACGTGCTGCCAAGGCTAACGGCGGGGCATGGGGCCCCACCCCCCTGTTCGCGGTGGGCGTGAGCAGAGTTGAGCGGGAACGACTCAAGCCTGGGCGCGGTGGCGCAGGCCGTGGAGCATGCCGTGCGTCATGAGCCGGGCCACCGGTCGGGCGGAGCGCACCATCCTGGCGGCGGCGGGCGTGTGCGGCGCGTACCGCTCGCGCACGATCAGGCGGCACGCCCCAGACGCCGTCGGGGCGAGGACGAAGGCCCAGGTGAAGTCGAAGTCCATTCCCGAGCCGGCCGGGGCGCTGCCGCCCTGACTGGACAGGACGAGGCAGCGCTCGGGCTCCAGGAGGGCGACGGCGAGGCTCAGATCCTCGGCGAGGCGCACGCGGTCGCCCTCGGCGAGGTCCTGCCAGGCCGAGTCGATGACGTCGGCGTTGACGATGCCCAGGCCGGCGAGCCTCTGGAGGACGTCGAAGGTGTAGAAGCCGCCGCGCCCATAGCCCATCTGGACGAGCCAGGGCCACACGGCGGCGGCCGACGCCGTGAGCACCGTCTCGTGGGTCTCGACGAGAGTGGCGCCAGGAAGGAGGCCGTCGCCGGGCAGGGGTTCGGCGTCGTTCCCGCGCGGGCGCAGGCGCCCGGCCACGTAGCCGACGGCAACCGCGCCTGCGGCGCCTGCGGCGGCTACGGCCGCGAGGAGGCGAGCCAGGTGCGGGCGCGTGCGACGGGTCACACGCACAGTGTCCTCAGCGCCGCCGCGTCACGCAACCCGCGAGAACTGGGGTCATACCCCTGGAGAACTGGCGCGCGCCGGTCACGCCCACCGGCCCGCAGGCACGACGACAGCCGTGGCGATGGTGCCCTCGGCGAGGATCCACCTGCCGTGAAGGCGCCTCGTCCGCCCACCGGGCCGGGGATCGGTCAGATCCGCGGTGAACTCGCCATCGGCGAGGCGCACCAGGGCATCGCCGAAGCCCAGCCATCGCGCCTCCCGCGGGTACCAGGCCTTGTACAGGCTCTCCTTGACGCTGAACAGGAGCCTGTCGACGGCGACATCGGGCCGCTCCGCGGCGAGGCGGCCAAGGCCGCCGATCTCCTCCGGCGTCGTCGCCACCCGCGCCAGCACGCCCGCCGGGAGCGGCGCGTTGGGCTCCGCATCGATGCCCAGGCAGTCCACGTCCTCCTGGCGCGCCACCGCGGCGGCGCGGTAACGCTCGCAGTGGGTCATGGAGCCGACGACGCCCGCGGGCCAGGCCGGCTCGCCCGCGCCACCGGGCACCATGGGCGGACGCCGGTGGCCCAGGCCGCGCAGGGCGCGGCGGGCGCAGCCCCGGACGGTGGTGAACTCCCGGCACCGCCGGTCGGACATGCGCTCGGCGAGGGCGGCCTCCTCGCCGTGGAGGGCCTCATCGAGCTCCTCGCGGGTCTCGGCGACGCTGACCGAGCCGGGCACTAACTCTGTGAGGAGCCGCGCCGGGCCACCGCTCACTCAGGCCTCCACCAGGATCGTCACCGGGCCGTCAGCCTCCATGTCGATGCGCATATCAGCGCCGAATCGGCCCGTGGCCACCTCCAGGCCGCGCTCGCGCAGATCCGCCACGACGGCGTCGATCAGCGGCTCGGCCACGGGGCCGGGAGCGGCCGCGTTCCAGGTGGGGCGCCGCCCCTTGCGCGCGTCCCCGTAGAGGGTGAACTGGGAGACGACGAGCACGGGCGCGCCGGCCTCGGTGACGGAGTGCTCGCCGGCCAGGAGGCGCAGGTCCGCGATCTTGCGGGCGATCGTGGCCACCTGCGCAGGGCCGTCGTCATGAGTGGCGCCCACGAGCGCCATGAGTCCTGGGCGCGTGATCTCGCCAACGACGTCGCCGTCGACCCGCACGGCCGCGCGCGTGACGCGCTGGAGGACGGCGCGCATCAGCGCCACCGGCCCTTCAGGCCCCCACCGCCCGGGCGGCGGATCCGCGAGCGCACCCGGATCGGGCGGTACACCTGGAGGGCGGGGCGCGCATCGGCGAGGTAGACCGCGTTGGCCACCATCCCCAGCAGGCCCAGCAGGCCCAGGGACTGGGGCCGAAGACCGGCGATGCCACGCACGCCCGAGGTGACCACCGCCCCCAGTAGCTCGAGCGCCGACAGGCCCCCCGTGAGCAGGACGACGATGATGCCCACGGCGTTGAGGCCGACCCAGAAGCCCTTGCTGCGCTTGCCCGCGGCGACGTAATGATCGGGCCGGTGGGTGAGCGAGTCCACCACGGCCCACGCGCCCAGCGCCAAGGCGACCAGGATGAAGGCCAGTTGCAGGTAGGCGACGGCCCCGGCGAGGGCATTCGCGGTAGCGGTCAACATGCTCACGCCCCTACCTTAGCGGGGCAATGAGGCGGGCCAGGAGGCCGCCGCGCCCAGGGGCGAGGGCTCAGGCGGTTCAAGCGGTTCAGGCCGTGCGGGGCCCGCTAGCCAGGCCGCCGCTCGATCCGCCGTTGCCGAGCCCGATGCTGCGGCCCGCGGCCCGCAGCCCCGCGCCCGGCCGTTCGGCGGGGCTGGCCTGCGCCCGCCCCTCGGGGCTGACCAGGGGCTCCTGAGCGGCATCCACCGCGCCAAGGACCACCGGGGGCGCCGCGCCGTCGTCCTCCCCCGCGCCCCCGGCCTCGTCGGCCTCCACGACATCGACGAGGAGAGCCGCGTCCGGGGGCACACCCCGGCGCAGGAGCGCCAGGGCGATCGGCCCGAGCTCGTGATGGCGGGCCGCGCTCGTCACGGCGCCCACCACGCGCTCCCCCAGGCGCACGGGGGCGCCGGGGAGGGGCGCCTGACCCGTCAGGCCGTCAAGCTGCAGGAGGGCGAGGCGCCGTGGGGGGCGCCCGAGGTTGAGGGTGCGGGCCACTGTCTCCTGGCCCGGGTAGCAGCCCTTGTCCAGGTGGACGGCGGTGCGCAGCCAGTCGAGTTCGTGCGGGATCGCACGTTCATCGGCCTCGCGGGCCCAGCGGGGGCGCCCCGCCTCGACGCGCAGCGCCTCCCAGGCCTGTGCCCCAGCCAGCCTCCGCCCCGGGCCCCCATTCAGGAAGGACCGGGCGATATCCGCGACCCACCCGGCGGGGGCGAGCACCATGGCCGCGCGATAGCCCTCCCCCGGATGCCGGGAGGATTCGAGGCCGACGTCGTAGCTCGTCCCGCCGTCGACGACGCCGGGCCAGGGGTCACGCCAGGTCGCCGCCGTGGGGAGGGACGGCGCGGGAGCCTCCGGCTCCGCGGGCGGCTCATCGCCCCCGGGGCGGGTGGAGCGGACCGCCTCCTCAAGGGCGGCGGCGCCGCTGCCCAGCGCGCCCAGGGCGGCGACGTCGTCGCGCAGGGACGCCTCGACGCGCAGCATGAAGCGCATCCTTTCCAGGTGCTCAACGAGCGCCGGCCCTTCGCCCGCGTCGACGACGATCCAGGCGGTGGCGCCGTCGTCGAGGACGGCCAGCGCATGGCGGATCCGCCCCTGGGCGTCCAGGATGAGGGCCTCGGCCCCGCCGTCGCCCGGGGCCAGGGGGGTCAGGTCCTGGCTGGTCAGCGTGGTGAGCCAGGACAGGCGGTCCGGGCCGCTCACCGCCACGACGTCTCTGGCCAGCGCGGTGATGGCCTGCCCGTCGACCAGGGCTGCCTGCTCGCGCAGGGGATTGCCGTAATGCGCGGGAACGGCGGCGTCGGGACCAGTGGCGTCCTCGGCGATGGCGTCCGGCCAGTCCAGCAGAGGTGAGGGGCGCATCACTGGGCCGCCCCGGCGTCGTCGGCCCCCTGCGCGGGGGCACCGGCCGGCTCGGGGAGCCCAGGGGCGTCGGATAGGAGCGCGCCCGGCTGGGCGGCGGGGTCCTCGGGATCCTCGACCCGCCCGAGGCGGCCGGAGGCGTAGCTCTGCAGGTCCTGGCCGAAGGCGGCCATGTCCTGCGCCCACATGAGATCGCCGCCCACGAGCCCGAGGACGCGGGTCATCTCGGTCAGGGGGGCGCTGGTGCGGGTGCGGCCCACGGCCTGGGTGCCGATCTGGGCGCGGGGGCCCTGGATCCAGCCCTCCCAGACGCCGACCTGCCCGGCCGGATCGGCGGAGACCACCTCGAGGCGGGTGATCGGGGTGCGGGTGTCGGCGTCGTCGGCGTCGGGGGCCTCCTGGCCGACGGGGCGCCAATAGGCGGTCTCCGTGGACCAGATCTGAGCCGGGGCGATGCGCGTGGCGCCCTCGAGCCCGGGAACCTCGAAGTCGAGGTCCTCCGATCGCGTGGTGTCCAGGGTCCACACGGTGGTGATCTGGCGCAGGTAGGGACCGCCGTCGTGCTCGAAGACGATCTCCTGGTAAACCGCCTGCTCGGGAATGGTCTCGCCGTAGGTGAGCACGCCGTAGCCGCGCCAGGTACCGACCAGCCAGGCGAGCGGGTAGAGCTCGGGGGCCAGGTCCTCGGGGAGGGAGAAAGTCATGCCCCCACCCTAAGCCGCCCCGCCCCTCTCGCCGAGACCGGTCGAAAATAGGAGCGAGACCGGTCCGCGGACCGGTCTCGCTCCTATTTTCGACCGGTCTCGGCGCGATGGCTAGCCGGCGACGAAGCTGCCCATGAGGCGGGCGATGGCGTACGACGGCGCTCCGACAGCGAGGATCGGCACGATGGCGCTGGCGATCGCGGCCCGCCCGCCGGGAACCCACTGGTGCGTCCACAGCACGCGGTTCGCGGCTGCCATGAGGACGCCAGCCGTGAAGCCCACGATGAGGCAGGCCGCCCCGGACTGAGCGGCCTCGCCGAGCCCCGTGTGCGCCGGTCCGAAGAACCCGATGAGGGCGAGCAGCCCGCCAACCGCGCCCGAGATCACCGCGGGCAGCGTCATGGTGAGGGTCTCCAGGACGCTGGCTCGCGCCTCCAGCGTGGTCAGCAGCGCGCCGATGAACAGCGCCAGGCTGCATGGGACGATGACGGCGGGGTCGGCCACACCGGGCTCCAGCGCGCACCAGGCGGCGCCGGAGATCGCCACGAGGGCGCCGGAGACCGTCGAGGACAAGCTCTCAAGCAATCCCCTCCGATCCCCCTTGCGGAGCATCTGAGCGACGAATGCGATGAGGACGGACAGCGCCATGACGACACCGGCGGCGCCGTAGTCCTGCCGCCAGGCCACGGCCAACGCGCCCACGACCCCCGTCAGGGCGATCACCGACGTCGACCCCGAATCGTGGCGGGCCCGGACGAGGGCCGGCCACCCCTGCGCCATGGCCAGGATGAGGACGACGACGAGGACCATCCGCGCCCACACCGCCATGGGGGCCGAGGCGGCGAGGAGGACGGGGATGAGACCGGCCACCGCCAAGCGGGTCCAGGCGGGGTCCACGATGCCGGGCTCCTTCGGCACGCCGCTCCCGCGCCGGGTGCCGTATCCGGGGCGCGAGGAGGCGGGTGCGGGCGCCGGGCGCCCGAGACCGCTCTGGGGATTGGCAGGGGTGTCCACGACTCGTATCGTCGCACACCCCAGCGCGATCGCATGACGTGTGCTTCACTTGGGGAGGCCCCCGAGGGCGCCCGGGCACCAGCCCCGCGCCACCCGGGACGGCCTATCCGGCAATGCCCAGGAGGGTCCGAGGAGAGGGATCGCATGCGCGTCGTCATGTTCACCCACGCCGCCGACCCCGCGGACGCGCTTCCCGCCGCATCGTTCCTCGATGTGACCATCACCTGCCTGCCCCCGCTCCCGGCGAACTACGGCGCGGTCGACGACGCCGACGCGATCCTCATCGACGCCAGGGCGGACCTGACCCGGGCGCGAGCCCTGTGCCAGCTCCTGAGCGGGCCGATGGAGTGCGGGCCTATCCTGCTCGTCGTCGACGACGGCGGGGCCGCGGCGCTCCAGGACGACTGGGGAGCCTCCGACTTCGTCATGGCCGGGTCCTCCCCCGCCGAGCTCGCCGCGAGACTGCGGATGCTGCGCCGCGCCGCGCCCCCCTCCCAGGCCCCTAGGGAGGACCGCCTGGAGGTCGGCGACCTCGTCATCGATGTCACCGCCTACACCGCCAGGATCCACGGGGAGATCCTCGATCTCACCTACAAGGAGTTCGAGTTGCTCAAGTTCATGGCGATCAACCGGGGCCGGGTCCTGACCCGGGAGACGCTCCTGGACGAGGTCTGGGGCCAGGACTACATCGGCGGGGCGCGGACGGTGGATGTCCATGTGCGCCGCCTGCGCGCGAAGCTCGGCACGGAGTACGACCAGTTCATCGGGACGGTCCGCAATGTGGGCTACCGTCTCGATGCCCCGGGGATCATCTAGGGGCGCCCAGGGCGCGCGACCATGCCAGGCGATACCAGTCCGCGAGCGCCCCCGCCAGGACCACCGCGACCGGCCCCAGTGCTTTCGGCTCCGGCGTCTTTGGCGCACGCGCGACGCTGCTGCTACCTTGAAGCCGACGCCGGGTCGCGACGGGCCCCGGGCTCCACCTCACGCCGCCGCGAGCGGCATTCGCGCCGACTGGCGCTCCTGCGGCCCGGCGTCCTCAACACACGATTCCTTCTCGAGAACGACACCACGGCAGAGAACCCGCACCACACTTGAGGTCCCGATCACCCGTGCTCACCTGAATCGACCATCTCCCGAGGCGGCCGCCATCAGCAAGCCGACCGTCTCCGGGCCCCCGCCCCGGAAGAATCCGGGGCCGCGCATTCATGACAGGAGCGGCGATCCGAGCCGCCCAGACCAGCAAGGAGCCATCCGTGCGCATCCACCCCCGCAACAATGACGAGGCCCTCTTCGACCTGCTGTCGAGATCCGCTCGCCACCTCGTCATCGCCTGCGATGTCCTCGAGCAGATCGTCGCCGCCGACCGCGAGGAGCGCACCAGCCTCCGCGAGACCCTCCACGCGGAGGAGCACGCGGCGGACGACTCGCACCACGAGTTCCAGCGCCTCATCAACGCCACCTTCGTCACCCCGCTGGACCGTGAGGACCTCCACCTGCTCGGCTCCACCATGGACGACTGCATGGACCTGGTCGACGAGGCCGGCGACTGCATCGTCCTCTACCACGTCGGCATCCTGCCCCAGGCCTGCCACGACCTGGTCGACATCCTCAAGCAGTGCGCCGAGCTCACCGCGCAGGCCATGCCCCGCCTGAAGTCCCTCAAGGACTTGGAGAGCTACTGGGTAAAGATCAACGAACTGGAGAACCACGGCGACCAGATCTACCGCGCCGGCATCGGCAGGCTCTTCGAGGAGGAGATGGACCCCGTCAGCCTCATCAAGCGCAAGGAGATCATCGAGCGCATGGAGGCCGCGATCGACGCCTTCGAGTCCCTGGCGAACACAGTCGAGTCGATCGCCGTGCGCGACTCCTGACGAATCGATGCCGCCATGATGACAGCACTGGTCATCGCGATCCTCGTCGTCGCGCTCATCTTCAACTTCACCAACGGCTTCCACGACGCCGCGAACGCCATCGCCACGTCGGTCTCCACGCGCGCGCTGTCCATGCGCACGGCCCTGGTCATGGCCGCCGTCATGAACATCATCGGGGCCCTGCTGGGCACCTCGGTGGCCCACACGATCGGCTCGGACATCGTGTCGATCAACTACGAGACGGCCGAGGGGAACACGATCGCCCTCATCGTCGTCTTCGCCGCGCTGTTCGCCGCGATCGCCTGGAACCTCATCACCTGGTGGTTCGGGCTTCCCTCCTCATCCTCCCACGCGCTGATCGGGGGCCTGGCCGGCGGAGGCATCGCCTGCGGCTTGTTGGTCCACTGGTCGTCGATCGTGGACAAGGTCATCGTCCCGATGGTCGTCTCGCCCCTGGGCGGGTTCATCGTGGCTTACGTCGCCATGATCATCGTGCTTCGGCTGTGCGCGGCCCTGCCCTACCACCGCACGATGAGGCGCTTCCGCTGGGCCCAGACGGCCTCGGCCGCGGCCATGGCCCTGGGCCACGGCCTCCAGGACGCCCAGAAGACGATGGGCGTCATGCTTATCGCCCTGACAGCCGGCGGATTCCATTCCTTCGACCACGGTGTCCCCACCTGGGTGAAGATCACAGCGGCGCTGACGATCTCCATCGGCACCTACTTCGGCGGCACCCGCATCATGGCGACCCTCGGGTCCAAGGTCATCGACCTCGATCCCGCTCACGGCTTCGTCGCGGAGAGCGTCGCCGCGGGCTTCCTCTACGTGGCCGCCATGGGGTTCGGCGCGCCGGTCTCGACGACGCACACAATCACCACCTCCATCATGGGCGTGGGCGCCACGAAGCGCCTGAGCGCCGTGCGCTGGGGCGTGGCGGGGGACATCGTCGTGGCCTGGGTGATGACCCTACCCGCGGCGGCGGCCATCGCGGCCGCCGTCGCCCTCCTTCTCCGGGCGGTCCTCCTCTGAGAGCGGCGCCGCCCCGTGGCCTTCACGGGGCAGCGCCACCGGCATGGCGTCGGGCCCGGCCCGCGGTTCTCCCGCGGGCCGGGCCCGCATCGCTTTCCCCGCTCCGCTGCCCCGCTCTGCTGCGCCGGCGCCGCGTGCCCCTGGCCTCGCGCCGAGTCAGTCCAGGAGGCCGGCCCGGGCCTTCACGGCGGCATCGGAGAGCTCGTCGGCGGTGGCCAGGAGCGCGGAGTCCCGGCGGGTGACGCGGTCGGCGAGGGGGTCGGCGTCGTCATCGATCCACTCGGGGACCGAGCCCCAGGCGAGCGCCGTGAGGAATCCGGAGGTGGTGGAGAGCAGTGGGGCGAGCGCGGGAACGGAGCCCTCCAGCGCGCCGGAGAGGGCGGCGTCGAGGCGCGCGCGCAGCGCCTCGGGTGAGATGACCGGACGTCCCTCGGCGAGGGCGGCGTCGAGGCGCGCCGCGAGTGCGCCGTCATCATCAGCGCCGGTGAGGTCGACGACGGTGGCGTAGCGGCGCTCGACGAGCGCGGCGTCGCGGCGGATCCACTCGCGCACGAGGAAGAGGCGCCACAGGGCCCCTGGCAGGGTGGTGGCCGGTGAGTCGGCCCAGAGCTCGGCGACGTCATCGACCCCCTGCCCGGCGACGACGGCGATGACCGCCTCCCGGGTGATGGGGTCGTCCGGGGCGGTGGGGAAGCCGCCGACGAGCGCCTGCGCGGCGCGATGGGCGAGCTCGGAGGTGACGGCGGTGTCCGCGCCGCCCTCGATGGATTCGGCGACCTCGGGGTCGAGCCGGGCGGGGCGGTGGAACTGGCGTGCCATGGCGTTCTCCTTCGATGCGGGACGCGCCCATTGTCTCCCACGCCCGCCATGGCGTGTCCCGCGCCCCAGGTCCGGTTATGCTGCGCGTGGTGCCTATTCCCGGCGCCGCGCCCCCTTAGCTCAGTTGGTCAGAGCTGCGGACTTTTAATCCGAAGGTCGTGGGTTCGAGCCCCACAGGGGGTACCGCCGCCGCGCCCCCGGCGCGCGCGCCCCGCCCGGCCACGACCGCGAGCCTCTGCCCCCCCTCCCCCACCGGGCCCCCGCGCATCGCCGACCGCCTGAGCCGGGCCCTCGGACGCGCCGTGGAGCACGCCAACCGCTCTGACCGGCCCCGAGGGGCGCGCGATCACCGTACGATCACCGCCCACGCGCGAGAAGAGGGGCTGACCAGCATGAAGGGTCGCCGCCCCCGCGCTGAGGCCGTCCGCCCCGCCCGTGGCCACGGGCCCGCCATCTCGTCGGCGCCGTCGCATACGATGGTCGGGCCTTCTCCGGCGCCTCCTCCCGGAACACCTCAGTGTCCTTGCCGGGGAAGGAGGGGAGCCAGGGAGGAGGTGAGGGCCGTGGCCAAGCCGCGAGGCAGGCACGTCAAACCCCGCAAGGACAAGGTAACGGCCCGGCAGGTGAGCGACACAGTTAACACAATCGCTCACCTGGTCCGGGCCGTCGGTGTCCTTGTGGATGCCCTCGGCCGTTGGTTCAACTGAGCCATTCGGCCTCGGGGACCCATCCGGTCGCACCCGGGTGGGTCCCCACCATTATGGGCCCCAGCGCGGCGCCGTGTCCATGACGCGATGCGGCTGCCGTCATCCTGAGGGAGACGGGCTGTCCCGGAGATAGTTAAACCCCGCCAGTCCCGGAGGACGACGGGGAGTTACGGCTTAACGTAAAGCGACCATGATCGTCACGCGCAACAGCGGCATGAGCGTCTTCGGGAGAGCCTCTGAGTTCATTGGTCAGCTCGCGGCGGCCATGTCGATGGTCAGGTCGAGGTTGAGCGCGTGGGCGATGCGCCACAGCGTCGAGACCGAGAGGACTTGGCCGCCGTTCTCGACGGCGGAGATGACGGACTGGGTGGAGCCCATGCGGTCGGCGTGCTCGGCCTGGGTCAGCCCGGCGCGCGTGCGGGTGGTCAGGCGCTGGCGAGGTAGGCCTCGAGGGCATCGCGGATGACGGCGCTGGGGGTGGTGTTGTGGGCGGCGGCATAGTCGTCGAGGGCGGTGTTGAGGGACTCGGGCAGGCGGACCTGGCGGCGGGCGGAGGCGCCAGCGCCGGTGGCGCGCGGGGAGCCGAGGTTGGGGCGCCCGCCCATGATCGCTCGGAGCTCGTCCTCGTCGGCGATGTCGCCTCCGCCGAGCGGCTGGCCGATGGGGCGCAGCGCGCCGGCGTTGGCCAGGGCGTCCAACTTGTCGTTGGTGGTGGCGTCGGGCAGAGGCCCGTTGCTGGTGGTGTGGGTCATTATTCCTCCCAATCGGTGCGGCCGGGCGTGTACAGCAGCCAGCGCCACTTGTCGGTGACCTCCATGGCGTGGGAAATCTCCAGGTGCCCGGACAGCCTGAGCGCGACCATGACTTCCAGGATGCTGCGTGAGAGTTCGTGGCGCTTGCCGACGAAGACGTAGGTGACGTCCCCTCGGCGTCCCTCGATCTGGTGCTTGTTGATCGGGTGGAAGATAGCGTGCTCGATGTCCGGGTGCGGGATGCGGTGCTTGTCGGCGCTCTTTTTGCAGTGGATGGCCGTAGCAATGTTGCTACCACATAACTTGGGGTGGTGGGCGATGCGGGGGGCCGTCGTCGGCCTTGTGGCCCCATTGGCGTGACTAGTGACGGTAGCGGCGCTGGTAGCGCTAGTCACGCCAGTGGTACTGGTGATGGCCGCGCCCGTTCCGGTGGGAGCGCGCGGCGCGCCGCAGGTGGGCGTGGGGGCCGAGGTGGCCCAGACCCGCTGACCCCGCCATCACGGGGCTGGGCATGGCCACCACCACCCGCGGGTTTGCGGAGAGCGGACACCGCGCGACCTCGCTCACGATCCCGTGAGGAAAACGAGCAGGCCAACTAGGGTGGCCGGCGCACCGCGATCCCGATGCAAGGAGAATCCTGTGACGACCACCTTCACGCTCTCTACCTCACGACGCGACGCTCTCAAGATCGGCGGCCTGGTTGTCGCCGGTGGCGCAGCGCTCATCGGCGGCACCGCCGTCATCGCCCCGAGCGCCGCCGCGTCCAGCCGACTGGACACCGGCGTGCACTTGGGCTCAGGCAGTGTGGGAACACGCACCGTGGTCCTGGACCAGCCGTCCGTCCGCGCCGAGGCCCTGGCGGCTGTGCGCCAGCTGCGCCTGGATATGTGGGCCAAGAATCCACCACTGCTGAGCGTGGATGGCTCGACCGGCGGTACCGTCCAGAGCTACGCCCAGGAGCAGGGCTACGCGAGCGCTGAGGCCTACGCGGACGCCCTGGTGTGGGACCAGGACATGGAGCGCGTCTCCGTGCAGCGCCTCGTGGAGTGCCTGGAGATGGGGAGGATCGAGCACAGCCGCCCCAACGGCGAGTCCTACAGCACGGCCCACATCGGGGACGTGACCAACGGGACCTTCGAGATCCTGGCGGCGACGACCGATCAATCGGCGACGATCTCAACCGGGATCGGTATTTGGGCGAGCGAGTACGACAAGCTGGTCGCTGCTGGCGGCGCCTGGAACCACGAGACCGGGCACCTGCACACCCTGCTCAACCCGACAATCACGAGCATCGGTTTCGCCGCCTCAGCCGGGTACTTCACCGGTGAGGGGCTGTGGGCCCATTCAGCGCCGGCCGAGTCGGTGGGCTGGTCCGGGATCTACGACGTCACCCTGGCCAACGGTGGCGGCTCGGCCTCCTCCGTCCCCGCGGGCTACCAGGCCTCGGCGCCCGCCGCTTCGGAGCTGGCCAGCGCGTCGGCGTCGGCCGCGCCGACCCCCGCCGATCCGACGACGGCGACGAACAGGCTCAGGCCAGCAGTCACCAAGCCGTGGGACCTCTCGTCCTCGGGGTCCTCCCCGGACTCGCTGCTCCGCGGACTGCGCGCCGTCTTCAGAGGCAAGTAGGAGTCGAGGGCGGCCAGGGTGGGGAGTCGCGGCGGGGTCAGCGCCCTGAGCGGCGGCCCCGGCGCGAGGAGCGCTTCTGCCCTTGCGGCGGCTTCTGCCCGGCCCCGGTGCGGCGCCCACCGTGACGCGCCCCGTGGCGGGACCCAGCGCGGGAGGCCTCCCCCGCCCTGCGGCCGTGCGCGCCTCGGGCCGGTGCCTGAGCCCCGGCGCCGGTGGGTCGGCCTCCCTTGATGGCGACGCCGTCGGGCATGTCCTCGGCGGCCACGAGCTCGGCCTGCTCGCCCACGAGCGCGGTGACGGCGCCGTCATCGGGGCGCACGCGCTCCATCTCGGCCTTGATGCGGGCCTTCTTGAGGAGCACCTGGACATCCTTGCGCTGCTCGGGCAGGACGAGGGTGACCACGGTGCCCGAGGCGCCCGCGCGGGCGGTGCGGCCAGAGCGGTGCAGGTAGGCCTTGTGCTCGGCGGGCGGATCGACGTGGACGACGAGCTCGACGCCGCTGACGTCGATGCCGCGGGCGGCGATGTCCGTGGCGACCATGACGCGCACGGCCCCCGAGGTGAAGGCCCCCATGGCCCGCTCGCGGGCGCCCTGGCTCATGTTCCCCTGCAACTCGACGGCGGGGATGCCGGCGGTCACGAGCTTGCGGGCCAGGCGGCGGGCGAGGTGCTTGGTGCGGGTGAAGAGGATCCGCTGGCCGGTGCCGGAGGCGAGGCGGATGACGACGCCGTCCTTGGCGGTCTTGTCCGCCAGGAGCCACACCCGGTGTTCCATGTCCGTGACCGGGGAGGAGGCGGGGTCGACGGCGTGCTGGAGGGGGTTGTGGAGGAACTCGCGGACGATGGCGTCAACGCCGTTGTCGAGGGTGGCGGAGAAGAGCATCCGCTGGCCGCCGGCGGGAGTGGCGCGCAGGATGCGGCGCACACTGGGCAGGAAGCCGAGATCGGCCATGTGGTCGGCCTCGTCGATGATGGTGATGCTGACCTCATCCAAGGAGCAGTGGCCCTGGGCTATGAGGTCGAGCAGCCGCCCGGGACAGGCCACGACGATGTCCACTCCTGCGCGAAGGGCCTTGACCTGCGGGTTCTGGTTGACGCCGCCGAAGATCGTGGTGACGGTCAAGTCGAGTGCCGCCGCCAGTGGCTTGATGGTCTCGGCGATCTGGAGGGCGAGCTCACGGGTGGGGGCCAGGACGAGGCCGATGGGATGGCCGGCGCGGGCGCAGTCCTCGTCGGCGAGGCGCTGCACGAGGGGCAGCGAGAAGGCGAGGGTCTTGCCGCTGCCGGTGCGGCCCCGGCCGAGGACGTCGCGCCCGGCGAGGGTGTCGGGGAGGGTCGCGGACTGGATGGGGAAGGGGGCGGTGAAGCCGCGCGCGGCGAGATCGGCGACGAGGTCGGGGTCGACGCCGAGCCCGGCGAAGGTGGGGGCGGGCGCCTGGGCGGCGGGGCCGGATGCGGTGGAGGATGTGGCGGGCGCGCTGGGGCGCTTGCGGGTGGCGGGCACGAGGGGTCCTGTCTGGATCGGGGCGGCGCCGCCGGTGGGCGGGCGCAGCGCTGCGGGGTGCCGGTATCGGGGCTCGACGGCGTCTCCCGCCCGCATGGGGCCTGGGTGAGCCGGAGCCGGGGCGCCAGCCTGACCGCGGCATGGCGCCGGGCCGACCGTCATCCTCTCAGGACCGCGCCTGCAGCGCCATGACCCGCGCCGCTCGGCGGCGGTGGAGGCGTGTGACGCCCATCGCCCGGGGCGCGGGAAGGGCGATGAAGGGCGGTGGCGCGCTCGCCCGTTACCTTGTTGGTGGTTGCTGGCCGAAGGAGCGCTGGTGGCTGGGCCAGCGGTGGTCGGCATGATGGCTCACCCCCCTGCCCATCGAGTGATCCCCAGGGCCAGAGCCACCCCTCGTCGCGCGACGCGCTGGTGACCGCCGATCAGGGAAGCGACCCATTTTTCAGGCCTGACGCGCCCCCGGGAACGGGACCGGTCACCGAAAGACTGATTCACCCTGCGAAGTCAGGAACCATCCACCATGGGGGGGTCACGACATCGGCCTGCTCATCGGCATCGGAGCGCTCATCAGCATCAAGGCCGGCAAGCCCGACCACTGGGACCCAAAGACCGCAACCCCAAGCCAGCCACCGCGGCACGCGCAGCCCCCGGCCCACGAGCGAGCACGGGCCAGCACGAGCGAGCACGAGCCGCCCCCGGGATACCGCCTCACCCCGCAGAAACCGCCTCAAACTGCGAGAACGAGGGCGCAACGCCGGGCCGAGACGGTATCCCCGGGCCCAGACGGTATCTGGAGACCAAGACCGCAACACCGGGCCGAGACGGTATCCCCGGGGGCAGACGGTATCCCCGGGCCCAGGCCGCGAACCCGGCACCCCGGGGGGGGCCAGCGGCGCCACATCTGGCCCACCGCCACATCATCACCCCGCGCGCATGATCCGAAACGGCTCCCTCCACGACCCACAACCAGCCACACCACTACCCACCGCCACTTGGCACACCACATAGGGGCACCCCATGGGCCGGACCCGCTGGCAACCGCCTCATGACCGGCCGGCGAGGGCGACGGCGAGGCTCACCAGGATGAGTCCGACGAGCTCGCCGGCATTGGGCGTCTGGCGCAGCATGACGATCCCCACCACCATGGAGGTCGCCGGCATGAGGGAGGTCAGGAGGCTGAAGGTGTCCGTGCTCAAGCGCCCGAGGTTGACCTGGTCGAGGGCGTAGGGGACGACCGTCGAGAGCACCGCGACCCCGAGCACGGCCGCCGCCGTCCCCGTCGAGCTGAGGGCCCCGGACGCCGTCGTCGCCGCCAACGGGGTGTAGAACAGCGCGCCCGCCGCCGTGCCCACCGCGAGCGCGTCAAGGCCCATTCCGCCGGTGGCGACCTCGCGCCCCAGGAGGATGTAGCCGGCCCAGGCGAGCCCTGCCGCCAGCGCCAGCAGCATGCCCGTCCGATGCGCGGGATTGGAGATGTCCAGGCCCACCCCGGAGATCGCGGCCACACCGGCCATCGCGAGCGCCGCGGCGATCCTCGTCCGCCATCCCCTGCCGGTGAGGACGGCGACCATCACCGGCCCCAGGAACTCCAGGGCGACGGCGGTGCCCATGGGCAGGTAGGAGATCGAGGCGTAGAAGAGGACGTTCATGGTGGCCGTGGCCACGCCGAAGGCCGCGGCGGCCCCCAGCGCCCGGCGGGTCCAGGCGCGCCCGCGCGCCCTCAGCCCGCCTCCCCACGGCCGTCGCCAGGCGAGCAGCACGAGGGCGCCGATGGTGATGCGCCACCAGGCGACCGTTGCTGGCGGCATGACGGAGAACAGGCTCACCGCGAAGCCGGCCCCCATGTAGGTCGACAAGGCCGTGGCGATGAAGATCCCCGGCGCGGGAACGACGGTCAGCGCGGCGCCGATCCTCCTGGGCCGGAGGCCGCGCTGGCGGATTGAGGAGGAGAGCATGGGGCTCATTGTCGCGCGCGTTCGCGCGCTGGGGCACCGGGGCCTGGCCTGGGCGACGCAGGCGCGGATACCGGGGACCTTGTCGCGCGCTGGGGCACCGGGGACTGGCCCATGCGGTCGGCGCTCCCGGGCCCTCAGCCCAGGGCGGCCGCCGCGAGGAGGATGACCGGCGCGAATCCGGCCGTGGTCAGGAGGACCGCGTCGCGGGCCAGCTCCGTGGAGCGCTCGTAGCGCGAGGCGTACAGGAAGACGTTCTGCGCGGTGGGCAGGCATGCGGTGGTCACCGGCACGAGCAGTGCCTGGCCCCGCAGCCCCATGAGGCCGCCGACGGCGAGAGCGAGGAGCGGCGCGACGATCAACTTCCAGCCCACCGCGCACCACAGCGCCGGGGCGGCGGGACCGGGCGCCCTCCCGAGAGGCCCCATCCGGCGCTCGCGCTGCGAGTCGGCCAGGCTCAGCCCCAGGGAGAGCATCATGAGGGGGACCGCCATGCGGCCCAGCATGCCCAGGACCTCGGCGAGGCTCCCTCCGGCGATCTCGGCCAGGTCCCAGCCGGCTAGGTTGAGGGCGGTCCCCGTCGCCACGCCGATGAGCAGCGGGTTGCGCAGTGGCGCGGTGGCGCGCCGCAGGGCGGTCTGCCCCGGCCTGCCGGTGATGACGTCGAGGATCGCGAAGGAGCCCGGGGTCAGGACGACGAGCTGGAGCAGCAGGATCGGGGCGATCGGTGTCACGTCACCGACGACGAGGAGCGCCACCGGTATCCCCAGGTTCGCTGCGTTGACGTAGCCCGAGGCCAGCGCCCCGATGAGGGCGTCGGCGGTGTCGCACCCCAGCAGCCACCGGTGCGCTGCCCAGGCGCTGGCGATCGTCGCCAGCTCGGCGATGATCGCTGCCAGCGCCCCGGGCGAGACGACGGCGCCCAGGTCGGCGCCCGCCAGCGTCGTCAGCATGAGGGCGGGGGTGGCGACGAAGAAGGCCAGGCGAGTGAGAACGCGATCGGATCGGGGTGGGAGCGCGCCGGCGCGCCCGAGGGCCCACCCGATCGTGATGACGACGGCGAAGACCGTCAGCCCGCTGATGATCCGCAGCATCGTCTCATCACGGTCTCAGCGAGGCGCGCTCACGGGACCGGCTCGAGGTCGGCCCAGGCGCCCACATGGTCGGAGACGACGAAGGCGCGGGTCCCCCAGGCGACCGCGCGCAGGAGCGGCGCGCCCGGGGCCTCCGAGGATGCCCGCGCGCCTAGGGCTGGCATCCCGTCGGCGCCCATGGGCCAAGGATCGGTGAGGAGGTGGTCGATGCGCTCGCGCGGAGCCCAGGCGGGGAAGGTCGGCCCGTCTCCCAGGGGGCGGGCCACCCCGGTGGCGGCGACGCCGCCCGGCCCCATGTTGAGGTCTCCGGCCAGCAGTCGCGGCCCGGGCAGGGTGGTCAGGGCCGCCCAGGCGGCGGCGAGCTGCCGGGCGGCCATGCCGGTACGCGTGGCCAGATGCGTGGAGGCCAGGGTGATCGAGTCGACCCCGCCATGCCCGGGGACATCGATCCGGGCGGCGAGCATGGTGCGGGCGGTGGAGGTCTCGAGGTGGTAGGAGCGGGGGCTCCAGGCCCGCTCACCCCGCCGGCTGAGGGTGGCTGGGCCCCTGCCGAGGCGGCGCACGTGCCAGGAGCGCACGGGCAGGCGGGACAGGATCGCGTTGCCGAATCCAGCGGGCCCGCGGCCCTTGATCAGATGGACGGGGGCGAGGACGTCGTCCCAGGCGCGCTCCAGGGGCGAGCGCAGGGGGCGGCGGCGCATGCCGACCACGGGCCCGGCCCAGGCCGCGGCGAAGCGGTGGTGCTCCCAGCCGAGCAGGTGGGCGAGCTCTCCGGCCTGGTCGAGACCGCCGGAGCGCTTCTGGCGCATGTCGACCTCTTGGAGGGCGACGACGTCGGGGGCGAGCGCGGCGATCTGGGCGGCGAGCGCCTCCAGCACGGTCCGCGCGGCGGCGGGGCTGGTGATATCGGCGCCCGCCAGGGAGGCGGTGCCGCTGTCGTGCTCGGCCCCGGCGCCAGGCAGGCAGTGCTGGAGGTTGAGGCTGAGCACCCGGATCACGGGGGCTGACTCTACGCCCGCCCGAGGCGCCGAAGCCAGTGGAGCCGTCCTGCGCCCCGGTCCGCGGCCTCAGAATCGCCGCCGTCCGCGGCCTCGGACTCGCCGCCGTCGGGGGCGGCATCGTCGGCCTCGAAGGTCAGGCTCACGGAGTTCATGCAGTAGCGCTGGCCGGTGGGCGTGTGGGGGGCGTCGTCGAAGACGTGGCCGAGATGGGAGTCGCAGGCGGCGCAGCGCACCTCGGTGCGAACCATGCCGTGGGAGGTGTCGCGCAGGAGGGTGACCGCCTGGGAGTCGGCGGGGTCGTAGAAGGAGGGCCAGCCGCATCCGGACTCGAACTTGGTGGTCGAGCGGAAGAGCTCCGCCCCGCAGCCGCGGCACCGGTAGATGCCGACGCGCTTCTCATCCAGGAGGGCGCCGGTGAAGGCCCGCTCGGTGCCGGCCTCGCGCAGCACGTGGTACTCCATGGGGTCCAGGAGGGCTCGCCACTGGGCGTCAGTGCGGGCGATGGCCGCCGGGTCCAGGCGGGGGATGTCGGTTTCGGTCTCCTCGGCGGGGGTGCGGTCCGGTGCTGGCGTGGTCGGGTTGCTCGTGGTGCTCACGGGCCAATGGTTGCCCGCCCGAGCCGATCGCGCGAGCCCGAAGGGGCTGTTTTCACGATCCGGGAACCGCGCCATCCGCTCAGGCCGTCGGCTCCGAAGGATCCGGCCCGCCGTCGTCCCGGGCCGGGGCCCCGGCGACGGACCCCTCCATCTGGGCGACGGCGGACACACCCTGGGCCGTCTCGATGCGGATCCGGGTGCGCGGCAGGGCCTCGGGGGCCTCGCGCTGCAACCAGACGAGGATCTCCTCGCGCACATGGGCGCGCAGGCTGGAGACATCGACGGGGTTGCGCCCGGAGACTGCGATGCGCAGCATGACCGTCGCGGTGGAGGTGTCGAGGACGGAAAGGGAGGCCAGGCGCCCGTCCCACAGCGGCGTCCCGGCGACGACATGCGCGAGCCGGGCCCGGATCGCCTCGATGGGCGCGCGCCAGTCGAGAGCGAGGTCCACCGTGCCGGTGTACTGCGCAGAGCGGCGCGACCAGTTCTCGAAGGGGTTCTGGGTGAAGTGCGTGGAGGGGAGGATGAGGCGGCGGTCGTCCCAGGTCCGCATGACCACGTAGGTCAGCGTGATCTCCTCGATGACGCCCTGCTGATCCTTCTGGACGACGACGGTGTCCCCCACCCTCATGGCGTCGGTGCTGGCCAGTTGGATGCCGGCGAAGACATTGCCCAGGGCCGACTGGGCGGCGAGGCCCATGACCACCGAGAGGATGCCCGCGGAGGCCAGGAGGGATCCCATGGCGACCCGGGCGGCGGGGAAGGTCATGATGACGCCGACCAGCCCGCAGATGATGATGATGGCCTTGGCGACGCGCCGCAGGATCTGGGCCTGGGTCGTCACCCGGTTGGCGCGCCCGGGCTCCCCGCGGGCGCGCACCCCCTCGACGACGAGCGCCTCGACGGCCTTGGTCAGGGAGACGACGAGGAGGGTCGACGCCGCGATGACGCCGATGAGCAGGAAGTGGAGGGCGGCGTTGGTCCACGCGGGCGCATCACCGTCCTCAGCGGCGAACTGGCAGCCGAAGTAGCCGCCCAGGGCGCTGCCCAGGATGACCAGCGGCGTGCGGCAGTGCTCGACGAAATGCGCGTAGTAGCCGCGGCGCCGCGCCACGACGCGCAGGCCGAAGACGATGGCGATGGCGATGATCGCGCCCACCAGCGCGAACAGCAGGACAGCCCCGGCGAGGGCCGCCACATCGAAGGTGGCCTCGACGGCGACCTCGACGCTCCCGGGCGTGGCGGTGGCGCTCGGGGTGGGCGTGGCCGAGAGGTCGGGCGTGGTCGAGGGGATCGGGGTGGCCGACGGACTGGGGATAGGGGTCAGGGAGGGAACCGGCGGCGTCGTCATAAGCACAGCGTACTGAGGAGGCTCGGGGGCCGCCCCATGCGAGGGTCGATGGAGGATGGCCGATGGGCCCTCTCTGGCTTCGCGCCGACCGCCGCCATCGCCCGTGACACGGGCTCGCGAAGGCATAGAAATGCGCGAAGCCCCTGGAACCTTGTGGGTTCCAGGGGCTGTCGCAGTGGCTCCGACCGGCGTCGATCCGGTGACCTTTCGATTTTCAGTCGAACGCTCTACCAACTGAGCTACAGAGCCAGGGGATGCGATCGGCCCGATCATCATCTGATCGGGCCGACCCTTCCGCGACCTCGACGGGACTTGAACCCGCGACCTCCGCCGTGACAGGGCGGCGCGCTAACCAACTGCGCCACGAGGCCTCGTATGGCACGAAGCCGGACTCTATTCGAGTTCTTCCACTCGCACAAGCCGTACCCCCAACGGGATTCGAACCCGTGCTACCGCCGTGAAAGGGCGGGGTCCTAGGCCGCTAGACGATGGGGGCCTAGATGCCCTTGGCGTCGTCGCGCCTCGAACCAGGAAGAACCTTAGGCGGCGCCGATGAGAGCGCGCAAATCTGCTGGGCGTGAGTCACCTCACCACGGCGAAATGCCGCCATGACACCATAGGCGCCATGGCACCAGCCCACCTGACCGCCGAGGAGTTCGAGGACGCCGTCGACGCCGGACTCGGCCTCATCCCCGACGCCCTCCTCGACCAGATCGACAACGCCGCCATCATCATCGAGGCCGAGCCCGACGCTGAGCTCCTCACGCACGAGGACTACGACGACGACGGCCTGCCCACGCTCCTGGGCTACTACGACGGCGTCCCCCTGACCGAGCGCGACGAGGGCTGGTCCGGGGCCCTGCCGGACCGGATCCTCATCTTCTCCGGGCCTCTGGAGCGCTGGTGCGACAGCCGCGAAGAACTGGTCGAGGAGATCGCCGTGACCGTCATCCACGAGATCGCCCACCATTTCGGCATCTCCGACGAGCGCCTCCACGAGCTCGGCTGGCAGTGAGCCCCACGGCGCTTTGCCGCTCGCCGCTGCCCACCGGTCCATCCCGGCGGCGTCCTCTATGGTGCTGGACATGACGCCCCTCGACCCGCGCCCCGCCCCCGCGGCCAGCGCCCACCCCACCGGTCGGAAGCGCGTGGGCCGGCGCCCCATGCTCCTGGCCGCCCTGATCGGGACAGCCGGCCTGGCCGCCTGCGGCAAGGGCCCCTCGGGCCCCACAACGGCAGCGCCCGAGCAGAGCCCGTCAGGCACCCCCTCCCCCGCCCAGACGACGTCAGAACCCACCCCGACCCCGACCGCCGCGCCGTCGGGGACGGCGGCCCCCGATGACCCGCTCGCGGGCTGGTCCCTGGAAGAGAAGGTCGGCCAGCTCCTCATGGTGGGCGTGGACGCCGCCTCCCCTTCACAGGCCGCCAAGGACGCGGTGACCACCCACCATGCGGGCAATATCTTCCTGTCCGGCCGCTCGTCCGCTTCAGCAACCGCGATCAGCCGGACCGTCTCAGCGCTCACCGGGCTCACCGAGTCCTCCACCCGCGGCACCCCCATGCTCGTGGCCACCGACCAGGAGGGCGGGAACGTTCAGGTCCTGTCCGGCCCCGGGTTCTCCTCCATCCCATCGGGCTCCGAGCAGGCAAGGCAGCCGCGCGAGCAACTGGTCGCCTCCGCCACGGCCTGGGGCCGGGAGCTCGCGAGTGCCGGGGTGACGATGAACCTGGCGCCGGTCGCCGACCTCGTCGATATCGCCAGCCCCGCCTCCAACGCCCCCATCGGCCAGTGGCACCGCGAGTACGGCCACGACGCCGCCACGGTAAGCTCCCAGGCCAGGGCCTTCGCCGAGGGGATGCGCGCCGCCGGCGTCATCCCCACCTTCAAGCACTTCCCCGGGCTGGGCCGGGTCAAGGAGAACACGGACACCGCCTCCGGTGTCACCGACTCGGTGACGACGCGCGGCGGGGACCCCGCCGTCGAGGTCTTCGGGGACGCGATCGCGGGCGGAGCCGAGGTCATCATGGTCTCCTCCGCCTACTACTCACGGATCGACGCCGGTGCGCCCGCCGTCTTCTCCTCCACGATCGTCACGGACATGCTGCGCACCGAGATGGGCTTCACCGGCGTCGTCATCACCGACGACGTCTCGGCCGCCGTCCAGGTGCGGGACTGGGGGGTGGGCGAGCGCGCGGTCAGAGCCGTGAGGGCGGGCTGTGACCTCGTCCTGGCCTCGGCCGATGCCTCGGTGGCGGGCGCCATGGCGACGGCGCTCGTCTCAGCGGCGCGGTCCGATCCGGCATTGGCGGCGCGGATCGATGAGTCGGCTCGGCGGATCCTGGCGCTCAAGGGCGTCAAAGGAGCCACCGCTGACAGGTGAGGCGATCCCCGCCCCCGCTCGCCGCCCCCTGAGCACATGGGCGCGCCCAGTCCTCAGAATCAGCGTTTCCGGCATTCCGCTCGCGTTGAGGCGGTCATCAGCGCAGTTTGGTGGTGCCGTCCGGAGTGCCGGTGGTGTCGATCTTCTTGGCGAAGCAGTGGTCCCGGTCCAGGCCCTGCGCGTCGCACCAGGCGTTGGCCTGCTCCGGGGTGTCGTAGGCGACGCCGGCCAGGGTCACCCACCAGCCGCCGCCGGCATCGAAGACCGGCCATTCGTCGCTGTTGATGAGAACGGCGGTGGGCACGCCGCGGCGCGTGGCCTGGAACTCCTCAAGAGTGGCGCGGCTGTCCCAGGTCTTGCCCTCGGCGACGAGCCCCGCCCGCTTGGAGGACAACTGGGGTGTCCACTTGCCCTTGAGGGTGGAGGTCACCGTCGTCTTGTCATGGGTCTTCTGCCACCGTAGGGCGCTGGAGGCGGCCGCGTCCTCAAGGGCGTTGTCGGCGGGATGGGTCTCGGGGAGCGCGAGCGCGGAGACGACGCCGCTCCCCACCCCCTGGGCGGGCAGGCTGCTGCCGGCGCTCCGATCGGGCTCGGCGCCGACGCTGATGGTCGAGGCGCTCAAATCCCCCGCTGAGCGGAAGTAATGGCCCGCCCCGAACCTCAGGGTGAGCGTCCTGCCGCTGGAGGGGATGAAGAAGGGATTGGCGGAGAAGTCGAAGCGGCCATTGGCCACCACGTCGTCGGCCCCTCCCTGGCCCGACGGCGCCTTGACGTAGAGGCGGTCGACGCTGCCGGCCAGGAAGTCGCCGTCGGCGCAGGACGAGGCCGCCCTGACCGACACCTGGAGCTCCCCGTTCGACTCGGTCACCGAGGTCGGGGTGAGACTCGGGGCGGTGCCGCAGGCCTCGATAGTGGAGCCCATCGTCACCGAGCCCTCGACGGAGGCAGGCTGGGAGCCCTGAGCCGGGGCCAGTGAGCCCTGGGGAGCGCCGTCGGCGGCCACGGCGCTCGCACCCGCGGCATCGTCCCCGTGGCGGGTGGTGCCGTACCACACGCCACCACCCGCGGCGATGACGAGCAGCAGGATGATGACGACGACGAGGAGCCCCCGCTGAGATGACCACTGCTCCTGAGGCAGGGGGGCGGGCTCGGCGGCGGGCTGGGGCTGGTAAGGGAGGACCTGCTGGTACGGCGTCGGGACCATGTGGGCCGACGGCGCGCTGTGGGCGGAGGGAGCGGGGAACCCCGGGTAGGCGGCCCGCGGCACGGGATCGGCGAAGCTCGTGGGCGCCTGGCTGGGAGTGTCGGCCCAGGCGGCCGCGTCATCCATCGGGGGCAGGGGGGCGACATCGCCCGTCCCGGCCTCCTCACCGCTGGCCGCGCTGGCCGGCAGATCCTCGTGCGGAGCGTCGGCCTCGGCGTCGAGCTGTCGGGGATCCACGGGAGCCTCCCAGGAGAACGCGGTCGGGGGGTGATCACCCGAGGGCCGGGGCGCACCACCGCCATGCCTCGGACTCGGGTCGGCCCCGATCCTAACCATGAGCGCGCTGGCCAGGCCAAGAGGCCGTGAGACCGCCCCGCCCGCCCCTCTCGCGAGACCGGTCGAAAATAGGAGCGAGACCGGTCCTGGAACCGGTCTCGCTCCTATTTTCGACCGGTCTCGCTCTTGGGGGAGGGAGGGTCATGGGGACGGGGTGACAGTTAGGCTCGGGGGATCATGCGATTCCTGCCCGTACCGGACGCGCCGCTGGCCACACCGCCCACGCGCTCCACCCGCGCCGTGCTGGCCTGGCTGCTGCGGCGCGCTGCCGCACCCTTCGCCGTCGCCTGCGCGGCCTCCATCGTCGCCAATGTCATCCAGGCGATCGTCCCGGCGTTCCTCGGCGCCGCCCTCGACTCGGGGATCGAGCACGGCCTGACACCGCGCATCTGGGCCCTCGCCCTGGGCCTGCTCGCCCTGTTCTGCGTCTACGCCGTCGGGGACACGGCACTGTCCTACTTCTCCACCCTCGTGCGCCTGCGCATCTCCTTCGACATCGACCGCCTCGTCGGCCGCCAGGCGACCATCACCGGCGCCGCCCTGAGCCACCAGACCTCCTCAGGCGAGGTCTCCTCGATCGTGGCCTCAGACTCGGACTCCATCGGCACCTTCTTCCAGCGCGCGGTCCCGGTCATCGGGGCCGCGGTGTCCTTCGCGGTCGTCGCCGTGCTCATGCTGCGCACCTCCCCACTGCTGGGCACGATCGTCATCATCGGGATGCCGTTGACGGCGTGGATCGTCACCCTCGTCATCAAGCCCCTCCAGTCGCGCCAGTCGCGCCAGCGCGAGGCGCAGTCGGAGGTCACCACGATCACCACCGACACTGTCGCCGGATTACGGATCCTGCGCGGCATCGGCGGGGAGGAGGTCTTCGCCGACCGCTACCGGCGGGCCTCTCAGGAACTGCGGCGCCGGGGCGTGCAGGTGGCCGGAACCCAGTCGATCCTCATGAGCCTGCAGGTCCTCCTCCCAGGGCTGTTCGTGGCGGCCGTCGTGTGGGCCGCGGCCAGGCTGGCCATCGAGGGGGAGATCACCGCCGGAGAGCTCGTCACCTTCTACGGCTACACCGCCTACCTGTCCTGGCCCCTCATGGTTTTCTCCTTCTCCGTCCAGGAGTACACGCGCGCCGTGGTGGGCGTGCGCCGCCTGCGCCGGCTCCTCGAGACCACCCCCGCCGCCGGGACCGCCGCCGAGCGCCAGCGCCTGGAGCGCGACATGCGCTCCGCCGAGCCCGTGACCGGCATGATCCACGACACCGCCTCCGGGGCCAGTTTCGCCCTCGGGCTTATGACGGCGATCGTCGCCCCCAACCCGGATGTCTCCGCCGCCCTGGCCACCCGTCTGGGGCGCTTCGACGACGGCGCCTCCCCCGTCACGCTGGACGGCGTCGACCTGCGGGAGATGGGACTGGCCCGGGCGCGGGCGAGCATCGTCGTGGCTGGGGCCGAGGCCCAGCTCTTCACCGGGACCCTGCGCCAGGCGCTTTCCGGGCGGGACGCCCCCGACCCCATCCCCGTGGGCCCGGCCGAGCTCGCCCGGGCGGAGGCCCGCAGGGCCGGGGTGGCCGACGTCGACCAGCAGGTCCGCCCGCAGCCGCGCCAGGCCGATGGCGACGACCGGCTCCTGGCCGCCCTGGAGGCCGCCGACGCGAACGACGTCCTCACCTCCCTGGACGGCGGCCTCGCCGGGATGATCACGGAGAAGGGGCTCTCCCTGTCCGGCGGGCAGCGCCAGAGGGTCGCCCTGGCCCGCGCCCTGCTCACCGAGGCGCCCGCCCTCGTGCTCATCTCCCCGACCTCCGCCCTCGACTCCCACACCGAGGCGCGGGTGGCCCAGCGGATCCGCGCGGCGCGCGCCGGGCGCACCACCGTGGTGGTCACCGAGTCACCGCTGGTCCTGGCGGTCTGCGATGAGGTCGTCCTCCTGGGTGAGGATGGCCGCGAGCGCGCTCGGGCCACCCACCGTGAGTTGCTCGCGCGCGCGGGGGCGGGGGATGAGCCCGCGCTGGCCTACCGGCGGATCGTCGCCCGCGCCACCGGCTCTGAGGACGGTCCCGACGGCGATGACTCAGGCGCGGGCTCGGCCGCCGCCCCGGCGGCCGAGCCCACCAGGGGGGTGGATCGCTGATGGCGCTGCCCCTGGCCCCCGGTCGCGTCGCCATGCGCAAGGCGCTGGGCATTATCTCCGCCTACCGCTGGCGCTTCGTCGGCGTCCTGGCCCTCCAGATCGCCGCGGTCCTGGCCACGCTGGTCTCCCCGCAGCTGCTGGGCCGGCTCGTCACCCGCGTCTCGCGGGGAACCGCGAGCGCCTCCTACGTGGATGGCGTCGTGGGGGCGATCGTCGTCGTCACACTGCTGGGGGCGCTCCTCAACCGCTACGCGCAGATGCACGCGCGCACCCTGGGCGAGTCGGTGTTCGCCGACCTTCGCGAGCGGATGATGTCGCGGGTGGTCCACCTGCCCCTGTCCGCCGTCGAGTCTGCGGGCACCGGGGACCTCGTGGGCCGCACCACCAACGACATCTCCCGCATCGAGTTCCTCGTGAGGGTGGGGATCCCCCAGATCATGGTGTGCGTGGTGACGATCGTCTTCACGGTCCTGGCCGCCTTCACCGCCGACTGGCTGCTCGCTCTGGCCCTGGGCGTCATCGCGCCGCCCGTGTGGCTGACGATGCGCTGGTACCTGCGCCGCGCGGTGCCGGTCTACCGGGCGGACCTGGCCGCCGTCGCGCGTCTGAATGGGACGGTTTCCGAGACCGTTGAGCACGCTGAGACCGTGGACGCGCTGGCCCTGGGGGCCCGCCGTGAGGCGGCCCTGCGGGCCGATATCGCCGAGGCCTGGAGCCTGGAGGAGCTGGCCGCGCGCCTGCGCCTGGTCATGTTCCTCATTCTCGACGTCGCCTGGCGGGCCCCGGTGGTCGTGGTTCTGCTGTGGGGAGGATTCCTGGCCTCGCGCGGCTGGGCAGGCCTGGGCGAGATCACCACGGTGGCGCTGTACGCGATGGAGATCCGCAAGCCCATCGGCCAGCTCATGTTCTGGATCGACCTGCTTCAGGTGACCCAGGCGGCGCTGTCGCGGATCATGGGGGTCGAGGAGGTCCCGCCGGACCGCGCCCCCACCGGCGAGGCCCCCCGGGGCGAGCGGATCGTGCTCGACGACGTCCGCTTCGCCTACCGCGAGGGCGTCGAGGTGCTCCACGGCATCTGCCTGGAGCTTGTGCCTGGGGAGCGGCTCGCCGTCGTCGGCCCGTCCGGATCGGGTAAGTCCACGCTGGGGCGGATGCTCGCGGGCATCAACCCGCCAACCTCGGGGAGGGTAACCGTCGGCGGGGTGAGCCTGACCGACCTGACCGAGGCCGAGTTGCGCGGGCACGTGGCCCTCGTGACGCAGGAGCACCACGTGTTCGTCGGCTCGATCGCGGACAACCTTCGCCTGGCGCGCCCGGACGCCGACGACGAAACCCTGCGCCGGGCGCTGGCCTCCATCGGGGCCGATGCCTGGGTGAGTGCCCTTCCCGATGGGATGGGCACGCGCATCGGCTCGGGCAACCTGGCGCTCACGCCGGCCCAGGCCCAGGAGGTGGCCCTGGCGAGGCTGGTCCTGCTCGACCCGCACACCCTCATCCTCGACGAGGCGACCTCCCTGCTGGACCCCGGCGCGGCCCGGCGCCTGGAGCGCGCGCTGTCCACAGCGCTGGCCGGGCGCACGGTCGTCGAGATCGCCCACCGCCTGTCGACCGCCCACGACGCCGACCGGATCGCCGTGGTCATGGGGGGCAGGATCACCGAGTTGGGCACGCATGACGAGCTCGTGGCGCTCGGCGGGGAGTACGCCTCCCTGTGGGAGACCTGGAGCCGCTCCTGAAGGACCGCTCCCGCGGGCCAAGGGCGGATGGACCCTTTCCCCTGGGCGCCGTGGCGCGGCGCCCATGCGTGCACGCGTCGCGCGCGGCGCCGCGCGGTATGACATCCTGTGTGGAGCATCCGCGCACCGCGCCCGACCGCGCACCCGACCAGGAGGGTCAACCATGAGCGAGACTCCCACCACGCCGCCGCCACTGCCAGGCACCCCCAGTTCCCACGGCCAGGGAGGCCAGGGCGGCGCGCGCGGCCCCCAACCGACGATCGGCGAGCTCATCGCCCGGATCTCGGAGAACATCTCCGGTCTCATCCAGGGCGAGATCGACCTGGCCAAGGCCAAGGGCAAGCGCATGGTCACGAACTTGGGGCTCGGCGCGGCGCTTCTCGGCGCGGCGGGCGTCCTCGCACTGTTCGCCTTCGGGATCCTCCTGGGGGGAATCGTGCGCCTGCTGGCACTCGCGCTGCCACTGTGGGCCAGCTACCTCATCGTGGCGCTCGTCCTGTTCATCATCGTCGCGATCCTGGCGCTCCTGGGCGTCAAGCGCCTCAAGAAGGGCCGCAGTGACGTCCCGGCGCCCCAGGAGGGCCTGCGCTCCAGCGCGGAGACCGTGAAGTCCGCCGTCGCCTCCGGCCTGAGGAAGGGAGGCGAGGCGCTATGAGCGCCCAGCCAGAGTACGGCATCATGCCCGGCGGTCGGCCGGCAGCGACGGGGGCGACCGCGCGGTCGGCGCCCCCCGCGCCGCCCGCGGCACGGGTCGCGGCGTCGCTGCCCGAGCAGCCCGCGCCCGCCGCCGCGCCAGCGCCCCCCGCGGCGCCCCCGATGCCGCCATCATCGGCGCCCAGCGCCCCCACCCGCCCCGGGGCGCCGTCGAGCCCCGAGGAGATCCAGGCGGCGCTCAACGCCCGCCGCGCCGCCCTGGCCGCCGACGCCGAGGCCCTGGGCGAGCGCCTGGCGCCCGCGACAGTCAAGGCCGTCGTGAGCCGGAGGGCATCGGCCGCCCTGGCCGCCACGCGCGGCCACGCCGAGGAGGCCGGCGCCCAGGCTCGCTCCTTCGTCGACGCCCACCGGCATGACTCCCCCGCCCAGATCGCGAGGAGCGCCGCCATGCGCGTCAAGCGCTTCCTCGATGACGCGGCCGACGGCGACCCCCTCGCCCTGGGGGTCGTCTCCCTGGCCGGCATCGCCCTGGCCGGCTGCGGCATCACCAGTCTTGTCAGGCTCGCCCGGGCGGACCGACGCCAGGCCTTCGCAACGGAGTGACAGGAGCAGCTTTGAACGAGCGGAGCGGGTCGGCGGCGCCGACCCCCGAGGAGATCGAGGCCCGACTGCGCGCGCAGCGCGAGGCCCTGGCTGGCAGCGTCGACGAGTTAGCGGCCCGCGTGGACCCCCGGGTCCAGGCGCGCGTCGCGGGCGAGGAGCTCAAGGAGCGGGCGCAGGAGACCGCCTTGGGCCTGCGCGAGCGGGCCGAGTCCCTGAGGGACCGCGCCTTAGAGACCCTGCATCGCGCCAGGGCCGGAGACGAGGAGGCGATCCGCTCCACCGCGACCGTCGCGGCGGTCACCGGCGGAGCCATCGCCGCGGCCGTATCCCTGGGGCGCCTGCTGCGGCATTGACCCCGCGTCCCCGGCGATCAGGCCCTCGCCGGAGGGCTCGGGAATCCCAGCGGCCGCGCCAGTCCCGTCCTCCGAGCGCCGAATGGTGCTCATGCTCGGTGACGATGTACGGTTGCCCCACGACACATTTGCCCATGCACGCGCGCGCCGTGAGCGCGCTCAGAGACACGTTGGAGGGGGTCGAGCCTATGGGGCGCGGCCGTCAGAAGGCCAAGGCGACGAAGGTCGCCCGCAAGCTCAAGTACTTCAGCCCGGAGACCGATTACGCGGCGCTCGAGCGCGAGCTCTCCACCGCATCGGGTCCTGAGGCCGACGACGAGATCGATTACGAAGCACTCGCCTCCAAATACGACATCCCGGACGAGGACGCCGACTGGGGTGCCCCCAGTCAGACGGCGCCCACTCACGGCGCTCGACGCCGCTGAGACCGCCTCGGGTCGCCACTGGCGCCTGCCTCCGCCGCATGCCCGCGGGCGCCCCGCTGATCGGCGCGCCCGCGGCGATGGCCGGGCGGTGGCGCTGGGGCGTTCTCCCTGTCAGTGCTCACGCGGCCCCCACCGCGCTCCCAGGTTCGTCACCCTACGGTTGTCCCGCTCTTGACCAGTTCAGGAGTCGCAGCCCGATCTCATGCGGACGCTCCGGGTTGACGCGCCGCGCACGCGCCTGAGGCGCGCGGACGGGCCGCGTCGGCTGAGAGCCCATCTCGACGAAGGGAGACACTGTCGATGGCACACAAGGACGAGGCGCAGCCCAGCGGCTGCGGCGCCTCCGCGCCCCAGATCAGCCCCCTCAACGAGGCTGAGACCGCGTGGATCGACATGCTCGTGTCCCAGGCCGACCAGGCCGGGCTCATGGCGTCACCAGCCGCGCTCCAGGACTTCCTCGTGGCCGAGCGGACCGCGTGGTCGTCAGTGGCCCCCGAGGAGCGGGAGGACCCGAACCCGACCGTCTCCATGATCGGCGCCGCCCTGGGCCAGATGCTCGTCAACCAGTGCGGCCTCTCCTGGGCGCTGGTGACCGACGAGTACGGGACGGATGCCGCGGTGGTTGGCGATACCGGCCAGATCACCCTGTTCCCCATCAACGCCGTCGCCAAGCGCTGGACGGGGCAGAGCCAGGGGGACCTGGCCGACTACGTGGAAGGGACCCACCGCGCCATTGAGCGCCTCCGGCGCGCTGCGGCAACCACCTAGCCAGGGACGCCCCGCCCCACGCACAGGACCACCGACGCCGTCGGCGTCACTCCCCTGACCCTGAGCAGCCGGCTCACCTCCTTGATGCGCGCGGCCCCTGATCGCGCGTAGAGCCGGGCCCCTGAGAACGGCGCCGGGCGCGTTGCTGCGCGCCCGGCGCCGTCATGCTCGCGGCCCGGCGGGCCAGTCCCCCCGGCGGGCCAGTCCCCCGGGCGGGCCCTGGCCGTCAGCGGCGCCCGTCAGGCCCGGTACTGGCCGTGGATGTCGACGGCGCCGCCGTCGACGCCCTTGGTGCCGGCCACGACGCGTCCACCGGGCGCGTACCCGGCGGCGTCATGGACGGTTCCGAGCGCCCAGGCCTCGATGCCCGCCTCCCGGCTGGCCGCCATGGTGGCCTCAGCGGCCTCCGGGGCCACCACCGCCACCATGCCGACGCCCAGGTTGAGGGTGGACTCGAGGTCGTCCCAGGGCACCTGTCCCAGGGCGCGGACGAGGTCGAAGACGGGGGGGACCGTCCAGGAGGAGCGGTCGACGTCGCCGATGAGGCCGGCGGGAAGGACGCGGGAGAGATTGGCGGCCAGTCCCCCGCCGGTGATGTGGGACAGCGCGTGAACGCTCATCTCGCCGGAGCCGTCATCGGGGCTGACGCGCTCGAGGATGCTCAGGCAGGCGGCGGTGTAGAGGCGGGTGGGCTCGAGGAGCTCAGCGCCCAGCGCGCGCCCGAGCTCGGGGACCTCTCGGTCCAGGGACCAGCCGGCGTGCTCGATGACGCGCCGCACAAGGGAGTACCCGTTGGAGTGCAGGCCGGAGGAGGCCATGGCGATGAGCGCGTCCCCCGCGCGCACGCGCTCGGCGCCGAGGACGCGGTCGGCCTCGACGACCCCGGTGGCGGCGCCGGCGACGTCGTACTCATCGGGGGCCATGAGGCCGGGGTGCTCGGCGGTCTCCCCGCCCAGCAGGGGCGCGCCGACGGCGGCGCAGGCCTTCGCCACGCCGCGGACGATGTCGGCAACGCGCTCGGGGACCACACGGCCGCAGGCGATGTAGTCGGTCATGAGCAGGGGGCGGGCGCCGACGACGACGATGTCGTCGACGACCATGCCCACCAGATCCTGGCCAATGGTGTCGTGGATGCCGAGGGCCTGGGCGATGGCGACCTTCGTGCCGACCCCGTCGGTGGAGGTGGCCAGGAGGGGGCGCCGGTAGTCGCGCAGCCCGCTCACGTCGACCATGCCGGCGAATCCCCCGACGCCGCCGACGACCGCGGGCGTCATGGTGGCGGCCACGGAGGCCTTCATGAGTTCGACGGCGCGGTCCCCCGCCTCGGTGTCCACGCCGGCGGAGGCGTAGGTGATGCCGGTGGATCCTGTGGTGCCTGTGGTCCTCACTGGGGGTGTCCTTCCTCGGGGGCGGGCGCTGGGTCGGCGGGGCCGGCGCCCGCCCCGGGGCGGGCGCCGTCGGGGACGCGGATGGTCTGCGGCTGCGGGGCCGTGCGGCGCTTGGGGGCGGTGGCCCGGGTGGATCCGGTGGCGAGGTCCGGCATGGTGATGAGGTCCGGGCTGATGTAGCGCGGCGCGCTGGGCCGGGGCTCGGCGCCCTCCCGGCCCCGGCTGGCCGGGGCGAGGGAGGCGATGACGCCCTCCCGGGGCGGGGTGATGGGGTAGGAACCGGTGAAGCAGGCCAGGCAGAGTTCGTTGCCCGGCTGCCCGCTGGCCTCGATCATGCCGTCCACGGACAGGTAGCCGAGCGAGTCCGCGCCGATGGAGTCGCGGATCGCCTCCACGCTCATCGAGGTGGCGATGAGCTCGTCCCGGGTGGCGAAGTCGATGCCGTAGAAGCAGGGCCAGAGCACGGGCGGGGAGGAGATGCGGATGTGGACCTCGGCGGCGCCGGCCTCGCGGAGCATGCGCACGAGGGCCCGCTGGGTGTTGCCGCGCACGATGGAGTCGTCGACGACGACGAGGCGCTTGCCCTCGATGACCTCTCGCACGGGGTTGAGCTTGAGGCGGATGCCGAGCTGGCGCAGGGTCTGGGTGGGCTGGATGAAGGTGCGGCCCACATAGGCGTTCTTCACCAGCCCCTGGGCGTAGGGGATGCCGGAGGCCTGGGCGTAGCCGATGGCGGCGGGGGTGCCGGACTCGGGGGTGGCGATCACGAGGTCGGCGTCGACGGCGTGCTCGCGGGCGAGGATGGCGCCCATGGCGTTGCGGGCGGCGATGATGGAGCGGCCCGCGATGCGCGTGTCGGGGCGGGCGAGGTAGACGTACTCGAAGACGCATCCGGCGCGACGGGCGGCGGCGAAGCGGGTGGAGCGCACGCCGCCGCCGTCGATCTCGATGAGCTCTCCGGGCTCGACCTCGCGCACGAAACGGGCGCCGACGATGTCCAGGGCGGCGGTCTCGGAGGCGACCACCCATCCGGCGTCGAGCCGGCCCAGGACGAGGGGGCGCACGCCGTGGGGGTCACGGGCGGCGTAGAGGGTGTGCTCGTCCATGAAGACCAGCGAGTAGGCGCCGCGCAGCATGGGCAGGACCCGGCGGGCGGCGGAGGCCACGTCGGGGGCTGGGCCGTCGTCCTCGCCGCCCGCCGGGGCGCCATCGGGGGCCGGGGGCAGGCCCGGCCAGGCCTCGGCGCTATCGGCCGCGTGGTCCCAACCCGCGGGGGCGCCCGTGGCGGAGACGAGGTTCATGAGCGCGGTGATGACCGCGGTGTCGGTGGATGAGCCCCGGCCGAGCTCCCCGGTGAGGTCCTCGCCACTGGACGCGTGGACGGCCTCCATGAGCTCGCGCGTGTTGGTGAGGTTGCCGTTATGGGTCAGGGCGAGGGTGGAGCCGGCCACGGGGCCGAGCATCGGCTGGGCGTTCTCCCACGTGGTGGCGCCGGTGGTGGCGTAGCGGACATGGGCGACGGCCATATGGCCGGCGAGGTTGGTCAGGACGGTGTCGTCGAAGACCTGGGAAACCAGGCCGAGGTCCTTGTAGACGCGGATGGAGGCGCCATCGGTGGTGGCGATGCCGGCCGACTCCTGGCCGCGGTGCTGAAGGGCGTAGAGCCCGAAATAGCACAGACGGGAGACCTCCTCCCCGGGGGCCCACACGCCGAAGACGCCGCACTCCTCGTGTATCGCGGGCTCGTCCTCGGCCCGCGGATCGACGGCGCTGGGGGCCGGCGCCACCGCGCCGGGCCCGAGGGCCGGGAGGCGCCCAGTGCCCTCCGAGCGCCCGGGCGCGCGGTCGCCCCGGCGGGGGGCGAGCGGACTGGTGGAGCGGAAGGACGCTGGCGTGGGGATCTCACCGTGACGCACGGCGGCATCCTGCCACACCCCGTCCTTATCCTCAGGCGACGGACCACATCGCGGCGGTCAGGAGGAATCCGATCAACCCGGCAATGGTAGACAGCAGCGTCCACGTCCGCAGCCCGTCGAGCTGGCCTGGTCGCGCACGGCGACGAGCACGACGTCGGCCCCGGAGGCGGCCTCGGCGGCGCCGGCCGACGGCGCGGCTTCTCAGAGAGTCGTATTGAGGGTCTTGACGACGACGGCGAGGGAGTCGTCGTCACCGACGTTGCCGGCGAACACGATGTAGGGGACCCCGGCGGCGGGGCCGTCCTGGGGCTCCCACAGCGAGATGATCCCCGGGAGCATGGGGCCGCGGACGATCGCCCGGCTGATGCCCAGGCCCTTGGAGGCGACATCGGATGAGGTGATACCCCCCTTGGCGATGACGAAGCGGGGGCAGCGCGCCGCGACGACACGCTGGACGGCCTCGACGACGGCCGCTGAGACGCGCCGGGCGAAGTCGAGGGACTCCTCGGGGTCCCTCCCGGGCACGAAGGCCCCGCCGCGGCGCACGACGACGTTGCCCTCCGCCAGGGCGGCGGCGGCGCGGCGGGCGATGTCCAGGACGTGGGCGTCGCGTCGCCGCGGGTCGAGGATGGTGGGGACGTCGAGGACGAGCTCGGGGGTGGCGGTGGCCGCGCGCAGGGCGTCGACCTGCCGCCCCGTCAGGCCGACGTGGGAGCCGACGACGATGAGGCCGCCCCGGGCGTCGGTGGCCGGGGCCACGCTCGCGGGCTGGGCCTGGTCGGGGGTGAGCGGGAGGTGGGGCCTCTGGCCGATGCGGGCGCGCACGAAGGGCGGTCCGACGCGGTAGACGAAGGTGGATCCCGCCTCCTCTGCCTTCTGGAGGGCCAGGGAGAGCAGCAGGAGATCGTTCTCCTCGACGCAGTCCACGGCGATGGGGGCGCGGTCCCGCGCGCCGCGCAGGGCCGCGACGACGGCGTCGGGGTCGGTGCGCAGCGTGGCCAGGTCGATGACGATGACGTCGCCGGCCGGCGTGGCGCCCCCGGTCTTCTCCTCGACCCAGGCGGCGAGTTCGGAGGAGCGGAACCCGAAGGTCTTGTCCCGGGCGAACTCGGTCTGGCCAACGGGGAGGTACCCGGTGGTCGGGGAGCCGGCGTAATGGGTGCCGTGGACGGTGATTCTTCCCGCGTCGGGGAAGGCCGGCGACAGGATGATGCCGTCGACGCGGGCGCCGTCGGCCTCAAGGAGGTCGGCGATGGTGTCGGGCTCGAGGGGGTAGTGGCCGCGCAGGGTGGAGTCCGCGCGGGAGACGAAGGCGACGGCGCGCCCGGTCGCCCGGGAGGCCTCCAGGGCGTGGGTGACGACCTCGGCGTTGACTTCGGCCGCGTCCTGGGCGTCCAGGGACCGCGAGTTGGTCATGACGTAGACGGCGGGGGCGCCGGTGCTCAGCGCCCAGGTGAGGTCGGCGACGCTCCAGCCGGTGACCACGGGCAGGTCGGCGATGGACTGGGTGCCGGTGGGGTCGTCGTCGAGGACGATGAGGACGCGGTTGAGTCCTTCGGTGATGGCGGCGGGGTCGACGCGGGGGCCCTCCGGGATCCCCGCGGTGAGCTCGTCGAGGGTGATCATGCTCGCTCCTTTGCGACAAGTCCTCTGATGAATATCTGGTGAGTATGCGGGGCGCGTCCGTGAGGACCGGGGACGGGGCGCCTCGGGCGGCGCGACTCAGGGGTCGCGGGGAGTTGGAAGGGCCGGGACGGCCGGGGCGATCGGGGCGCGGGAGAGCAGGTCATTGCTCGTCTGCTCCATATGCGCCCGCATGGCCGCCTTGGCGGCATCGGGCGACCCTGCGCGCAGGGCGAACAGGATGCGCTCGTGCTGCTCGATGGCGTGACTCCTGACCTCCGGGTGGGCCGAGGTCACGAGCCTGGCGCGCATGAGCTCCTCGCGCAGCGGGGCGTAGGTGCCCACGACGAGCGGGTTTCCGGCCGCGTGGATGACCAGGCCATGGAAGTCGAGGTCGGCCCGGGCGGCGGCCTCGACGTCGTCGCGCTGGTGGGCGCGGCGCAGATCGCCGATGGCGCGGCCCATGGCTTCGAGCTGGTCCGGGGTGCGACGAGCGGCGGCGAGCCCCGCCGAACCGACCTCGAGCATGCGGCGCACCTCGAGCAGGGCCAAGCCGACCTCGCGCTCGTCACGGCGGGCGCGCTCAAGCATGAGCAGGCCCGCCAGGTCCGTCCAGCGGTCCGGGTCGACGACGTAGGTGCCCGAGCCCTGGCGGGAGCGCAGCACGCCGCGGGCGACGAGGACCTTGATGGCCTCGCGCACGGTCAGGCGCGAGACCTGGAGGTCCTCGGCCAGGGAGGACTCGGCGGGCAGCGCGCCGCCCGGCCGGTAGGTGCCGGCGACGACGCGGGCGAGGAGGGTGTCGACGATGACGGCGACGATGCTGACGCGGCCGCTCATGGCACCTCCCACCCCCTCAAGTCCTCAGATGACTTAATGTACGTTACGGCAGTCACACGTCACGCGCAAGGGGTCGCCCCGAACTCCGCGCCGGGGTCGGCGGCCGCGCGGCGCCGCGCGCTGGCGGAGGCGTAATCAGGCGGGCATGAGGGGCAGGTAGGGGCTGAGGTCGCAGCGCTCCCCCGAGGCCATCAGGGCCCCCGAGCCCGTGGCGTCCCCCCAGGCCAGGCGGCCGGTGGCCAGGGCGAGCCAGGTGCCGGCATCGGTTTCGACGACGCTGGGCGGGGTGCCGCGCCGGTGAGTGGTCCCGGCAACAGCCTGAGTGGCCCCGTAGGGCGGGACGCGGACCTCGACGCTGCGGCCCGGCGCGCGGGCGGAGAGCTCCTCGAGCGTGTAGCGCACGGCGGTGGCGAGCACCCGGCGGTCGACGGCGGCCGACGGCTCCCGGGCTCCCTGCCTCGCTCTGGCGCCGGTGGTGGCCCAGGCGCGGACGGCGGAGGCGCCGTCGGAGGGGTCGATGCGTCGTCGTGCCGGCATGGACTGAAGATACCCGGAGTGCCCCGGACGCGCGGAGCGCTCAAGACGGCCAGCAGGAGCGCCGCGATGGCGCCCCGCCGACGCGAGACGTCCCGGGCCCCGCTCGCGACGGCGAGCGGGGCCCGGGATGACGGCGGGGCGCAGGGCTCAGGCGGCGACCGCCGCCGCCTTGCGGTGCCCGAGGCCCTTGAGGACCACCACGAGCGCGGAGGTCACCACCACGCCGGCGAGGATCGCCAGGAGGAAGCCCACCACGTTGGTGATGGCGAAGGCCACGAAGAGGCCACCGTGGGGGGCTCGGGAGCCCACGTGCAGGGCCATGGTCAGCGCGCCGGTGACGGCGCCACCGGCCATGGTGGCCGGGATGACGCGCAGCGGGTCGGCGGCGGCGAAGGGGATGGCGCCCTCGGAGATGAAGGACAGCCCGAGCAGCCAGGCGCTGCGGCCGTTCTCGACCTCGGCCTTGGTGAACAGGCGCGGCCGCAGGAAGCTCGCCACGGAGACGGCCAGCGGCGGCACCATGCCGGAGGCCATGACGGCCGCCATGATCTCGAATGATGCGGTGGTGTTGGCGGCCAGGCCCGCTGTCCCGAACAGGTAGGCGGCCTTGTTGACGGGCCCGCCCAGGTCGAAGCACATCATCAGGCCCAGGATGACGCCCAGGAGGATGGAGGCGCCCCCCTCGGACATGGAGGTGAGCCCGTTCTGCATCCCGGTCATGATGCTCGCGAGCGGTCGGCCGAGCACGAGGTACATGAGCCCGCCCACGACCAGCGTGGTCCCCAGCGGGATGACGACGACGGGCATGAGCCCGCGCAGCCAGCGCGGCACGCCCAGGCCGGCCAGCCAGGCGGCGAAGTAGCCGGCGAGGATGCCGCCGATGAGGCCGCCGATGAAGCCGGCGCCCACGGCCTCGGCCACCACGCCCATGGCGAATCCGGGGGCGATGCCCGGGCGCCCGGCCAGTCCGAAGGCGATGTAGCCGGCGAGCGCCGGGACGAGGAAGCCCATCGCCGCCTTGCCGAGCAGGAAGAAGGCCCAGCCGAGGTAGAGGGGCAGGCCGGAGCGGTCCAGCGTGATCGTCTCGGTGCCGAGGACGTCGCCGGCCGAGTTCGTGATCGTGTGGACGAACTCGTGTCCGGGCAGGTTGGTCAGCGAGTAGTCGGTGATCGAGAACTTGCCGTAGAGGTTGGCGACGTCGTAGCCGGCGAGCAGGAACCCGAGGGCGATGAGCAGGCCGCCCGCCGCGACGAAGGGGATCATGTAGGACACGCCGGTCATGACGGCGCGCTGGAGGCGCCGGGCCCAGTGGACGGAGCCCTCGTCCTCCTCCGCGGCGCCCTGGCCGCCCGCGGCTCCGGCGGGGACGCGCTGGGCGGCGGGATCGTCGATGGCGGCGAGGGCCTGGTCAATGAGGCTCCCGGCGTCGTTGACGGCGGCCTTGACGCCGACGTCGATGACCGGCTTGCCGGCGAAGCGCTCGCGCCCCTTGATGGGCAGGTCGTGGGCGAAGACGACGGCGTCTGCGCGCTTGATGAGCTCGGGGTCCAGGGCGTCGATCTTGCCCGAGCCCTGGCCCTCGATGCGCACGGTGATGCCGCGCTCGGCGCCCGCCTGCTCAAGGGCCTCGGCGGCCATGAAGGTGTGGGCGATGCCGGTGGGGCAAGAGGTGGCGCCGACGATGACGCGCTCGCCGCCCGCGGGGGCCACAGCGGGGGCCGCGGCGGGGGCGGGGGCCGCAGCAGGAGCGCTCGCCTCCTCGGCGCTCGCGCCGTCCTTGAGCAGTTCGGGCTGGACCTGCTCGGTGACCATGCGGACGACCTCCTCGGCGCTTCCCGCGCTGCGCAGGGCGTCGGTGAAGTCGGCGCGCATGAGACCGCGGGCGAGCTTGGCGAGGAGCTTGAGGTGCATGTCGTCGGCACCCGCGGGGGCGGCAATCATGAAGATGAGGTCGGCGGCCTGGCCGTCGGCGGCGCCGAAGTCCACCGGCTCGGCGAGGCGGGCGAATCCCAGGCTGGCGGTGAGCACGTGCTCGGAGCGGCAGTGCGGGATGGCGATGCCGCCGGGGATGCCGGTGGGGGCGGTGGCCTCTCGGGCCAGGGCGTCGGATGCCAGGCCCTCGGGGGCGTCGGCCCGCCCGGCGCCCGCGACGACTCCGGCCAGGTGGGTGATGACGTCGCTCTTGTCGGAGCCGGGGGCGGCGTCGAGCGCGACGAGCTCAGGGGTGATGAGCGGCGCGGTGCCGCCGGTGTCGATGGTCTCGGTCATGGTGCTTCCTTGGATCGGTGGGTGCCGGGGGCCGGCGGATCGGGTCATCGGGTCGTGGGGCGTTGGTCGCCGGGGTCGGCCTCGCAGCCGGGCGCTCAGGCGAGCCGGGAGACGGCGGGCACGGCTCCCGGCAGGTCGGCGGGGGTGGGCAGGGTGGTTCCGGGCAGGGAGGCGGCCGCGGATCCGTAGAGCATGGCGGTGGCCAGGCGCTCGGCGGGGCCGTCCCCGCGGGTGTCGGCCAGGACGTAGCCGGCGACGGAGGAGTCGCCCGCGCCGACGGTGGAGACGACGTCGATGGCAGGGGCCGGGGAGTGCCAGGCTCCCTCGGTGGTCACGAGGACCCCCCCGGCAGGCCCGAGGGTGGCCATGACGGCGGTGACACCGCGGTCGACGAGGACGCGGGCGGCGTCGACGACGGGACCGAGATCCCCGGCCAGGGCGCCATCCTCCAGGGCCATGGCGCGCTCGGCGGGCAGTCCGGCGAGCTGGCCGAGCTCCTCGCCGTTGGGCTTGATGAGGTCGGGGGCGGCCCCCGGCAGGGCGGCGGCCAGGGCTGCGAGCGGGGCGTCCGAGGTGTCAACGGCGATGCTCACCCCCGTGGGGCGAAGCAGCGTGACGAGGCGGGCGTACCAGTCGATGGGGGCGCCGGGCGGCAAGGAGCCCGACAGGATCGCCCATCCAGAGCCATCAGCCCCGTCCGGGCCGCCCCTGACGGCCGCGAGCAGGGCCTCCTCGATGGCGGCGCGCTCAGGCCGGCCGAGCTCAGCTCCGGGCTCATTGATCTTGGTGGTGGTGCCGTCGGGCTCGGTGACGGCGGTGTTGACGCGCGCGGCGCCCGGCACGGTGACAGCGTGGACGGTCAGGCCGGGCTGGGCGACGGCCTCAAGGACGGCGCGCAGGGGGTCGTGCTCGGCGGCGGGCAAGACCGTGGTGGCCTCCAGGCCGGAGGAGACCAGGACGCGGGCGACGTTGACGCCCTTGCCACCGGGGTCGGTGACGACGCTGGTGAGGCGGTTGACGCCGCCGCGCACGAGGGGCCCTGGCAGGGCGACGGTGCGGTCGAGCGAGGGGTTGGGTGTGAGCGTGACGATCATGCGATGCGGACCTCGGTTCCCGTGATGGACAGCTGGCTGGCGAGAGGGTCGGGCAGGGGGGCGTTGGTGATGAGGAGGTCGACGTCGGCGGTGTCGGCGAAGGAGACGAGGTGCTCCTGCCCGATCTTGGAGGCGTCCGCCAGGGCGAGGACGCGACGCCCGGCCCTGGCCATGGCGCGCTTGACGGCCGCTTCATCCGGGTCGGGCGTGGACAGACCGTGCTCCGCGCTGATCCCGTTGGCGCCCAGGACGGTGACGTCGACCCGCAGGTGGGCGAGGGCGTCGAGGGCCTCCGGACCGACGGCGGCCTGCGTCATTCCGCGGACCTGCCCCCCTAGGACGCGCACGCTGATGCCCTCGCGGGGGGCGAGGAGCGTGGCGATGAGCAGGGAGTCGGTGATGACGCGCAGGTCGAGGCCCGTGGGCAGGAGGCGGGCGAGCGCGGCGGTGGTGGTCCCGGCGTCGAGGAGGATGCTCATCCCCTTGGCCGGCTCCAGGGCCGCGAGGGCGGCGGCGGCGATAGCGGCCTTGGCGGGGGCGGCGGCGAGTTCGCGCTCGGCGACGCCCGTCTCAGGGGAGGCGCTGACGGGGACCGGGACGGCGCCGCCGTGGACCTTGCGAAGGGCGCCGGCGCGATCGAGCGCGCCGAGGTCCCGGCGGATGGTTTCGACGGTCACGCCGTAGCGGGTGGCGAGCTCGGCGACGTGGACTCGGCCCTCGCGGGCGACGGCGGCGACGATGCCCGTCTGACGCTTCTCGGCGTTCATGTCGCCCTCCTCGACGACGCTGTCACGGATGCTCCGAGACCCAGCCAACGCCCGTTCGGGCATTGAATTCAGGTCTAGAAGACCTATCAGGCATAACCGTACGCCCGTTCGGGCATTGAGTCATATGATCCATGTCACATTCCAGGCGGTGTGCGACGGCGCCCGCCACCCTGGGCGGGTGGCGGGCGCCGTCGAGAGCCGGAGCGGGCAGCGCGGGGCCGCCGATGCAGCGGGAGGCGGGCCTCAGACGATCCCGTGGGCGATCATGACGTCAGCGACGCGGGTGAAGCCGGCGGCGTTGGCGCCCAGGACGTAGTCGCCGGGGCGGCCGTACTCCTCGGCGGCGGCCACGCAGGAGTCGTGGATGTCGGCCATGATGCCGGTGAGCTTGGCCTCGGCGGTCTCGAAACTCCAGCGGGTGCGGCCGGCGTTCTGCTCCATCTCGAGGGCGGAGGTCGCCACGCCACCGGCGTTGGCGGCCTTGCCGGGGGCGTAGAGGATGCCGGCGGCCTGGAAGGCCTCGATGGCCTCGGGGGTGGAGGGCATGTTGGCGCCCTCGGCGACGACGGCGCAGCCGTTGCGCAGCAGCGTGGCGGCGCCGGCGCCGTCGAGCTCGTTCTGGGTGGCGCAGGGCAGGGCGACCTCGGCCGGGACATCCCAGACGCGGCCCTCGGTCACGAGGCGGGCGCCGGGGCGGCGGGAGACGTAGTCGGCGACGCGGCCGCGCTCGACCTCCTTGACCTGCTTGAGGAGGTCGAGGTCCACGCCGGCCTCGTCAACGACGTAGCCCGAGGAGTCGGAGAAGGTGATCGGGGTGGCACCGAGCTGCTGGGCCTTCTCGATGGCGTAGATGGCGACGTTCCCGGAGCCGGAGACCGCGACCCTCTTACCCTCCAGGCTCTGGCCCTTGGTGGCGAGCATGGACTGGGCGAACAGGACGGTGCCGTAGCCGGTGGCCTCGGTGCGCACGAGGGAGCCACCCCATCCCAGGCCCTTGCCGGTGAGGACTCCGGCGTCGTAGGAGTTGCGCAGGCGCTTGTACTGGCCGAAGAGGAAGCCGATCTCCCGGCCGCCCACGCCGATGTCGCCGGCGGGCACGTCCGTGCTCGGGCCGATGTGGCGGGAGAGCTCGGTCATGAAGGACTGGCAGAAGCGCATGACCTCGGCGTCGGAGCGGCCGTGGGGGTCGAAGTCGGATCCGCCCTTGCCGCCGCCGATGGCCTGGTTGGTCAGGGCGTTCTTGAAGATCTGCTCGAAGCCGAGGAACTTGATGATGCCGGCGTTGACGCTGGGGTGGAAGCGCAGGCCGCCCTTGTAGGGGCCGAGGGCGGAGTTGAACTCGATGCGGAAGCCGCGGTTGACCTGGACGTTGCCGGCGTCGTCGACCCACGGGACCCGGAAGATGACCTGGCGCTCAGGCTCGACGATGCGCTCGAGGAGGGCATCGTCGGCGTAGTGCGGGTGCTTGGCGATGACGGGGGCGAGGGAGTCCAGAACCTCACGCACTGCCTGGTGGAACTCGGTCTCCCCGCGGTTGCGGGCGACCACCTGTTCATAGACCTTCTCAACGACTTCAGCCATAACGGACTCCTTCGGGTACTCGCGTCCTCACAAAAGGCACCGTGCTTCCGCCCCGGTGCCGGATTCAAGAGTCCCACCGCCACGTTTCGCTGAGATGAATGTTCTCGTCCGGTCACGCTCCCGCGCGGCTCGGCACCCGCGCCATCGCCGCCTGAGAGCCGCCTGTGGGGCACGGTGACCGCAGGGGCCCGGCGGGGCAGGCGGATGGGGAGCACTCCCGATCACGAGGGCCTTGCCAAGACCGATCCTTGACGCGTGGGGAATGCGCGGGCTTGAATCGCCTTGGCGTATGACATAGAAGGATCTCCGTCATGACTGATCAGTCCCCCTACCCTCCCCAGCAGCCCTACCAGCCCTATCAGCCCTACCCTCAGCCCTCCGCGCCCTCCTCCGGTCGGCCCGATTACGCGCGGGCGCCGCAGGCCGGGATGCCCCAGTACCCGTACGCCGCCGCCCCCTACGCGGGCCAGCCCATGGCCGTCTACCCGGTGATGCCCTACCTGCGGCCGATGGGGCCCCAGCGCCCGGGCACCGCGACGGGCGCGTCAGTGCTCGGCATCATCAGCGGGGGGCTGGGGCTCATCCTGGCCGTCAGCACGATCATCCTCACAACCACGCTCGACGCTCTGGCACAGCTCGTCGCGGCCAGCCACAGCCGGAGCACCGCGGTCATGATCGACTACATCCTCGGATTCGGAGTGTTCGTCACCGCCGTGGCGCTACTGACGACGAGCATCACCTTCTTCAAGGGCAAGGGGTACGGGGGCCTCCTGGGCGCCGCCATCGCGCAGGCCGTCGTGACGGTCCTGTTGCACATCGTCTTCCCGCTGATGCTCCCCAGGATCCTCGGACTCAACTCCTCCGATCTCCCCGACAGCATCAGGTTCAACAGCGGCACTGTTTTCTACCTCGTCACCGGCCTCGGCCTGGCGGTGTCCACCATCATCCTGCTCCTCAACCCCTCGACGAAGAGTTGGCGCAAGTAGAGGACCGCGCTCTCAGCTCATCCACCCCCACGCGACACGCGACGACGAAGGGTATCCATGACCGCCCCCTATTTCCCCCAGCAGCCGTCCGATCCCGCTTACGGCCAGGTCCCGGCGCAGCCCACGGGCGCCCAACAGTCCTACGCCCCTGGGTATCAGCAGGGAGCCCCTGGCATGCCGGGGGCTCTGGGAGCATCCGCCCCCTACGGAGGCTATGCCGTTCAGCCGCCGGTGATGCTCGTGCCAACGTTCCTATACCCGGCGCCCGTCCCGGCCGCGCGCCGAGGGCCGACCCACCCCGGAACGGTAATGAGCGCCTGCGTCATGGCCATCATCAGCGGCAGTCTCGGGCTCTTCCTGGGATTGCTCAATTTCTTCTACGCCATCGATTTCAGCAATGACAGTTCCAACCCCAACACGCTGGCCGGGCTGTTCTACCTCTACGCCTTCGGGGTGCTCCTCACCGCTGTGGCCTTGCTGACCACGGGGATCACCTTCCTGGGGAGGAAAGGTTACGCCGTCCTCCTGGGCGCCGCGATCTCCCAGGCCGTTCTCACCATCGCGCGCGACCTGGTCATCCCCGCCATGCCGTACGACGCTCTGGGGTACCACTCATCGGCCGCCGTGCCCTGGGGCGCTAAATTCAATCCCGCCCTCGCCCTCGAGTTCATGATCGGCGCGGGGCTGGCGACGGCGACCATCTGCCTCCTGTTGCTCCAGACCTCGAAGGCCTGGCGCACAGAGCCCCCCGCCTCCGATTTCATCGAGCACAACCCCTCCCCCGCGGGGCCATGACCGGTCGCGCGCTGGTGCGACGATGGCGGTATCGATCCCGGACACCCTCCTGATCGAGGCCGGCGCGGCGTCATCGCCCGCGAGCGGCAGCACGCGCTCAACGCGCTGCGCCGCCCACGCGGCCAGGGCACGCCGGTGCGAGACGCCGAGACCCTGAGGGCTCAGCGCCCGCGCCAGCGGCGCCACGCCTCAGAACAGCGCGGGCAGGGTCGCCTCCACCCCGTCGCGCAGCTCGGCCAGGTCAAGCATGAGCGGGCGGCCGGCACCGCCGTCGGCCAGCAGGTCCGTGCCGGTCACGACGAGCATGTCCCCACCGGTGGTGCCGATGCGCGCCCACGGCACGCCCTCGGCGCCCGCGGCGGCCTCCACCGCCGGCACGGCGGCCTCGTGGACGGCCACGAGCGCGCGCGCCCCGGACTCGGAGAACAGGGTGGTGAAGTCGTCCACGCCGTCGCGGCTCTCGATGGGGGCCAAGTCCACGCTGGCCCCCACGCCGTGGCGCAGCACGGCGTCGACGAGGCTCTGGATGAGGCCGCCGGCGGACAGGTCGTGGGCAGCGCGCACGAGCTTCGCACCCTCGGGCAGGTCCGCCTCGCTCAGCGCCACGAGGACGCGCCCCAGGGCCATCTCGGCCTCCAGGTCCACCTTCGGGGGCAGACCACCGAGGTGGTCGTGGACGACGCGCGTCCAGGCCGAGCCGTCCAGCTCATCGGCGGTGGCGCCCAGGGCGATGATCGCCAGGCCCTCCTCGAACCAGCCAGAGGGGTTGGCGCGGCGCACGTCGTCCATGACGCCCAGCACGCCGACGACGGGCGTGGGGTTGATGGAGGAGTCGGGCAGCCCCTTGACCTTGCCGTGGGAGTTGTAGAGCGAGACGTTGCCGCCGGTGACGGGCACGCCCATCTGCTGGCAGGCGTCGGCCAGGCCGGTGATGGCCTCAACGAGTTGCCACATGGCGTCCGGGTCCTCCGGGGAGCCGAAGTTAAGGCAGTCGGTCACGGCCCGGGGCGTGGCGCCAACGGTGCAGACATTGCGGTAGGACTCGGCCAGGGCCTGGGCCGCTCCGGTGGCCGGGTCGAGCTTGGTGAAGCGCCCGTTGGCGTCGGTGGAGATGGCCACGCCACGGCCGGTGGTCTCATCGACGCGGATGACGCCGGCGTCGTCGGGCTGGGCCAGGGCGGTGTCGCCGCGCACGAAACGGTCGTACTGGTCGGTGACCCAGGCACTGGAGGCCTGGTTGGGGCTGGTGACGACGGCGAGAACCTGCTCGGTGAGCTCGGTGGCGCTGGCCGGGCGCGCCAGGCGCTCGGAGGAGTCCGCGTTGAGTGCGTCCTGCCAGGCGGGGCGGGCGTAGGGCCGCTCGTAGGTGGGGCCCTCGTGGGCGACCGTCTTGGGGTCGACGTCGACGATGCGCTCACCGAAGTGGTCGATGGTCAGGCGGCCCGAGCCGTTGACCTCGCCGATGACAGCGGCCTCGACGTCCCACTTGTCGATGACGGCCATGAAGTCGTCGAGCCTGTCGGGGGCGACGACGGCCATCATGCGCTCCTGGGACTCGCTCATGAGGATCTCGCCGGCGGTGAGGGAGGGGTCGCGCAGGAGGACCTTCTCCAGGTCGACGTGCATGCCGCCGTCGCCGTTGGAGGCGAGTTCGCTCGTGGCGCAGGAGATGCCGGCGGCGCCCAGGTCCTGGATGCCCAGGACGAGGTCGGCGTCGAACAGGTCGAGGCAGCACTCGATGAGGACCTTCTCCATGAAGGGGTCACCCACCTGGACGCTGGGGCGCTTGGCGGGCATGCCGTCCTCGAAGGACTCGCTGGCGAGGATGGAGGCGCCGCCGATGCCGTCGCCGCCGGTGCGCGCACCGAAGAGGACCACCTTGTTGCCGGCGCCGGAGGCGTTGGCCAGGTGGATGTCCTCGTGACGCAGGACCCCCACGCACAGGGCGTTGACGAGCGGGTTTTCCTGGTAGGAGGGGTCGAACTCTGTCTCGCCGCCGATGTTGGGCAGGCCCAGGCAGTTGCCGTAGCCGCCGACGCCGGCCACCACGCCGTGCACGACGCGGGCGGTGTCGGGGTGGTCGACGGCGCCGAAGCGCAACTGGTCCATGACGGCCACGGGGCGCGCGCCCATGGAGATGATGTCGCGGACGATCCCGCCCACGCCGGTGGCGGCGCCCTGGTAGGGCTCGACGAAACTGGGGTGGTTGTGGGACTCGACCTTGTAGGTCACGGCCCAGCCGTCGCCGATGTCGACGACGCCGGCGTTTTCCCCCATGCCAACGAGCAGGTGCTCGCGCATCTCGGGGGTCACCTTGGCGCCGAACTGCTTGAGGTGAATCTTGGAGGACTTGTAGGAGCAGTGCTCAGACCACATGACGGAGTACATGGCGAGCTCGGCGGCAGTGGGGCGGCGGCCCAGGAGCCGCTTGATGTCCTCGTACTCATCAGCCTTGAGGCCGAGCTCGGCCCACGGCATCTGCTGATCGGGCGTCGCCGCGGCATCGGCGACGGTGTCGGGATGCTCCACGGGACGGGGGGCGGTCTCGGCGGTGTGGGCTGTGTGAGCCATGCGGCTGCTCCTGGGGGTGAGCGGGAGGGGGCCATGCCCGAGGATACCCGGCAGGTGGGAGCGGCAGGTCATGGGTCCCCCAGGTGAGCGGGTCGGGCGAGGCGCTCGGCGATTAGAGATGAAGACGCGCCCCAAAAGGTGCGCCCTCTCACACGCGGACAGGGCAAGATCGTGCCATGAGAACCATCGACGTCGCTCCACTGCCCCTGTCCGAGCTCGAGCCCCACCTCGACGAGGTCGCCGCGCACCGGCTCCGCGACGGCGTGGCGGCCGCCCAGGCGCTCCTGGAGGGGCGCGCCCTGTGGATCGTGACCCCCACGGACCAGGCGGGCGCTGGCCCGGTGGAGACCGTCGCCCCCCTGGCGGGCTATGCCCGCGGCCTGGATGTCGACGCCCGATGGCTGTGCCTGGACGCTCCGGCGGAGTTCACCGCCCTCAGCGGGCGCCTGCACTCCTGGATCCATGGGGATATCGGGGACCGAGGCCGCCTGGGAGAGAAGGAGCGCGACCTCTACGAGCACACGCTGGCGTCCAACGCGGAGAACGTCGCCGGGGACATCCGCGAGGGCGACATCGTCATCCTCCACGATCCAGCGACCGCCGGCCTGGCGCGCCCCCTCAAGGCGGCGGGCGCCGTCGTCGTGTGGCGTTGCCACGCGGGCGCGGATCTGGCCACCGCCAGCCCCGAGGGCGTTGAGGACGCCCAGCGCGCCTGGGCCTTCCTGGACCGCTACCTGGAGGACGCGGACTACGTGATCGTCTCCTGCGAGGAGTACCGTCCCCCCTTCACCGAGCCCGAGGCCTGCGCCGTCATCCCACCCTCCATCGACCCCGACAGCCCCAAGAACCGGGTCCTCGACATGGATGAGGCCTGGTCGATCGCACGCCTGGCGGGGATCTTCGACGGCGAGCCCCCCTTCGACGCATTCCCCTTCATCCGCGGCGACGGGCGGACGGACGCGCTGCGCTCCGCGGCGGCCGAGGGCGGCGTCATGCGCGCCGGGGGCCCGGTGCCGCTGGGAGCGCGGACGGTCACGCAGGTCTCGCGCTGGGACCGGCTCAAGGGGATGAAGGAGCTGGCGATCGCCTTCGCAGAGAACCTGGAGGCGCTCCCCGACGACGCCCATCTGCTGCTGGTGGGCCCCTGCCCCGACAAGAGGAGCGCCGCCGAGCGGGTGCTGGACGAGGCCGTCGAGGCCGTTGAGCTCCTCCCCGCGGCGGCGCGCTCGCGCATTCACATCGCGGCGGTGCCGGCCCATGACCGGGAGGTCAACGCGCTCGTGATCAACGCCGTGCAGCGGGTGAGCTCGGTGGTCACTCAGCGCTCGATCGTCGAGGCCTTCGGGCTGACGGTGGCTGAGGCGATGTGGAAGAAGGCCCCCGTGGTGGCCTCCGGCGTCGGGGGGATCCGCACGCAGGTGACCGATGGCGTTGATGGCGTCCTCGTGGATCCGCATGACGGCGCGGCCTGGGCTCAAGCGGTGGCGGACCTGCTGCTCTTCCCCGAGCGGGCGGCCGAGATGGGGGCGACGGCGCACGAGTCGGTGCGCCGCTCCTTCCTGCCGGACCGGCATCTCCTCCAGGTCCTCGACGCCCTCGCGGCGGCCCTTGAGCGGCCCTGAGGCTCGGCCCCAGCGGCCGGGCGCGCACCTTCCCCCAGAGTTTTCCACAGGCTTCCTCCACAGGCATGTGCGCAGTGGGGGATGAGCCGCGAGATGACGGGCCTCCGCCTGTGAAGGCGCCCTCACACTCACGATTGCGCCCCCGTATGTACCACATGCGGGGGCGCGAGCCTCTTCTCAGGCTACCTACAGGGTCTTGCCAGGATCGGTCAAATCCTTGAGATCATGCGGTTCTTCTCACGATTAGAGCTCTCGAACCCCCGTTTCCCGCGGCAGCCCGCCATTCCAGGGAGCCACCCGGGAGGCCGGCCCCGGCACGAGACTGCCCCTCCCCGATCACGATGCCGATACGATTCGGGACCTTCGGTCTCAGAGCGATCAACACCGGATTGTCCACAGCCCGCCGAGCAAGCTTGTGGATAACTCCCAGGCTTCTTACAGGTTCCCGATCATGCCCCACGAGCGCGGCCGGGCGCCCCACCGCCCGGGCCCCGGGCGCGGCGCGCGACCCGGCCCGGTGGGCGCGAGGCGCGCCCACCGGGCCGGATCGATAAGAAGCGGCTCAGGCCGCCACGAGGGAGCTGATGACCGACTGGAAGATCCGCAGGCCGTCAGTGCCGGTCCGGGGGCCAGCGGGCGAGTCGGGGCCGAAACCCGGCTCCACCGCGTGCTCGGGGTGGGGCATGAGGCCGACGACGTTCCCGCGCTCGTTCCGCACCCCGGCGATGTCCCTCGCCGAGCCGTTGGGGTTGTCGATGTAGCGGAAGACGATGAGGCCCTCGCCCTCAAGGCGGTCGAGCTCCTCGGGGGAGGCGATGAAGTTGCCCTCGCCGTTCTTGAGCGGGACGACGATCTCCTCGCCATCGTCCATGGAGGACGTCCAGGCGGTCGTCGTCGACTCCACGCGCAGCCGCTGCTCGCGGCAGTAGAACTTCTGGTGGTCGTTGCGGATGAGGGCTCCGGGCAGCAGATGGGCCTCGGCGAGGATCTGGAAGCCGTTGCAGATGCCCAGGACCGGCATCCCGGCGCCGACCGCGTTGATGACCTCGCCCATGACGGGCGCGAAGCGGGCGATGGCGCCGCAGCGCAGGTAGTCGCCGTAGGAGAAGCCGCCGGGGACGACGACGGCGTCCACGCCCTTCAGGTCGGCGTCCTTGTGCCACAGGCTCACGGCCTCGCCGCCGGCCAGGCGGATGGCGCGGGCGGCATCGACGTCGTCAAGCGTGCCGGGGAAGGTGATGACTCCGATGCGGGCGCCGACGGGGCTGTCACTCACGGCTCAGTCCTCCTGAAGCGGGTGGACGGAGACGACGTCCTCGATGATGGGGTTGGACAGCAGGGTGCTGGCGGCCCGCTCGGCGTCGTCGAGGTGCTCCTGGGTGACGGGCCCCTCGACGGCGAGCTCGAAGCGACGGCCCTGCCGTACTCCGGTGAATCCGGTGAGGCCGATCCTGGGCAGGCTCCCCATGACGGCCTTGCCCTGCGGGTCGAGGATCTCCGGCTTGGGCATGACTTCAACGACGATGCGTCCCAATGTGCTCTCCTGGGAGTTGGGGGAAGTGCGGCGCGACCAGTGTAACCAGTCCGCGCCCGCGCCTCCGGGGCTGTCCACCGCCGTCGATCACCGGCGGGCCTTGCCGCCGATCGACAGCCACGGAGCCGGGGATGACCCGCGCGGGGCGCCGCGGCGCCTAGATGCGCCCGAGCCAGTCTCCGGCGAGCTTGAGGGCGAGGATGCCGCCGATGGCCAGGGCGCAGGTGCCGATGAGCCAGGCGGGACCCAGCACGAGGGCGATGACGGCGCAGACCACGGCGGCGGCGAGCATGAAGCCGCCGACGGCGCCCGCCACGCCCGCGGGGGCCTGGCTCGACTGGTCCACCGTGGAGGTCCCCATGAGGGGCCTCGGACCTGAGCCGACGGCGACGCGCGGCCCAGCCCCGGTGGAGGCGAGCCCAGCGGGATCGTTCTCGACACCCGAGGTGAGCAGGCGCTGGGGGTCGGCGACGTTGACATCACCATTGGTCAACCCGGCGGCCACATCCACGAGGCTGGGCTCCCAGCGCTCGGCCTCGCCGCGCACCGGCGTGCCGCCGGCCCAGGCGAGATACCCGGCGGCGGACACGAGTCCAGCGCCTCCCAGGACGACGACGAGCCAGGGCGGCACCCAGGGATGCCCGGCGTTGGCGGCGGTGGCCAGGCGCATCGCCGAGGTGGTGGCCAGGACGAGGCCGACCAGGGCGCATGCGATGCCCGCCAGGCGCTGGCGCACGAGCGAGGCCGGCCAGGGGGTGCGGGCCCGCTGCAGCGGCGTGGGCTCCGTGGAGCGACCGCGCCCAACGCCCCAGTCGGTTCCCCGGGGATCGCGGGGTCCTCCGGATGGGGCAGGGCCGCTCGGGCCGGGGGCACCGGGCGCATTGGGCTCCGAGGGGCCGTCGTCCGCGGCGGGGCGGGAGGCGAAGCCTGGGGCATTGGGGCCCAGGTCCTCATCGGCGTCGATGATCTCGGCCTCGGACCAGGTGGTGCGCCACCTCCTGCCAGATCCTCGCGAGGGGCGCGACTGGCCCCAGTTGACGGGCCCCCGCTCGGACGCGGGCCGACGATCCCGGCCGATCGGCGGGGCCACTCAGATCACCTGCCCGAGGATGGAGGCCAGCCCGAGGGAGATGAGGAGGAAGCCGAAGGCGGCCACGAGGATCTGGCCGAGGCGCAGCAGTGACTCGCCCGTCGTGGTGCCCGAGAGGCGCTCGTCAGCAGCGCGGCCCAGCGGGGTCGAGACCAGGGCGGTGGACACGGGGCCGGAGACGACGTCGAGGGCGGTGAGCTCGCGACGGACACTGGGCTCGGGCAGCGCGATGGCGGTGGAGCCGCCCGTGGGGATGACGGTCAGATCGGCACCGGGGGCGGCGGGCCGGCCGGGGCGCCCCTGAGGACCCGCCTGGCCGAAGCGGGCCGATTCGGCCAGGGCGCGCTTGCGGGCGGCCGCGGCGCGGTTGCGATCCAGCCGCAGGCGCGGGGCGTTGACAACGAGCGAGCGCGCGGGGACCCGCAGGGCGACGATGAGCCCGAGGCCCACGACGAGCAGGGCGATCCCCCCGAGGATCGCGGAGGTCCCCCGGGCCCCCAGGGCGCTGGCGAGCGCGGCGGCCAGGGCGAGGATGACGACGACCGTCGCCACGACGACGAGTACGACGAAACCCCGCCCGGGACGGAAGCTGCGGGTCACGCGGGGCGCAGGGCCCCCGAACGCGCCGGGGGCGGGGCCCCCGGGCACGGCGCCCCGGCCGGCGGTCGTCACCGGGCCTCCCCGAGGTCGAGCGGCGCCCCGGTGAGGCGCTCGTAGGCTTCGAGATAGCGCGCGCGGGTGCGCTCGACGACGTCGTCGGGCAGGGCGGGGGGCCTGTCACCGGAGGCGCGGTCCCAGCCGGAGGCCGGGGAGACGAGCCAGTCACGCACGTACTGCTTGTCGAAGGAGGGGGTGGGCCTGCCCTCCTCCCACTCCTCGGCGGGCCAGAACCGGGAGGAGTCGGGGGTGAGGACCTCATCGCCCAGGATGAGGGAGCCGTCGGGGCCGGCGCCGAGCTCGAACTTGGTGTCGGCGATGACGATGCCGCGCCGGGCGGCGATGTCAACGGCGCGCGTGTAGAGGGCGAGGGTGACGTAGCGGAGCTTGGCGGCGGTGGACTCCCCCACCATCTCGACGACGCGCTCGTAGGAGATGTTCTCGTCGTGCTCGCCGACCTCGGCCTTGGCGGCGGGGGTGAAGATCGGCTGGGGCAGCAGGGAGGCCTCGGTCAGGCCGTAGGGCAGTGGCAGGCCGCAGACGGTCTTGTTGAGGCGGTACTCGATGAGGCCGGAGCCGGTGAGGTAGCCGCGGGCGACGCACTCGATGGGGTGCATGTCGAGGCGCCGGCAGATCATGGCGCGCCCGGCGACCTCCTCGGGCACGTCGAGGGTGACGAGGTGGTTGGGGACCACATCGGCGAGCTGCTCGAACCACCAGGCGGACATGGCGGTGAGGATGCGGCCCTTATCCGGGATGGTGGTGTCCAGGACGTGGTCGTAGGCGCTGATGCGGTCCGAGGCGACGATGAGGAGGACGTCCTGGCCCGCCCAGGGGCTGATGGCATCGGGGGCGTAGACATCGCGGACCTTCCCGCTGGAGCGGTGGGCCCAGCCTGAGACTGTCAGGGGGGCGGGTCCTGGCATGGTGCTCATGCGCCCATCCTGCCACCCTGACCTGCCCGCGCGCAGCGATGATCTGCCCATTGCCCCAGGGCGCGCGGTGGCGCGGGGCGGGCGCGCGGGGCTCAGCGCCCGGCGGCGATGTCAGCGCGGTACTGGGCGCCGTCGAGGTGGATGCGGCTGATCGCCTGGTAAGCGCGCTCCCTCGCGTCGGCGACCGACTCCCCGAGGGCCACGATGGACAGGACCCGCCCGCCGGTGGCAATGAGGGTGCCGTCATCATCCCGCCCGGTGCCGGCGTGAAGGACATGGACGCCGTCGACCCTCTCGGCCTCCTCGATGCCGGTGATGGCCCCGCCGGTGATGACGGTGCCGGGGTAACCGGGTGCGGCGAGGACGACGTCGACGGCGGCCCGGGCGCTCCAGGTGGGCTCGGGGGCCTCGGCGAGGCGGCCGGTGGCGGCGGCCAGGAGGAGCTCGGGCAGGGAGGAGGTCAGGCGCGCAAGGACGGCCTGGGTCTCGGGGTCGCCGAATCGCGCGTTGAACTCGACGACGCGCAGGCCCTTGGAGGTCAGGGCGAGGCCGCAGTAAAGGAGGCCGACGAAGGCGGTGCCGCGGCGCGCGAGCTCGTCGATGACGGGCTGGGCGACGGTGTTGACGACTTGCTCGGCGAGGTCGGCGGGAGCCCAGTTCAGCGGCGTGTAGGAGCCCATCCCGCCGGTGTTGGGGCCGGTGTCCCCGTCGCCTAGGCGCTTGAAGTCCTGGGCGGGGGCGAGGGCGCGGACGGTGGCGCCGTCGCAGACGCAGAAGATGGATGCCTCTGGGCCATCGAGGTAATCCTCGACGACGACGCGCCCTCCCTGCTTGGCCAGGCAGGCGAGACCGTGTTCGAGGGCCGTGGCGCGATCGGGGGTGACGACGACGCCCTTGCCGGCGGCCAGGCCATCCTCCTTGACGACGTGGGGGGCGCCGAAGCGGTCGAGGGCCGCCTCGAGCTCGGCGGGGGTGTCGCAGACGGCGGCCTCGGCGGTGGGGACGCCGGCGGAGGCCATGACCTCCTTGGCGAAGGCCTTGGAGCCCTCAAGGCGGGCGGCCTCGGCTCCGGGGCCGAAGCAGGGGATGCCCGCGGCGCGGACGGCGTCGGCGACCCCGGCGACGAGAGGCGCCTCTGGGCCGATGACAACGAGGTCGGCGCCCATCTGCTGGGCGAGCGCGACGACGGCCTCGGGGTCATCGGCGTCAGCGCTGATGTTGGTGGCGATGGCGGCCGTGCCGGGGTTCCCGGGGGCGACGACGAGCTCGGTGGTGGCGGGGTCGGATGCGAGGGCGCGGGCCAGGGCGTGCTCGCGCGCGCCGGAGCCCAGGAGCAGGATCTTCACGTGGCCAGCGTAGCCGGGTGAGCGGCGCTGGTGGAACCGCCCTCCGGGGGACGAGCAGGGCGGGAGGACCGCCTGGGCGTGAGCGCGGGAGGTAGCGAACGGGGGCCCGGACCGTGGGCACGGTCCGGGCCCCCGTTGGAGCCGCCCTCACTCACATGGGTGAGGTGGTGTCAGCCCTCAGGCCTTGGCGGCGGCGATGCGCTCACGGAACTTCGCCAGCTCCTCGCGGATGGCGGCGGGGACCTTGTCGCCGAACTGGGAGAAGTACTGCTCGGTGTCGTCCATCTCGGCGGCCCAGGCGTCGGGGTCGATGTCGTACATCTTGTCCCAGTCGGCCTCGCTCACGCCGGCGCCCTCAAGGTTGAAGTCCTCGCGCTTGGGGTAGATGCCGGTGACGCCCTCGATGCCCTCGACCTCGCCGGAGGCGCGACGCACGATCCAGTCCAGGACGCGGGAGTTGTCCCCGTAGCCCGGCCACAGGAACTTGCCGTCCTCGTCCTTGCGGAACCAGTTGACCTGGTAGACCTTCGGGAAGTTCTCGCCCAACTGCTCCTGGATCTCCAGCCAGTGGCCCCAGTAGTCGGCCATGTTGTAGCCGCAGAAGGGTAGCATGGCGAAGGGGTCGTGGCGCAGGGAGCCGGCCTTGACGTCCGTGGCGGCGGCGGTGACCTCGGAGGCCACGGAGGCGCCGATGAACACGCCGTGGGCGGGCGAGTACTGCTCGGCGACGAGCGGCACGTTGGAGGCGCGGCGGCCACCGAAGAGGATCGCGTCGATGGCGACGCCCTCAGGAGCCTCCCAGTCGGGGCAGATGATCGGGCACTGCGAGGCCGGGGTGGTGAAGCGCGAGTTCGGGTGCGCGGCCTTCTTGCCCTCGGCGGCGTCGGCCGGGGTGAAGTCGTTGCCGAGCCAGTCGATGAGGTGGTCGGGCATCTCGGCGTCGATGCCCTCCCACCACACGTCACCGTCGTCCGTGAGGGCGACGTTGGTGAAGATGGTGTTGGCCTTCATGGTCTCCATGGCCATCGGGTTCGTCTTGTAGGACGTGCCCGGGGCGACGCCGAAGAAGCCGGCCTCCGGGTTGATGGCGCGCAGGCGGCCGTCCTCACCCTGACGCATCCAGGCGATGTCGTCGCCGACGGTCTCGACCTTGTAGCCCTCGATGGTGGGCTGGAGCATGGCGAGGTTGGTCTTGCCGCAGGCGCTCGGGAAGGCGGCGGTGACGTGGTACTGCTTGCCGGACTTCTCGTCGGTCAGGCGCAGGATGAGCATGTGCTCGGCCATCCAGTTGTCGCGGCGGGCCATCGTCGAGGCGATGCGCAGCGCGTAGCACTTCTTGCCCAGCAGGGCGTTGCCGCCGTAGCCGGAGCCGTAGGACCAGATCTCGTTGGTCTCGGGGAAGTGGGTGATGTACTTCTCCTCGTTGCACGGCCAGGTGGTGTCCTCCTGGCCGGGGGCGAGGGGGGCGCCGACGGAGTGGACGGCGGGAACCCAGGTGCGGCCCTCGTTGATGAGGTCCATCGCCTTGGCGCCGATGCGCGCCATGATGCGCATGTTGACGACGACGTAGGGGGAGTCGGTGATCTCGATGCCCAGCTGGGAGATCGGGCCGCCCAGGGGGCCCATGGAGAAGGGGATGACGTACATCGTGCGGCCGGCGTAGGTGCCGTCGAACTTCTCGTTGAGGATGGCCTTCATCTCGGCCGGGTCGTACCAGTTGTTGGTGGGACCCGCGTCCTCCTCCTTCTCGGAGCAGATGTAGGTCCGGGACTCAACGCGCGCGACGTCGCTGGGAAGCGAGCGGGCGAGGAAGGAGTTGGGGCGCTTCTCCGGGTTGAGGCGGGTGAACATGCCCGACTCGACCATCTCGGAGGTCAGGCGGTCCCACTCCTCCTGGGAGCCGTCGCAGAAGTAGACCTTCTCCGGCTTGCCGAGCTCGGCGAGGCGGATGGCGAAGTCGATGACATCCTCGGGCGCGTTGGCGGGAGCAGCAGCGCGGACGTCCTGCGCAGTGGCGGTCATATGAGTCCCTTCCTTGGGTTGGTTGACCCTCAATCGGTCGAGGCCAATCCTCCCCCACAACGCGCTGGGAGTCACGCGCACCTTGGTCCTATCGAGACGCTTTCACCAGAAGCGCAGAGGTGGGACGGGCCCATGGCCTGCGCCACATCCTCGTCGTCCTCATCGTGCCCGCCACCGGCCCCGGCGCCCTTGCCAGCCGGGGTACGGTCGGGCCGTGAAGAGCATGGACCCTGACCGAATCGCCCGCGTCGCGCACTCCCGGAGCCGACGGAGCCGCGCGGCCCGCCTGGCCGCGCTCGCCGTGCCCCTGGCGCTGAGCGCCTGCACGGCCAACCTCGAGATGGAGATCGGCGCCGACGGCCGGTACAGCGCCGTCATCGAGATGCGGGACTCCACGGGCAAGGTGCTCACGTCCAAGGATGACTGCCAGAGACTGGCGGATAAGGCCGTCGCGGGCACCTCCGCGAGCGCGCAGGCCGAGGTCGTCGAGGCCGATGACGACGAGATCGCCTGCAAGATCACCGTGAGCGGCGTGGAGATCCCCGCGTCCGACCAGGCCAGTTCGGACGCGCTCGTCGTGCGCGAGGACGATCTGTACGCGGTCGATCTGACGAGGCTCACCGACGGCCTCACGACCCCCACGGGCAAGGCGGGCGCCGGGGGCGACTCCGCCCCCTCGGGCAGGGGCGGCTCGCAGGGGCCCCAGGGCCCCGCGCCCACCGTCGGGGCCGGGCCGACCGCCCCGCCGCTCGACTCGAGGATCTCGGTGACCTTCCCGGGCGCCGTCGTCGACGGCGGCGGCGGCAGCGTCGATGGCAGGACCGTCACCTGGGAGGACACGGACACGATCCTCGCGGGGATCCATGCCACCGGGCACACGCGGGCGAACGCCGGCCTGAGTTTCTGGGACCGCTACTCCTGGTGGGTCATCGGCGGCACGGCAGGATTGGCGGCGGCCGTGGCGGTGGCCGCTCTCAGGCGCCGCCGAGCGCGGGGCTGACGGCCCCGCGGCGCTTCCCACGCGAAGGCGCCCATGGGGCGGACTCCCCGTGGTGCTCAGGGCCATTTCATCCCTATGCTGGGCCTATGGCTATCTCCTCGCTGCGCCGCAAGATCACAGCGGCCCTCCTTCTCCCCACTGCCGCTCTCACCCTGACCGCCTGCGGTGGCAGCGTCGACTTCAAGATCCATGACGACGACACCTTCGACCTAACGATGACCGTGTGGGACAGCACGAACTCCGGAGCCCTGACGAAGGAATCCTGCTCGGAGGAAACGATGGCTGGCCAGGGATTCGGCAAGTCCGGTCTCCCGGAGGGGGTGAAGCCGACCTACACCTTCGGAGACAAGGACGGCAGTCCTTCGTGCACCATGGAGATGAAGGGCGTTAAGCTCAGTGACACGAAGTCAACCAACGGTGAGGGCATCAAGCACGAGGGCGACACGTACGTCTTCGACTGGGACGTGTCCAGCATGCGGGACAGCTCGCGGAGTACGCCTCCCGGGATCGCCGTCTCGGCCAATGTCACCTTCCCCGGCGAGGTGACCGAGCACTCCGGCAGCTCCACGGTTGATGGCACGAAGGTGACCTGGAAGAACATCCTGACCGAGTCCGACACCAAGTTGCACGCCGTCGGCAAGGACAAGGGCTCCGGCTCCTCCTCCGGTTCCTCCAACTCGAAGCTCGCGCTCATCCTGGGCATCGGCGGGGTCGTGGCCCTGCTCGTCATCGGTGGCATCGTGGCGGCGGTCGTCGCCTCCAAGAAGAAGAAGGCCGCGGCCTCGGCGCTGCCCTACGGCGCTCCCGCCGTTCCCGGCCAGCCCATGCAGGCCGGGTACGACCCCGCCGCCGGTTACGGCGCGGCGCAGCCCGGCTACCCGCAGCAGTACGGCCAGCCCGGGCAGCAGAACCACCAGCAGCCGCCCCAGCAGCCCTACGGCAATCAGTACTGAGACCGGTTGAGCGCGGCCAGGCTCTTGGGCCCGGCCACGTGATAGGAGCCCCCGGCATCCACGGATGCCGGGGGCTCTGCCGTGTCGATCGGCCCGCGCTCGCGCGGCCGAAGCCGCGCGAGCGGGCGCCGTCAGCCGAGGAGCCGGTGGCGCACGATCGTCGCCTCGCGCCCGGCGCCCACGCCGATTGCCGACACGCGGCAGCCCGCCAGCTCCTCGATGCGCTCCACGTAATCCCGCGCGGGCCGGGGCAGGTCTGAGAACTCCCGGGCGCCCGTGATGTCCTCGGCCCAGCCGGGCATGACCTCGTAGATGGGCGTGGCGTGATGGAAGCCGGTCTGGGTCAGCGGCATCTCATCGGTCCGCTCACCGTCGACGTCATAGGCCACGCAGATGGGGATCTCCTCGTGCCCGGTGAGGACATCGAGCTTGGTGAGGACGAGATCAGTCAGTCCGTTGACGCGCGCCGCGTACCGGGTGACGACGGCGTCGTGCCATCCGCAGCGGCGCGGGCGGCCCGTGGTCACACCGAACTCCCCTCCCTCGGCGCGCAGGCGCTCGCCCGTGGCATCGGTAAGTTCGGTCGGGAAGGGGCCCTCCCCCACGCGCGTGGTGTAGGCCTTGGCAACGCCGATGACGGAGTCGATGCGCGTGGGGCCGACCCCCGTGCCGGTGCAGGCGCCGCCGGCGGTGGGGTTGGAGGAGGTGACGAAGGGGTAGGTGCCGTGGTCGATGTCGAGCATGGTGGCCTGGCCCGCCTCGAACAGGACGGTCTTGCCCGCGTCGAGGGCGTTGTTGAGCACGAGCGAGCAGTCGATGACCATGGGTCGCACGCGCTCGGCGTAGGACAGCAACTCATCGGCGACCGCATCGGGGTCCACGGCTCCAGCCCCCAGGATCTTGGTGAGGACCCCGTTCTTCTGGTCGAGGGCGCCGCGCACCTTCTGGCGCAGGATCGACTCATCGAACAGGTCCTGCACGCGCAGGCCCACGCGATTCATCTTGTCCGAGTAGGTCGGGCCGATGCCGCGCCCGGTGGTGCCGAGCTGGCGGTCACCGAGGTAGCGCTCGGTGGCCTGGTCCATGATGCGGTTGTAGGAGGGGATGAGGTGGGCGTTGGCCGAGATGCGCAGGGAGGAGGCGTCCTTGCCGCGCGCCTCGATGTCCGCGATCTCCGCGAAGAGGACCTCCAGGTCCACGACGACGCCATTGCCGATGATCGGGGTGACGCCCGGGGTGAGGACGCCCGCGGGAAGGAGGTGGAAGGCGAACTTCTCGCCGTCGATGACGACGGTGTGGCCGGCGTTGTTGCCACCATTGAACTTGACGACGTAGTCGACGCCTTGGCCGAACTGATCGGTCGCCTTACCCTTCCCCTCATCACCCCACTGGGCTCCAACGACGACAATGCCTGGCATGTCTCTCTCCTGTTGCTCTGAGGCGGGCAGGTGCGCGCGCCGCCGCCCAGGCTACCCGAGAGCCGGGCGCGCCGGGCCCGCCGATCAGCGCTCAGGCATCGGGCGCGCCGGCGGCCCGACGCAGGCGGTCGATCACGCCGCGCTGAACGAGGGCGATGAGGTAGGCCTGGAAGCCAACGCCGATGATGACCATGAACCAGGCCACGGCCGGCAGCGTCCTCGGCAGCGCGAGGGGCAAGGCGATCGGGGCCGCGGTGATGACCAGGCACAGGCTCGTGCGCCCGAGCGCCCCGACCGCCAGGCGCAGAGCGTTCCCCAGGTGACCGGAGGCCGTGTTGTCGAAAAAGGCCACCAGGGGCAGGAGCCAGGCGGCCACGCCGGCCAGGACGAGGGTAGCCGCCAGCACGAGGCCCGAGACGCCCGAGGCGAGGCGGGAGGCGCTTCCCGGGGGCGCGGCGCCCGGCCGCCCGCCCAGGACGACGAGCTCGACGGCGGCCAGCACGATGAGGGAGAGCATGGGCAGCCACCAGGCCAGCGAGCCACGCAGATTGACGCGGAAGGAGCGCCACCAGGAGCGGACCGTGTAGACATCCTCCTCCCGCGCCATCTCCATGGTCACGCGGTGGCAGGCGACGAGGGCGGACCCCGCCGTCACCACGGGCAGGCACCCCAGAAGGGTGAGACCGTTGATAACGACGAGGTCCGCGGCCGCTGACCACGCCCTGTGGAAGGGCGAGTCGAACCGGAGGAGTCCGGCCACGTCAGCCCTTGACGGCGCCGGCGGCGACGCCCTCGATGATGTGCTTCTGGCTCACCAGGTAGAAGACGACGATCGGGATGATCGCCAGGACGAGCATGGCCATCTGCGCTCCCAGGTCCTTGTTCCCGTTGGAGCCGGTAAGCGCCTGGATGACGATCGGGATGGTCTTGTAGTTCTCGTCGTGGCCGATGACCAGGTAGGGCAGGAGGTAGTCGTTCCACACCCACATGGTGTTGAGGATGGCGACCGTGACCGCCGTCGGCTTGAGCAGCGGCATGACCACCCGGAAGTAGGTCTGCAGCGGCGAGCAGCCGTCCATGTAGGCGGCCTCCTCGATCTCCATGGGGATCGACTTGATGAACCCCGCGAAGAGGAACACCGACAGCGCCCCGCCGAAGCCAAGGTAGAGCACGATCATTCCCCACGGGCTGGCCAGTCCGAGCAGGTCGGCCACCTTGGAGGTGGGGAACATGACGAGCTGGAACGGGGCGATCATCGAGAAGGCGAAGACGTAGTAGATGACGGAAGTCCACCAGGTTTTCACCCGGGTGATGTAGTAGGCGGTCATCGCGGTCAGCAGGAGGATCACCGCGACCGAGCCCACCGTGATGAACAGCGACCAGCCGATGGCTTGCGCGAAGCCGTTGAGCTTGAGGCCGGAGGCGTAGTTGGTGAATCCGGAGAAGCGCTCACCCGTGGGCAGGGAGAAGGGGCTGTCGGAGATGTGGAAGCGGCCCTTGAAGGAGTTGATCAGGATGAAGACCAACGGGACCAGCCACACGAGCGACAGGATCGCCAGGAGGGCGGTGATGATCGTCCTCCCCATGCTCCCGCTGGGCTCGGCGGCCCTCGCGCGGGCCGGGGCGGTGGTGGGCCGGACGGCGGTGCTGGCGGCGCTCATGCGTCGACCTCCTTGGCGCGGGTGACGCGCAGCTGAACGAGCGCGATCGCGGCGACGATGAGGAAGAAGATCACCGCGGCGGCCTGCGCCTGCCCCATCTGGTTGCGGGCGTGGTACATGGTGTTGTAGATGCTCAGGGCCGCCATCTCGGTCTTCTTGAGCGGGGCGCCGTTGGTCAGCGCCAGGTTCTGGTCGAACATCTTGAAGGTGTTCGCCAGGGTGAGGAACAGGCAGATGGTGATCGAGGGCATGACCATCGGGATGGTGACGTTGCGCAGCGTCGTCCACCCATTCGCCCCGTCGATCTGCGCGGCCTCGATGAGCTCGGGCGGAACGTTCTGCAGCCCCGCGATGTAGATGATCATCATGTAGCCCATGAGCTGCCAGTTCACCAGCAGGATGAGGCCGAGGAGGCCGAGGTGCCAGTCATTGACGATGGTCTGGCCCCAGTGCTTGAGGATCGCGTTGAGCATGACCTGCCAGGTGAATCCCAGGACGATGCCGCCGATGAGGTTGGGCATGAAGAACACCGAGCGGAAGAAGTTGGTGCCCTTGAGCTTGCGCGTCAGCAGGTAGGCCAGCGTGAAGGCCCCGAGGTTGACGGTGATGATGGAGATCACCGAGACGATGACCGTGAACCACAGCGCCGAGCCGAAGTCCGACTCAAGGACCTTGGAGTAGTTATCCAGGCCCACCCACTTGGCGTTCGTCAGGGTCTTGAACTTGGTGAAGGACAGGTAGAGCCCCATGAAGAACGGGACGAGGAAGGCGATGAGGAAGGCCAGGATCGTGGGTCCGGCGAATATCGGGAAGTACTTCTTGAGTGCGCTGTTCATGATTCCTCTTGCAGCGCCCGGCGACTCTGCCGGGCCGAATGGAGGCGGGAGGTGGGTGGCTCAGCCGACGGCGTCCAGCCGGGTGGCCGGGCGCCGTCGGCGGAGCATTGCCGCGAGGGCGGAGGATCAGGCCTTGGCCTTGCCCTCGGCCCAGCCCTTGACGAAGTAGTCCTTGACCGCGGTCCAGTCCTCCTTGCCGGAGGCGTACTGGGACAGGTGCTGGCCGAGCTGGTCCTTGAACTCCTGGCTCGGGAAGGTCGGGAACACCCAGTTGACGGGGGAGAGTTCTTTGTTGTTGAGGTAGGAGACGATCTCCTTGCCCAGCGGGTCAGCCGGGGTGAGACTGGAGAACGCCGAGTAGGGGGCCACTGAGACGACGGACTTGTCGACGAGCATCTTGGCGGCCTCGGCGTCGGTGAGGAGCCAGTTGAGGAAGTCCTTGGTGGCATCCTTGGCGGCATCGGGGGCCTCGGAGTTGATCGTCAGGTAGTTCTCAGTGCCCAGGGCGATGCCGTACTTCTCCTCGCCCTCGACGCCCACGTAGATGGGCAGGAAGTGGATGTCCTCCTGCTTGACGGTGTTGCCCGCGACCTCGGAGATCTGGGACCAGGCCCAGTTGCCGTTCTGCACGAAGGCACACTTGCCGAGCGCGAACTCGGACATGGAGTCGGTGACGGCCTTCGCGGAGGCCTCCGTGGGGGCGATGGTGGAGTTGTTGAGGTAGAGGTCGAAGATCTGCTTGTAGTTCTCCGAGTAGGTGAGCTTGAGGTCCTTCGAATCGGTGGCACCCAGGTCGCGCAGCTCGTAGAAGACGGGGTAGTTCGCCAGGTGGGTCTGGAAGCGCCAGTCCTCGCCCGGGGAGAGCGAGGTGGCGGCGAAGGCGCCGCTGATGCCGAGCTCGTCCTTCTTGGCCTGGATGTCCTCGACGACCTCCTTGAGTTTGGCGAAGCCCTTGATCTCGCCGACGCTCGCGGCCTTGGCGCCGTCCATGGCGAAGTACTTGTCGAGGATGGCCTTGTTGTAGATGATGCCGTAGCCCTCAGTGGCCAGCGGGACGCCGTAGATCTTGCCGTCGTCGCCCTTGAGGGCGAGCGAGTTGTCCGTGAGGGCCCTGGCGGCGGCGGTGTCGCTCAGGTCGGTCGCGTAGTCCTTCCAGTTGGCCAGGCCGACCGGGCCGTTGATGTTGAACAGGGTGGGCGGGGCGGACTTGGCGACCTCGGAGGTCAGGGTCTCCTCGTACTTGCCGGCGGCGGCGGTGACGACCTTGACCTCGACTCCGGTCTTGGCCTTGTAGGCCTCGGCGATGGCCTTGAAGGCCTCCTCGGCCTCGGGCTTGAAGTTGAGGAAGTAGACACCGCCCTTGCCAGAGGAACCGGACTCACCGCAGGCTGCCAGGGTTGCAGCAACAGCGAGCGCGGCGGAGCCACAGAGCATGGAGCGGCGGGAAACGAGTCGCATGAGGTCCTCCTTTGGACAAGACAACCGCGTGGGCGAGGAAAGCCCCGCGTGAGCGACTGCCCGCTCGACGAGCCCGGGGTAGGTCCGATGTCGCGGGCGACACCCCATCATTGCACATCCTGCCCCCCTTGCTGCAAGTCTTTCAGGCCAGATATCGCCGCGCCGCGGCTCAGCAAGGGGCTCGGGCCCCTGGCCCGAGACGGAGCGGCGCGGCCCCGATGCCGCATGGGCATCGGGGCCGCCTGTCATCCGGATGGGAGCGTCAGCCGGGTGACGCGCTCACATCCAGCGCTCCGCGAGGTTGATCAGCGCTTGGCGGAGCCGACGGAGCCGAGGCGCTCGCAGGCCTCGACGACGCGGGCGGCCATGCCGTTCTCAGCGGCCTTGCCCCAGGCGCGCGGGTCGTAGGTCTTCTTGTTGCCGACCTCGCCGTCGATCTTGAGGACGCCGTCGTAGTTCTTCAGCATCCAGTCGGCCACCGGACGGGTGTAGGCGTACTGGGTGTCGGTGTCGACGTTCATCTTGATGACGCCGTTGCGCACCGCGGTGGCGATCTCCTCGTCGGTGGAGCCGGAGCCGCCGTGCATGACGAGGTCGAAGGGGGAGTCCTGGGTGCCGACCTTGGTGGACAGGCGGTCGCCGAGGCGCTTCGCGACGTCGTCCTGGATCTCGCCGAGGATCTCCGGGCGGAGCTTGACGTGGCCGGGCTTGTAGGCGCCGTGGACGTTGCCGAAGGTGAGGGCGGTGATGTAGCGGCCGTTCTCACCCAGGCCCAGGGCCTCGATGGCGCGCCAGGCGTCGTCGGCCGTGGTGTAGAGGTTGGCGTTCTCCTCGCCCTTGATGCCGTCCTCCTCGCCACCGACGGCGCCGATCTCGATCTCGAGGACGACGTTGGCGGCCTTGGCGCGGGCGAGCATGTCGACGGCGATCTCGATGTTGTCGTCGAGGGACTCGGCGGAGCCGTCCCACATGTGGGAGTTGAACATCGGGAGCTCACCGCGCTTGACCTGCTCGGCCTCGATCTCCAGGAGCGGGATGATCCAGGGCTCGAGCATCGCCTTGGGGCAGTGGTCGGTGTGCAGGCCGATCTGGACCGGGTAGAGGTCGCCGACGGCGCGGGCGTAGGCGGCGAAGGCGATCGAGCCCTTCACCTTGTCGGCGCGGGAGGAGCCGGACCAGTAGGCGGCGCCGCCGTTGGAGATCTGAACGATGCCGTCCGACTCGGCGTCGGCAAAACCCTTCAGGGCGGCGGAGAGAGTCTGGGAGGAGGTGACGTTGATGGCGGGGATGGCGTACTTGCCAGCCTTCGCGCGATCAAGCATGTCCGCGTACGACTCCGGGGTAGCGATGGCCACTGGGTGCCTCCTGGGTGAGATGTGGCAATGGTGCGGCACTGATTCTTCCACGGATCAGGTCGATCGGGTACCGGGCGATGGTCCCGGGGCCCCTGCTCACTCCGACTCGGGCACGGCAGCGCGGCAGCACCGGCGGATGCGCGGTCAGTCGGGCGGCGCGGTCAGTCGGGCGGCGCGGTCAGTCGGGCGGCGCGGTCAGTCGGGCGCGGGGCCGCCGTGCTGGAGGACCCAGGCGTGCATCGCCACGGCGGCGGCCGCCGCGACGTTGATCGACCGGGTGGAGCCGTACTGGCCGATCCGGTGGAGGCGGGAGCAGCCCGCGAGGAGCTGCTCGCTGATGCCCTGGCCCTCCGACCCGAAGATCATGAGGCAGCGCTCGGGGAGGCGCGCCTGCTCCAGCGGCGTCGAGCCGGGGCCGTTGTCGATGGCGATCGGTTCATAGCCCTCGGCGATCGCCCAGGCGAGGAGGCCCTCCGGTCCGGGGTGGTGGCGCACGTCAAGGTAGCGGTCAGTGACCATGGCGCCGCGACGGTTCCAGCGGCGCCGCCCCACGATATGGATGCCGGAGACGTTGAAGGCGTTGGCGCTGCGCACGATGGAGCCGATATTGAGGTCCTGGCTGACGTTCTCGATGGCCACCTGGAGCGGGTGGGCGCGGGAGGCGAGGTCGGCGCGGACGGCCTCCACCCTCCAGTACCGGTAGCGATCGACGACGTTGCGCCGGTCCCCCTCGCGCAGGAGCTCGGGGTCGTACCGGGGGTCCGTGGGCCAGGCGCCCTCTCCCCCGGGCCAGGGCCCGACGCCGACCTCCCGGTCGTCCGCCGGCCGGTCCTCCTCAGGCGGCAGAGGGGGGCGATGGCCGGGACCGTACGCCTCTTGAACATCATCAGTCACGGCGCTGCGTCCCACGTTGTTTTTGCTTCTCCCACAGGTCGTTGACGATCTGGTCGTAGCCCGTCGGGTCGGAAGAAGGGACGTGACGGTCGTGCTTCCTCAAGGTGGCCAGTGCCTCGTGTGCCTGGTTCCTGTCGAGCCCGTGAGAGTCGACCGCCTCATCGTCGTCGTCGCGCTCTTCCTGCGCGGGCAGGCCGAGCACCCAGCAAAGCGATGCTTGGGGAGCCTTTCCGTCCGCGACCGCACGGCGCAGCCCCGTGACAACCCGCTCAGGGAACCGACGGCGAGCGGAGTACTGCACACGCGCAGACACATCGGCAGGCGACGCCACCGATGATGCGAGCGAGTTCCTCAGCAGCGCTGCCGTCGATGCGGCCAACGCCGAGCGCGCTTCGTCGCCGGGCGTCACACGCAGGTACCTCAGTCTGACCTCCAGGGCTTGGGTGGACACTCCAAGCTCCCAGCACAACTGGGCGACGGTCGCGGCCGTCGCCCGCCCCCAGTCAACGGAACCGACACGCTCCACGGGCATGAGCAGGTCGGCCGCGAAGGCATTCGCCATGTCCTCGGCCTCCTGACCGCCCAATGAGGACGCACCCTCGACGAGGAGGTGACCGAGCTCATGGGCGAGGGTGAAGTTGCTCCGGTACCAGTGCTCCGTCGCCGCCACGACGATGACCTTGTGCCCCCCGAGAGTCAGCGAGTACCCGTCCTCGGACAGCGGGACAACGATCACCTCGACTCCGAGGGCGTCCTCGACCCGGTCGTAGAAGCAGGAGGCGAAGCCCTCCCCCAGGGCGGAGCGAGCCTTAGCCGCAGCCCGCTGGACGCTCAGGCCGCTCACGCCGACTGCACCTGCCGGTAGACCAGGGCGATGTCCTCAAGCACCCGCCGGTCAGCAGAGGGATCGCACGAGTAGGCCCCCGTGGGCCGGTCATAGCTGTGCCGCGCAGCCGCGCGGACCTCGAAAGGATCCGCCTCACCGGTAACGAGCCAGTGCATCGTGACGCCAAGATGCTCGGCGATGAGCGCCGCCTCGATCGATGACAAGGAGCGGGTCCCGGCGAGGGCCTTGGACATCGCCGACTCGCTCAGACCGACGGCGGCAGCCAGAGCCGCCTGAGTCTGGCCGCGCGCGACCAACGTCTCTTTGATGCGGGCGCCAATGGATCCCATGGTCTCAAGCGTACCCGCGAGTTTCGATTATCGAAAGATGGAGCGAAGGCGGAGTAAGCCACATCAGCCTGGCGAACCCGGGCGTCCAGTCCACGAGCAGAGCGCACGATGACAAGCACTCGTGGACTGGACCGCGAACTCAGCCCAGCCCGAGGTCACTCAGGCCCAGCGCAGCAAAGTACGGCAGGCCGGCGGCCTCGATGCGCTCGCGGGCACCGGTCGCGCGGTCAACGACGACGGCGACGGCGAGCACCTCAGCACCGGCCTCGCGCAGGGCCTCCACGGCCTCCAGCGGGGAGCCACCGGTGGTGGAGGTGTCCTCCAGGACGACGACGCGGCGTCCCTCCACACCCGGGCCCTCGATGCGGCGCTTCATGCCGTGGTCCTTGGCGGCCTTGCGCACGACGAAGGCGTCGAGCTCAAGGCCGCGCGAGGCGGCCGCGTGAAGCATGGCGGTGGCCACCGGGTCCGCCCCCATGGTCAGGCCGCCGACGGCGTCGTAGTCCTCGGTGGTCAGGCCCGCCTCCTCGAGCACATCGAGCATGACGTGGCCGATGAGGGGGGCGGCCTCATGGTGAAGGGTGGCGCGGCGCATGTCCACGTAGAAATCAGAGGTCAGGCCGGAGGCGAGAGTGACGGCGCCTCGCACAACGGCGAGTTCGCCGACGAGCTCGGCCAGGCGGGCGCGCTGAGGGTCATTGGTGCTCACACCCCAAGGTTAGACGATCCGGGTCCCGGCCTCCCGTCTGGGCGGCCGGGACCCGGATGGGGCCTAGGCTCAGGAGAGCGCGGCGATCGCGGCCTCGTAGTCGGGCTCCTGCGCGACCTCGGGGACCTGCTCGGCGTGGAGAACCGTGCCCTGGGGGTCCAGGACGACGACGGCGCGCGAGAGCAGTCCAGCCATGGGAGAGTCGGCGATGGTCACGCCGTAGTCGTGGCCGAAGGTGGAACGGAAACTCGAGGCGGTGACGACGTTCTCGATTCCCTCGGCGCCGCAGAAGCGGGCGTGCGCGAAGGGGAGGTCCGCCGAGACGCACAGGACGGTGGTGTTTCCCAAGGAGGCGGCGCGCTTGTTGAACTCGCGCACGCTGGAGGCGCACACGCCGGTGTCGATGGACGGGAAGATGTTGAGCACGAGGCGCTTGCCGCGCAGGGACTCGCTCGTCACCGGGGCGAGGTCGGCGCCGACGAGCTCGAAGGCGGGAGCCTCGGTCCCCACGGCGGGCAGGGTTCCGGTAGTCGTGATGGGGTCTCCATGAAGGGTGATCTGAGCCATGCCGCCATCATGGCAGGACCATCGTCCTTCATCGAGCCCAGTCCGCCTACCGCGAACCGGCGCGCATCGGCCCCACCGGGGCGGGGCCGCCCACCGGGGCGGTGGCAGTGGGCGTGAGCGCGCTCAGTACTGGGTGGCCGCCGAGGCGTGCCCGGCGACACGGCGCACGAACCATCTCGGCGCCAGCCTCAGCGCCGCGTTGCCCACCTGGTAGCGGGCCGACGGCGTGCAGATGACCTGGCCCCGGCGCACCGCCGCGAGCGCAGCGCGGGCGACGTCGGCGGCGTCGAGCCACATGACCTCGGGCCAGTGGGAGCCATCCATGCCGGCGCGGTCGTGGAACTCGGTACGGGTCAGACCGGGATTGACGACGGTGGCGGTCACCCCGGTGCCCACCAGCTCGGAGGCGATCCCCTCGGTGAAGGTCCGCACCCAGGCCTTGTGAGCGGCGTAGGTCCCCATGGCTGTCAGCGCGGTCATGCTGGCGATGTTGAGGATGGCGCCGTGCCCGCGCCGCACCATGCCGGGAAGGGCCTGGTGGGTGAGGGTCATAACGGCGCCGACCATGACGTCGAGGGCGCGCCTCTCCTGGCCCAGGTCGCCGCCGACGAAGGCCTGGCCAACGGCGAACCCGGCATTGTTGACGAGCAGGTCGATGGGACGGGCCGCCACCTGCTCGGCGCTGTGCACGCCCTGCGCCCCGACGACGGCGCCGGTCACGCCGTCCCGCAGGCGAGAAGCCACGCGCTCGAGGTCCTCGGGGACGGAGAGGTCGGCCTCGATCACCTGGACACCGACGCCCGCTGCCTGGTGGATCTCCTCGGCGACGGCGGCGAGCCGTGCCGCGTCCCTGGCCACGAGCACGAGGTCATGATGGGCCTCGGCGAGTTGCCAGGCGAGCTCCAGTCCGATGCCCGATGTGCCTCCGGTGATGAGTGCGGTTCCCATGACATCAGGCTAGCGCCAGGGCCCGCCGTGCCCGGGAAGGGAGCGCCGCGCGCCCCACCCGGGGTCAGGGCCGCGCTCCGGCCGGTAGCCTCCTTCCATGCGCATCGCCACATGGAACGTCAACTCGATCCGCACCCGAGTCGATCGGGTCGTGGGCGTACTGGAGCGCCACGGCGTCGATGCCCTCGCCATGCAGGAGATCAAGTGCCGCCCGGATCAGTTCCCGCGCGAGCCCTTCGAGGCGGCGGGCTACGAGCTCGCCATCCACGGCCTGAACCAGTGGAACGGGGTGGCGATCGCCTCGCGCGTGGGCCTGACCGACGTCGCCGAGTCCTTCGCCGGGCAGCCGGCCTGGGCCGCGAGTGAGGGCGCTGAGGCGGTTGTGGAGGCGCGGGCCCTGGGGGCGACCGTCGGCGAGGCACTGGGGGATGGGGCGCCGGTGCGCCTGTGGAGCCTGTACGTTCCCAACGGGCGCGAGTTGGACCACCCGCACTACGCCTACAAGCTCGCCTGGCTGGCCGCCCTGAGGGATGAGGTCGCCTCCCAGCTCGCAGCCGATCCCTCCCTCCCACTGGCGCTGGTCGGCGACTGGAACGTGGCGCCCCGCGACGAGGACGTGTGGGACATGGCCGCCTTCGAGGGAGCCACGCATGTCTCGGCCCCCGAGCGGGAGGCCTTCGGCTCCTTCGAGGCGCTGGGGATGGTGGAGGCCACGCGCGAGCGCGTCACGAACTACACCTACTGGGACTACCAGAGGCTGCGCTTCCCCAGGAACGAGGGGATGCGCATCGATTTCGTCTACGGCTCCCCCGCTTTCGAGGCGCGGGTGGCGGGCGCGCTCATCGACCGCGATGAGCGCAAGGGCAAGGGCGCCTCCGACCACGTGCCGGTCATCGTGGATGTGGATTGACCGGGCGGGCCGGGCGCCGTACTGGCCGAGGCCTCGCGGCCCACGAGCGCCAGCACATCGGATTAGGCTCGTGGCATGAGCGCCGCGACACCCCTTCCAACTGAGTCATCGGCCCCCTCCGCCGCGCCGTCGGCATCCACCGCGCCCGGGGCCCTGCGCGAGCCGATGACGGCCCCCGTGCGCAACGCGACCATTGACGCGCTCCTGGCGCACCGCACGATCCGCGCCTTCACGGACGAGCCGGTGGGCGAGGAGGTCATGCGGACCCTGCTGAGCGTCGCGCGGGCCTCGGCCACGTCCTCCTACTTCCAGCAGGCGACCATCATCCGCGTGCGCGACGCCGTCGTGCGCGAGGCCGTCCACGCCGCCTCCGGGCAGCCCTACGTGGGAGGGGATCGCGGTGAGTTGCTGGTGCTCGTCGTCGACCTGCACCGCAACGCCGTCATCCGTGAGCGCGCCGGGGCCTCGCTGGAGCCCCTGGAGCGCGCCCACGCCTTCCTCCAGGGATGCCAGGACACGATGATCGCCGCGCAGTCCATGGTGGCGGCCGCGGAGTCCCTGGGCCTGGGCACCTGCTACCTCGGCTCGATACTCGGCGATCCCGCCGGGCTCATCGCCGCCCTGGGGCTGCCCGAGCGGACCTTCCCCCTCCTCGGGCTCCTCGTGGGTCACCCGGCGCAGGAGCCGCAGTACAAGCCGCGCCTGCCGGAGCGGATCACCGTCGGCATCGACTCCTATCCCCCGCTGGAGGAGCACGACGCCGAGTTGGCCGCCTACGATGAGCGCGTCACCGAGTACTACGACCTTCGGGACGCCTCGCGCCGCGTGGACAGTTTCACTGAGCAGATCGCGCGGGCGGTCGGGCAGGGGCGGGCCGCGCAGGCCCCGATCCTCGACGTCCTGCACCGCCAGCGGCTCTGCCTCCACTGAGGCGGATGAGGAGGCGCAGATGATCAACGACTTGTTCCCCGCCCTGGGGCTGTTCGACTTCCCGACGGCGCTGGTCGTCACCGAAGGCGACCGGGTCATCGCCGAGGCGGGCGAGATCGACGCCGTCTTCCCCCTCGCCTCTGTGACCAAGCCGATCGTCGCCTGGTCGGCGCTCATCGCCGTCGAGCGCGGCATGCTCGGCCTCGACGAACCCGCCGGCGAGGGGCTGGACGGCGCGACGATCCGCCACCTGCTCGCCCACGCCAGCGGCGTCGCCCCCGACTCCGGCGAGGTGCTCGCCGCCCCCGGCACGCGGCGTATCTACTCCAACCGGGGCATCGAGGTCCTGGGGCGTCGCCTCACCGAGGCCACGGCCACGGACCTGGAGGCCTGGGTGGAGACCACCGTGCTGGAGCCCCTGGGCATGGCCAGCGTGCTCATCCCCGGCTCACCGGCGCATTCGGGGCAGGGCAACGCCCGCGACCTGTCGGTCTTCGCCCGTGAGCTCGCCGCCCCCCGCCTGCTCGGGGCCGGGCTCGCCGAGCGGGCTTGCGCCCCCGTCTACCCCGGCCTGGCCGGCGTCCTGCCCGGATACGGGAGGCAGAGCCCCAACCTCTTCGGCCTGGGGGTGGAGATCCGGGGTGACAAGCGGCCGCACTGGACCGGCATGGGGAACTCGCCCGCGACCTTCGGGCATTTCGGGCAGTCGGGCTCCTTCATCTGGGTGGACCCGGTGGCCGGGCGCCAGGCGGTCTTCCTCGGCGAGCGCCCCTTCGGTCAGACGCACCGGAGCGCCTGGACCGCGCTCAACGACCAGATCCTCACCCTCCCATAGGCGCGAGACCGGTCGAAAATAGGAGCGAGACCGGTCCGTGGACCGGTCTCGCTCCTATTTTCGACCGGTCTCGCTGAAGGAAGCGGGGCGGGGGCGGATAGCATGCGGGGGATGTCCAGTTCCGCCTCCGCCCGACCGCTAGGGCCGGGCTACGCCGTCGTGGACCTGGAGACCACGGGCCTATCCCCCAGCGCGGACGCGATCCTGGAGATCAGCCTCGTCCACCTCAACGCACGCGGCGGGATCGAGGGCGCTTGGACCTCCCTGGTGGACCCCGGACCGGGCCCCGACGGGACCCGCGAGGTCGGACCGACCTTCATTCACGGCCTGACCAGTTCAGATGTGATTGGGGCGCCACGGATCGCCGATCTGGCGGACCTCATCGCCCGGGACCTCGCCGGCAGGGTCGTCGTGGCGCACAACGCCCGATTCGACCTCGGCTTCCTCAGCCACGCGCTGGGCAGTCTTGGCATCCTCGACGCCGACGCGCCCATCCCCCAGGTCTGCACCATGCGCCGCGCCCGGGACTATCTCACGACGCCGTCGCGCCGCCTCACCGCCTGCTGCCAAGCGGCCGGCATCCCCCTCACGGCGCATCACACGGCGCTCGACGACGCCCTGGCCTGCGCTGGCCTGCTGCGCCACTACCTGGCGGTAAGCCGCGAGCGCGGGCAGGACCGCCCCGCTTGGGGGGAGGCCCTGGACGCGGCCGCGGCCTTCACCGGCCTGCGCTGGGATGACCAGCGAGCCGACGCCGCCCGCTCGCGCCTGGCGATGAGGGGCCGGACGCGGGCCGCCGCGCCTGACCCCACCGACGCCATCCGCTCCCACTAGCGCGGGCAGGACGCGCCAGTGGGCGCGACCAGCACCACTCGGGGTCATCAGCGCCACTGGGCGCCACGCGTCGGGGCCCGCGCGGACACTGGGAGTCCCCAGCCCCGCGCGGGCCCCGATCAGGCACCGCCGGAAACGGTCAGCCGCGCCAGGCCCCCGTGACGGGGTCCATGTAGTAGCGGCTCGGGCCGACCGTGATCCAACCGGTGGCCATGGCGCCATTGGCCCGCAGGTAGTACCAGGAGCCGTCCTCCTGGAGCCAGCCGGTGGTCATCGCCCCGCTGGCGCCCAGGTGGTACCAGGTGCCGGCCAGGCGGAGCCAGCCGGTGGTCATCGCCCCGCTGGCGCCCAGGTGGTACCACTTCCCACCGTCCTTGGCCCAGCCGGTGACCATGGCGCCGTTGTCCTGGAGGAGGTACCAGGCGCCGCCGTCCTTGACCCACCCCGTGGCCATCGTCCCGTCGGCCCGCAGGTAGTACCAGGCGGCACCATCCTTGAGCCAACCGGTCACGAGGTTGCCCTCAGCATCGCGGTAACGCCAGTTGCCGCCATCCTGCTCCCAGCCAGCCTTCGGGGCGGGAGGCGCCTCGGGCTTCGGCTGCGGGCTCGGGGCGTCCTTGAGGGCGGGGCAGTCGCTGCCCAGCCAGGCCAGGGAGAAGTTGCGGTAGGTGATCCTCTTGTTGATGACGTCCTCACTGAGCAGGCCCAGCGAGCCGTCGCGCTGCACAGCCAGCGTGGTGTAGCCGACATACTCCTTGCGGAAGAGCTTGTGCGTCCAGGTGGCGCCGTCGTCGCAGGACAGCGAGAGCGTGCCCTGATCACGATTCCCGGTCTGGTTCGGGGAGTTGGTGAACAGGAGGACCTTGGCGCGATCCGTGCCGGGGGCGGCATTGGGGAAGGCGCGGATGATCTGGCCGTTGTTCATGGCATCCGGCAGGTTCTTGTCAGAGACCGGCTCGGACCAGGTCTGGCCGCCATCGGTGGAGGTGGCCACCTTGCGGAGCCTGGCGCCAGCGGACGGGCGGGAGTTCATCATGAGCCGGCCATCGGAGAGCTCGACAACCTTGTTCTCATCCATGCCGGTGCCGACAGGGGTTCCGGCCTTCCAGGTGGCGCCGTGGTCGTCGGAGTAGACGGAGACGGCCCGCTGCTGGAAGGAGCCCGGGGTGCCCGAGCGGATGGTGAACTGCTGGACGAGGCGCCCCTTGTGCTCGCCGTGCTGGATCTGGATCCCCTGGCCGGAGGCGGCGAAGCGGGAGTACCAGGAGGGGTCGTTCGTGATGTCCGAGGTGATGACGCGGTGGGTCCAGGTGTGGCCGTTGTCCGTGGAGGTGGAGACCTCGGCCTGGATGACGTTGCGGGCCTGCGCGTCAGTGCCGGGCCGGGAGGCCACGAAGCCGACGTCGTAGGACTTCACGTGGAAGTTGAAGATCGTCCCCGTGGCCGAGTCGACGACGTAGGAGGGGTCGGAGTACCCGACGCGGGTCTGCTTCGACGCCGTCTCACCCTTGTGGATGTAGGTGGGCGCGCCCCAGGTCTTGCCGCCGTCGGTGGAACGGCGCTGGACGATGCTGTTCGGGTTGGGGGAATCGCCCCCGGAGGCGTCCCAGCCGGTGATCGGCCGCCGGTCGTAGGCCATGAGGAGGTCACCGTTGGGCGCGGTGGTGATCGCGGGGATGCGGACATTGTTCTTGGCAGTGCCCGTGGCCACCGCGCTGCCGTCGCTCATCGAGGCGGGCAGCGACGTCGAGGCGTCCGGGAGGGGCGCGGGCTCAGCCTTGGGGAAGTCGCCCTTCTCCTCCTCGGGCTCCTGCGGGTCCTCGGGAAGGTCCTTCCCAGGAGGGGCGGGCTTGATGGGGACGGTGGCTCCGCGGATGGTCTCCGGGGTGTTGAGGACCGCTCCCTTGTAGGCGGGCTGCTGCATCTTGTAGGAGATCTCCGGGGTGAAGGAGCCCCTGTCGAGATCCTCCTGCGTGACGGTGTGGGTGGCGAAGCCCACACAGTCCGCCTTACTCGCCTGGGCCTCGATGCGGGTCCACCGGCACTTCTGGACATCTCCGCCCAGATTGGTCTTGTCGACCGAGAAGGAACGGGCCTCAGCGTCCAGGTTGGTCACCCGGATGTCGAACATGAGGGTGCTTCCGACGCGGTAGAGCCCGTTCGGCGGGGCGCCGGCCTGGGTGATAGCGATGTCCATGCGGCCATCGGCGGTCTTGGCCGCCTGCGCCGTCGGGGCGATGGTGAGCCCGGTGAGCGCGATGACACCGGCTCCCAGGATCGCTGGGATACGGAGGTGATGAGTTCTCATAGGGGATCCGTTCAGTGCTCGGCAACGTTGCCTGGGGTCTTAGCGGACGGGAGTGTCAGACGTCTGACAATCACGACGATAACGCCCAGATATGGATCGATGTCAAATCAGCAACGCCTATGGCAACCGCACAGGTCAACCGGCATCAGGAATAACCGTCTCGCGTGGACGACCTGATACGGCTTCGGCTCCCTCAGAGGATGTCGAGGCCGACGAGGAAGCCGTCCTCGTCGACGATGACGCCTCCCGACTCGCGGGCGATCGTGGCGGCCACGCGCTCGATGAGCGAGCGCGCCGCGGTGCGCTCGCGGCGGCGCGTGCGGCTGAGGGTGAGGGCGTGGGCGTCCGCGATGTCGACGGGCCGCCAGACCACTGAGGTGACGACGACGCCGTCGACGGCCCAGGGCTCCCCCCGCACGGCGATCGGCAACTCGTTCGTCCCCTCGACGCGGACCTCGATGCCGCCCCAGCCGGGGGCCCCCGCGTCGATCGGGGCGACGACGGCGTAGCCCTCGCGGTACTCGACGAGCTCCTCGCCGGCGGCCAGGGCCTCGGCCTCCTCGCGCTCGGCCTGGGCCCGCTCGCGCTCCGTGCGCCGCCAGACCGCGTCGAGGACGTCGGCGCCGATGGTCTCGGTGAGGCGCTCCAGGTCGTCGTGGGACAGGGCGTCGAAGCCGACCGCGCCACCCGGGGCGGAGGTCTCCAGGGCGGGCACGGCGCCCGGGGCGATGGGGTCGAGGAGGGCGGCCAGCGCGTCGGGGGCGATCCACACCGGCGCGTAGATGGCGAGCATGACCGAGGACTCCGGGTCCGGGATCACCAGGGTGATGCGGGCATTACCATCGTCGGGAGAGGTGTCGACCAGGCGGATGGCGCCGGCCAGGCGGCGGGCGATGGCGCGCAGGTGGATGAGGGCGACGAGTTCGGCGCCGGTGGGCATGGCCGTGGGGAAGGCGTCGGCCATCGGGTCCACGCCGGCGAGCTCGGGGGGCAGCGCGCCGGCGCGCTGGGGGGCGCATTCCAGGAGCATGACCTGGGCGGCCCAGTCGGGCAGGCCCAGAATCCGGCGCATGTCGTCGTCCAGGGGCCACGGTCCGTGCAACTCCGCGCCCGGGGAGAGCTGGAGGCGGGAGGCCCCGACCCAGCCGGCACGCTCGTCCAGGGACAAGGCGAGGGCCTCGATCTCCTCCACGGCGACGTCGTCGGCCAGGAGGAGCAGGTGACGGGAGTCCACGAGGCCGACCGGCAGCATGGAGGTGGCCGTGAAGGTAGTGGTGTCGACGGGCAGGGAGACCGCCAGGTCCCCCGAGGAGGCGCTCATTCGGACGCCTCGGCGGGAAGGCCGGCGTCCTCGATGCGCAGGCGGTCGAAGCTCAGATGCGAGCGGGAGGCCGTGGGCCCCCGCTGCCCCTGGTAGCGCGAGCCGCGCGCGCCCGAGCCGTAGGGGGCCTCGGCGGGACTGGACAGTCGGAAGAAGCAGAGCTGGCCGATCTTCATCCCGGGCCACAGCTTGATCGGCATGGTCGCCGTGTTGCTAAGCTCCAGCGTGACATGGCCGGTGAAGCCGGGGTCGATGAAGCCGGCGGTGGAGTGTGTGAGCAGCCCGAGGCGCCCGAGGCTGGACTTGCCCTCCAGGCGGGCGGCGACGTCGTCGGGCAGGGTGACGCGCTCGTAGGTGGCGCCCAGGACGAACTCGCCAGGGTGCAGGACAAAGGGCTCGTCGGGGCCGACGTCGATGAGGTGGGTGAGCCCATCCTGCTCGATCGCGGGGTCGATGACCGGGTAGCGATGGTTGTCGAAGAGCCGGAAGGAGCGATCCAGCCGGACGTCGATGGACGCGGGCTGGATCAACTCCGGGTCGCAGGGGTCGAGGACCACGCGGCCGGCGTCGAGCTGGGCACGGATGTCACGGTCGGAGAGGAGCACGGGACGATTGTGCCAGGCGCGGCCGCCGGCCGCGGCCGGCAGGCTGTCGCCGAGACCAGCCATGGCCGTTCCGATCACTCAGTTCGACAGCGGCACGCCCTGCGCATCCACGCCCCAAGGCCGGGCGCCCGGCGCCGAGCACAGGATGATGATGCCCTCGATGAGACCCCAGATGCCTGAGATGAAGGAGAAGATACCGAAGGACAGGATCGTGATGAGTAGTTGGGCAAGGGCCTTGCCGGTGTGCCCGAGGTAGAAGTTGTGGATGCCGAAGGCGCCCAGGAAGATGCCGAGCAGGCCTGCGGCCACCTTCGACTTCTGGTTGTGCCCGTAGGCGACCTGGGGCGCCATCGGCTGGCCGACGTACGAGCCCTGGGAGGCGGGAGCCTGGTAGCCCTGCGCCGGGTACGCGCCTGTGCCCGAATAGGGTGCTGGCTGCCGGGCACCAGGGCCCGGCCCCTCAGCGAGTGTGGCGTCGCCAGCAAAAGCATTGGGATCGCTCATCGGGAGTACCTTCCATCAGACGTTGGGGAGCGAGGCCGACCGTAGGCGGGCCGCCCCGAACAATAACCGACTCGCCTCGACCCTCCCGGCAACGATGCCCCTCAGGCATGGCGGACATCTGGCATGAAGGGGATGAGCGGCAGGGCGCTCGCCCGGCGTTTCCACATGGGCGCAGCAATGGGGTATGCTGCTCCCGCGCGCCTGGTGGTGAGCATCTGCGGATGTAGTTCAATGGTAGAACCTCAGCTTCCCAAGCTGATAGCGCGGGTTCGATTCCCGTCATCCGCTCCACGTGGAGGAGTCCGCGGCACCATCCCACGGTGCCGCGGACTCCTTCGTGCCTGCCGTTCCCAACCGCGCCACCCATCACGCCGGGCCCGAGGAGCGGACGCCTCGGCCCGAGGGGCGGACCCGCCGGGCCGAGCGCCAACTGGCCACGATCAGCGCCGACGTCGAGATCCCCGCAGCGCCAGGAGCGCCAGCCCGGCAACGAGCGCGCCGTTAGTGAGCGCCCCCTGGAGCTTCTGGGAACGCTTGGCGCCCTCCTCCTTCCAGAAGGCATGGCCCTGAGCGGTGGTGGGGAGGAGGGACAGGATGAGGCCGCCCGCGGCGCAGCGCACCCCCACGCCCGTCACCAGCGCGGCGCCTCCCACCATCATCGCCCCGCCGTTGAGCAGGACGAGGTCCCTCCCCGTGACCTCGCGGCCGAGGAGGGCCTGGGCGGTCGGCCCGGCGGAGGCGTTGAGGGCCTCGGCGATCGGCTCGGCCTGGTGGGCGAGGGCGTCCGCGCCGCCGACCTGGGCCCAGCCCCCGTGGATGAAGGGCCCGGCGAGGAGGGCGCGGATGACAAGCGGTGCGCGGGACATGGTCGGGACTCCTTTCAACCGGGCCAATCGGGGAAAATAGATCAGCAGGGTCAAGTGTGCCACCACCCGGCGGTCCGCGCGGCCTGGCCATCGGCGCGGCTCGATCCGGTCCCGCCGGATCGCCCTGGCCCGCGCTCCGCGGACCGCTCTTGGGCGCCAGCGCCCCGGCACTCGGGCCAGCGGGCCAGCAGGCCAGCGGTCCAGCAGGCCAGCAGGCCAGCAAGCCGCTCACACCCACCCGGCGCCGCGCGCCAGGCCCCAGGCGGACCACGCCGTGGCGCCGGCGATCACCAGCCACCAGGTGCCCAGCCAGAACCAGCCCGGCAGGTGGGTGAGCCCGGCCAGCGAGCCGTGGTCCTGATGTGGGTCGTGGCTGGCGGCGACGTCGCGCAGCGCGTCCCAGGCGCCCAGGAGGAGCACCAGGCCGGCCCCCGCCGTCAGGGCGTCGCGGGGCGCGAGGGCCAGCGGGCCTGCCCACACGACGCTGGAGCCCGCCCACCACAGCGCGGTGGTGGCGGCGATAATGAGCAGGACGAGCCCGAGAGTGCGCGCCGAGCGGGACTTGATGAGCAGCACGAGCTCGGCGATGAGGGCGAGGGTGAGGATCGGGCCAACCCAGCCGCCCAGTGCCGCATGCACGAGGAGGCAGCCGATGAGCGCGGGCGCGGGGTAGCCCGCCCACGCGGTGGCGATCCTGCCCGGACCCCGGCCGCGCCCGCTGGTGATCGCCCGGCCCCCGAGCCCGGCGTCCACGGTGAAGCCCTCGAAGCGGCGGCCGACGAGGAGTCCGACGCCGGCGTGCCCGGCCTCGTGGATGACGGTCACCGCCGCGCGCCCCCAGCGCCGCGCCGTCGGCACGGCTAGGACGAGGACGAGCAGGAGGATCCCCGGCCATACCGCCGCCGGGTCCGGCGCGGTGGACGGGAGGATGCGGTCAACGGCGTCCAGGAGGAGCCCACTGGGTGTCACGGTGGGATTGTGCCCCATGCGCTCATGCGCGCCCTGCGCGCTCCGGGAAGGGCGCGGCCGGGGCTCTACAGTCAGCGCATGAGCGCTCCCGCCCACCCCGCCCGGCCCTCCTCGGGCCGCCTCGTCGTCGCCGCCGCGATCCTGGATTCCCTGGCCCGCCCGACGGCGATGCTCTGTGCCGCCCGCTCCTACCCTCCCCAGCACGCGGGCCAGTACGAGCTGCCGGGCGGCAAGGTCGAGAGCGGGGAGGAGCCAGTGACCGCGCTGACGCGCGAGCTCGCCGAGGAGATCGGGGCGTCGGTGCGCCTGGGCGCCGAGGTCGTGCCACCCGCCGCCCTGGCGGTTCCACCTCCCCCGGCGCGGCGGGAGTGGCCGGGCGACGACGCCCCGGCCTGGGCCGCGATGAACAGGCACCGGATGAGGGTCTGGCTCGCCGAGCCCGACGGCGATCGCCCACCCCGATGCGGGAAGGCGCACCAGTCACTGCGCTGGGCGCGGCTGGGGGAGCTCGACGCCCTTCCCTGGCTGCCGGCGGACGCGCCCATCCTTCGCGCGATCCGGTCGGTGCTCGCGCCGGGAGCGCGGTCCTGATCCCGGGGACCAACACCCTTTCCGTGATCTCTCGCACAAACGCGATTTCCTCCCAGGCCGCGGCCCACACCGAAGCCCACACTTACTGACATTGAGCCCCACAACGTCACGTCGTGAGTTAGGCTGGCCTCATGCCGAAAATCATGGGTAGTTCCCTTGCCGAGCACCGCGAGCGCACGCGCAACGCGCTGTTCGAATCCCTGTCCCTCCTCATGAGCCAGCGCTCCTTCGACAAGATCACGCTCTCCGACGTCGCCTCGCGTGCCGGCGTGGGCCGCACCGCCGTCTACAACCATTTCGCCGATAAGGAGGACCTGCTCCTGGCCTTCATGGAGCACGAGGTCGTCCGCTACTCCGAGGAGTTGTCCATCGCGCTGGCGGGCATCGAGGACCCCCTCGACCGCCTGCGCGTGTACGTGCGCCAGCAGGCCCTCCTCAAGCGCCACTTCCACTTCCCGACCACCGGGCCGCTGGCCAGCTCGGTCTCGCGCAACACGGCGGGACGGCTGCGCGCCCACGGTGGGCTCATCAGCCAGATGCTCGCCTCGATCCTCTCCGACGCCATGGATGAGGGCCTCATCCCCCGGCAGGACCCGGGGATGCTCATCCCCCTGCTCAACGCCTGCGTCATGGGCGGGCGGCCCACCCCCCAGGACCCCGCAGCGCGGGCCGCCTACCTCGACGCCCTGGACATCTTCGTGCTGCGAGCCGTCGGAGCGCGACTGCCGGACCACGCGGTGCCCGCCATCCGTCGCACCCACGCCACGGAGGACGCGTCGGCCCAGAGGGCCCAGGAGGCGCCGCACGAGCGGGCCGCCGCCGGCTGAGCCGACCAAGCCCCCCAGCGCCGGCCCCGGCCTCGCCCGCGGTCACTCGCCTAAACGGCCTCTCGTCGCAGCGCCGCTGGCTCACCAGCGGCGCTTGGCGCCGTCATTGGGCGCTGCCGAGCGCTCCTCACGACCCTGGTTGCGGCGCTGAAGCCTCTTCTCCTTCTCCTGGCCCTCCGTGGGCGTTGGGCTGGCTGAGCCGCTCTCGCCCGCAGTGGGCTCGCTCGCCCCGGGGGCGGTCGGCTCCGCGGTCGGCGAGGAGGAGCCGGAGGGGCTCGGATCTGTTGATGAACCACTGCTGGGGCTCTGGGACGCGTCCGGGGAGGGGGTCCCGGGCTCGGTCGGGGCCTGGGTGGGCGAGGGTGTCGGGGTCTGGGTGGGAGGTGTCGTCGGCTGGGGCTGCGGGGACTGGGCCGGGGGGACCTCGCAGTCGCCCGCGGCCTCCTTCGCGGCGTCGACCTGGGCCTGCGCCGCCGTCGTGTCCCCCGATTCCTGGGCCCGCCCGGCCAGGGCCATATGGGCCACGAAGAGGTTGACGCGTGTCATGCACACGCCGGTGCGCTGCCGGATGACGTTGCCCGCGGTGTCATAGGCGACGTCGATGACCCCCTGGGGGGCATCGGGCAGGGCGGACTCCAGGTCGGCGATCGCGCGGTCGTAATCCCCCGCCAGGAGCTCGGCGGTGCCCAGGTTGTAGCGCACCCTCCACTTGTGCAGCCATGGGTTGATCGTGCGCACCATGCGGTAGCGGTCCACCGCGGTGGAGTAGTCGCCCGCGTACAGGGAGCGGTTGGCCAGGGTGGTGCCCGTGGACACCGCCGCGAGCCACAGGCCCACGACGAGCAGGATCGAGGTCAGGCTGAGCCCGATCAGCAGCCGGCGGCGCCTCGGCATTGGCTCGCGCGATCCCATCACCGGCCCCCTGACCGCGCCAGGCGGCGCACCTCGATGTCGGATCGCACGAGCGCCGCCGCCTCCCAGGTCATGAGCGCGAAGACCAGGAGCGCCAGGGGCCAGGTGAGGTAGCGGCTGGAGCGCTTGCCGTGGTGCCCGTCGGACAGGATCTGCTCGACGTCGACGCTCGTGAAGGCGCTCGTCGGGTCATCGCCCTCGCCGTCGCGCTGGTAGTAGGGCAGGCCGAGGTCCTTCGCCACCGACTGCAACTCCTGGACGTCCGGGACCGAGACGGCGTCATCGCTGTGCCCCTTCTCCTTGATGTAGGGCATCTGGTCGGCGGGGGTCGTGCCGCCGTCGTACTCACGCATCCTCCCGCCCTGGGCGGTGCCGTAGCCCAGCACCGCGCCGCCGTCGATGAGGGGGGCAAGATCCTTCCAGGCCACGCCCTGCGAGGCGGCGTCCTTGGCTCCGGCGCCATCGTCGGTGGCCTCGCCGTCAGAGAGGATGTAGACGAGGCGGGCGTCCTGGGGGGCCACCTGCGCGGCCTCGGTGAGGGTGGCGGTCAGAAGCGGGAGCATGCGCTCGAGCGAGGAGCCCGTGGATCGGCTCGTCACCTCCTGGCGGAGCGTCTTGATCCAGGAGTCGACGGCGTTGGTGTCGGTGCTCAACGGCATCTCCCTGGCAGCCGCGGAGTCCAGGGCGAGGATGGAGAAGCGGGCCTCGGGCAGGGCCTTGCGGATCGCCTCCAGGTCCGCGCGCACGCCGTCGAGCCGGGTCCCGGCGCCGCCGGCCCAGTCCTCGGCGGCCATGGAGCCCGTGCGGTCGACGACGAGGTAGACCTCGGTGGTGGAGGTGACCCGCTGATCGTACTGGTAGGTGCTGGGGCCGGCGAGCATAAGCACGAGGGTGACCACCAGCGCGGCCCGGCGGGCGACGACGAGGCGCGCCGAGCGCGACAGCCGGCGGGCGGGCGGGAGAGCAGCGCCGGCCCCCCGCGGGGTCAGGCCCCGCGGGCCGTAGGGGGCGGGGGCCGCCTGGGGGCGCGGCGGGCGCAGGCGCCACCAGTTCATGACGACGGCGCCGATGCCGATGAGGGCGATGAGGATGGTGAAGGGCCATCCGAACAGAGGATGGAATGTCATGCGCGCCTCCAGGCGGCGATGAGCAGCAGAGAGCCGGCGGCCAGAACCAGCCAGATGGCGCCCACCCTGGGGGTGTCCGTCAGCCGCACCTCGTTGTCGGAGCTGTACTCCTGGGCCTGGGTCTTCTCCAGCTCTTTGACGATGCGCCCGGCCGTGCGGGAGTCCCCCACTTGGTAGAACTTGCCGCCGTTGTCCCGCGTGACCCTCTCCAGCTCCTGGCGGGCCGACTCGACCTGGGAGGCGAGGTCGCCGTAGCTGAGCCCTTGGTCGTAGCCGTAGATGGAGAACAGGCGGATCTTCTTACTCGTGGCGAGCTCGGCGGCCTCGGGCAGGGAGAAAAGCTGGACGTGAGAGTTGTCGAAGACGACGTTGTCGGTGGCCAGGATGATGGAGCGGGGGCGCTCGTCGGCGCTGGCGGCCCCGGAGTTGTCGAAGGCCTGCGTGCAGGAGGCCAGGCCGTCGCCAGCCAGCGAGGAGGCGTTGAGCTCCTCCGCTATCGTGCCGGAGAACATTCGCGAGTAGCGGCTGCGCGCCGAGGAGAGGCTGGTGGACGCGGAGTCCAGGAGATCGGTGATCTTGCCCATCTCGGTCTTGAGGGTCTCATAGTCGTCGGTGAGGGGCACCATCGTCTGCGCCGTCGTGTTCCAGGCGATCAGGGCCACCCGCTCCCCGTTGAAGGAGTCGATGAGCTGGGTGTAGGTCTCCAGCACCTGGGAGTCCAGGCCGAGCATGGAGCCCGAGACGTCCAAGCACAGGACGATGTCGCGGCTGGCCAGGGCATCGTTGCGCACGTCCTTGCTCACTGGGCGCCCGGCGAGCAGCGCCGAGGAGACCATGGCCGCGACGATGAGCGCGCCCAGGAGCGCGTGGAGCGCGCGGCGTCGGCGCAGGCGGCGCAGGACCGCGGGCGAGCGCAGGAGCGGCATCGCGTTGGCGACGCGGCGCGTCGGGCCGGCCGGGGCCCGCTCGCCCCCGCGGGCGGCGCGCAGCGCGGTGATGCCGATGATCAACGCGGCGGCGCCGATGAGGAACCAGGGAAGCCAGGGCATCACCATCTGGAGACCACCTGCCTGGCGTGCTCGATGGCCCGGGCGGCGACGGCGTCGGAGTCGCGATCGAAGGAGGGCTGCTCCCAGATCGCCAGGAGCTCCCCGACATGCCCCAGGGGATTGGCGTCCAGGGGCTGCGCCGCGGTCCTGGCGCGCTTGAGGCGGGTCTCGACGTCCTCGGACTCGGTGGACGCGGACATGTCCATGATTTCCGTGACGGTCGCGGTGGTCAGGTCCTCACCGCTGCGCTCGGATCCGAAGCCCCGCAGGGCGGAGGCCAACTCGAGGTGCAGGACGCGCAGGTCGATCTGCCCGGCGTCGTACTTCTTCGCGGCGCGCTCGATGAGCCTCATCCAGCGGCGGCGCTCCCCGGGAGCCATGGGGATGTCGCTGATGAAGCCGTCCCGGACCCGGTGGCTCAGGAGCGACCAGAGGAGTCCGGCGACGGCGAGCAGGAGGATGACGACGGCGGTGACCGCCATCCAGGCGGGCATGAGCTGCGGGGGGCTGATCTCCACGGTCATCGCCTCCTTCGGGCGGTGGCGAGGCGCTGACGGCCGAGCACCTCGGCGATGGAGTCCACGAGGCCCTCCTCGGAGGCGACGACGGCGTGCTCGATGCGCCGCGAGTCCAGCAGCGCGGTGACGCCGGCCCGCCGGGCGGCGTCGGCCCGGGCGAGCTGGGCACCCAGGGCCGTGTCGTAGCGCAGGAACAGCGGCAGGTCCTCCGCCATCTCCACATCGCGGACCGCGCCGGGGTCGCCGGTGATGGGGGCGTCGTCGGCGATCTGGATGACGACCAGCTCGTGCTGCGCCGACAGCCTGCGGAGCTGGTCGTGGGCGGTGGCGTCCGGGTGGGAGGTGTCGGTCAGGAGCACCACGAGGCTGCGGCGGCCGTGGAGGCTGATGACCTTGCCGAGCAGGCCGGGCAGGTCGGAGGCGGGCGCGCCGGCGACCAGCTCGCCGATAGCGGCGCCGCTGTCCCGCCGGGGGGAGACCTGCCCCACCCGCATACGGGCGCTCGCCGGGGCGCCCCGCGGGGGCTCGGTGAGGGCGGAGTACTGCCGGGCGATGAGCCACAGGATCGTCTCGGCGTGCTCGGCGCCCGACCGGGGCGGGCGGGAGACCATCCGGGAGGCGTCCCCGGCCACAAGCGCCACGGAGTCGCCGCGCAGGCGGGCCAGGTAGGCCATGACCTCGGCGACGGCGAGGGCGAGTTCGCGCTTGTCTTCACCGCTGGGGGCCTGGGCGGCCATGGTCCGGCCGGTGTCGATGGCCAGGACGAGGGGCAGGTTGGACTCGCGCTGGTAGCGCTTGATGACGGGCTGGCCGATGCGCGCGGAGGCCTTCCAGTCGATGTCTCCCACGTCGTCGCCGGGGCGGTAGGCGGACAGGTCGTCGAAATCCTGCCCGTGCCCCAGGAGCACCGACTTGTGCCGCCCGTCGAGCAGCCCGATGGCGCGGCGCAGGGTGGGCAGGGACAGGCGCCCCCGCACCCGGGCCAGGCGCGACCCGCGCGGCGTTGGCTCGGCCGGCAGCTCGATGGCGCCCGCCGTGGGAGGGCGGCTCACGGCGTCGGGACCGCCGCGAAGACCGCGTCGATGATCGCCTCGGGGGCGATGTCATCGGCGAGGGCGTCGTAGGTGAGCACTAGGCGGTGGCGCATGACGGCGTGGCGCAGCAGGCCGACGTCGTCGGGGGTGACGTAGGTGCGGCCGGCCTGCAGCGCGAGGGCCTGGGAGACCCGCATGAGGGCGATCGAGCCCCGCGGCGAGCCGCCGACGCGCACATGGCGCTCCAGGCCGGGCACGGGGCGCGGGCCGCCGCCGCGGGAGGTGTTGATGATGGCGACGATGTACTGCTTGATGACCGGGTCCACGTAGACGCGCTCGACGGCACCCTGGAGCCATTCGACGTCATCGGTGCTGATGGGCTGGGCGCGCAGGGGCTCCTCGAAGGCACCCGAGGAGATCTTGTCCAGGACGTCGACCTCCTCCATGGGCTTGGGGTAGCTCAGCACGTCCTTCATGAGGAAGCGGTCCATCTGGGCCTCGGGCAGGACGTAGGTGCCCTCCTCCTCAATGGGGTTCTGGGTGGCGAGCACCATGAAGGGGTGCGGCAGGGGGTAGACGACGCCGCCGATGGAGGTCTGGCGCTCCTGCATGGCCTCGAGCATGGCGGACTGCGTCTTGGCGCTGGAGCGGTTGATCTCGTCGAGCAGGACGATGTTGGCGTGCACCGGGCCGAGCTGCGTGGTCATCTCCCCGGTGGCGTACTGGAGGACCTGGGTGCCGACGATGTCGTTGGGCATGAGGTCCGGCGTGCACTGGATGCGGGTGAAGGAGCCGGAGACGGCTGAGGCGAGGGTCTGGGCGGCGGTGGTCTTAGCCAGGCCCGGGACCGATTCCAGGAGGATGTGCCCACCGGCGATGAGCGTGGAGATGAGGGCCAGGCGCAGTTGCTCCTGCCCCACCAGGCGCTGCTCGAAGACCTGGTGGATGCGCTTGATGAGGGCGCGAGCGCGCTCCACGTCCTCCTCGGGGTGGCGGGAGCGGGAGGAGCGGGCGGCCTCGGCGCGCAGGGCCTCGCGCGTGGGCAGGGGGCCGGTCGGCGCGGGGTAGGCGCGCTCGCGGGGGACGGTGGGGACGGTTCCCGACTGCGGGATCTCTCCCGGGGCGGGGCGGATGTCGCGGCGCGCGCCGGGGGCGATCGTCGGCGGGGCCTGCGGGGCCTGCGCCGGCGCTTGGGGCATCGGCGGGACAGCGGGCACCGCGCCCCTGAACGGCCCGGCCGCGGTCGGTGCGGCGGGCTGCCGGTGCTGCGCGGGGTCGGTGCTCATACGTCTCCTCATGAGGTGCGGTGGGCGCTCTGCCGCACGCAGGCTATAACGGAGCCTTGCTGAGGCGATACCTCCGGCGATGGGTATCCTCACCCACGTTTCCGCTCCCTCCAGGCGATCCTCTCCCTCCCGTTCGCAAGACCGGTCCGCGGACCGGTCTCGGTCATGATTTCGACCGGTCTCGCATATAGGGAGGGGCTATGAGGGGGTGAGGGCGGACAGGTCGGCGTCCGAGGCCTCGATCCTGACCTCGATGCCGCCTCCCCCCACCCGGGCAGCGGTCACCCGGAACCCGGTCGGAAGCGCATCGGCCGGGAGCCCGAGCGATGAGGGCCCCATCCCCAGCCACTCCAGCACCGTCTTGCCGGCGATGCTCTGATCCGCGGGAATGTCCCTGCCCGCCCACGAGATGCTCGTCACGGTCAGGCTCACGCCCCCCGCCTCGGTGACGACGGGCGCCAGGTGGATCCCCACGCCCTGGCCGCAGACGGTCCCGCGCAGGATCGCCGTTCCGGGGGAGTTAGCCGCGCCCTCCTGGAGCGGAGAAGAGGAGGGCGAGGACACGCCACCGACGACGAGGCCCGCCATGCGATCGACCTCGGCCCAGGGCAGGGTCCCGCTGAGGACGACGTGGTCGGCGTGATGCACCCCCGAGGTGCTCAGCCCCTCGATCGTCAGGGCGACGTCGCTCAGCTGCGCGCCCTGGATCGCCGCGGGATCCCCGACCCTGGGGGCGGAGCAGCCCTGGGCGCCCGTGACGATGTTGAGGAGCCCGCCCAGCAGGCCCCCGTCTCCCGGGGTCGGCTCGGCCGTGGGCTCCGGGGCGGGCGTGGCGGCCTCGGTCGCGGGGGCCCCTGCGCGCATGACGGTCAGCGTTGAGGCCGTGATGCTGAGGCTGTCGATCTCTCCGCGCACGACCTGGGGCAGGACGGGCCCGTCCAGGCTGAGCCTGGCATCCGGGGAGAGCCCGTGGAGGGAGCTGAGGACTCGGGAGGTGATCTCATGGCGCGCGTAGCGCTCCGCCCCCACTCCGGCCAGGCCGAGGAGCGCTGCCAGGATGACGACGACGGCGATCCCCCGTCGCCAGGTCAGGAGGCGGCGCCGGGGCTCGACGCCGTCACCCTCAGGGCCCTGCGAGCCCTCGGAGCCATCGGCGCCGTCACCACCGTCAACGCAGTCGGCGCCGATGGGGCCGGGGCGCTCGTCGTCGCCGTCAGGACCTTCAGGGGCCCCGGCACTGGCGACGACTTCGCGCTCGCCCAGGTCCTCATCGGTCATGACCGCTCCTGCCCGCCTTACTCGCTCATGGTCACGTCGCTGCCGGCGAGAGAGATCTTCAGGCCGTCGGCGGTGACCATGACCTTGCTGATCCTCAGGCCGTGGGGCAACTGATCGGGGGTGATCTCCACGCCGCTGATCGGGATGCCCAGCAGTGCGAGAATCCTGCCCCCCTCGGAGTTGGGGCCGTCAATGGGCACCTCGACCCCGTCGGCCTTCGCCGAGGTGACGGTGATGCCCAGGCCGCCGTCGGCCGTGACCCGCGGCTCGAACACGATCTCGAAGGCGGAGCCGTAGCCGACGCCGGAGGCGCGGGCACTGCCGGGGTCCGTGTCCGTGCCCGGGCGCACCACGTCCACCGTCACGTCCTTGGGGTTGATGTCGGCGGTGGTCACCAGGTCGTTGGCCCCCCGCCAGTCGATGAGCCCCGTGGCGCGCGCGCTGCTCGCGCGATGCGGGTCGGAGGCGCTCACGCCGGTCAGCTCCGCGTGGACATCGCACACGCTCAGGGTGCTGGCCGTATCCGCTCTCACGGGCAGGTCGAGTCGGGAGGCGTCGATGCCGATCGAGTCGATGCGGCCGTGGAGGAGCTGGAGGATGAGGTCATCACCCGTGGTGATGGAGGCGTTCTTGTCCAGTCCGGGAAGCGCCTGGCGGATGGCGGCGGCCACCCGCCCGGACAGGTAGGAGTCCAGGGCGGGCCGCGCCGTGAAGTTGCCCACGGTGAGCAGGGCGACGAGGCAGGCGGCCGAGACGGCCAGCGCGCGTCCCCGGCGGGGGGAGGGGCTGGCGGCGGAGGGGGCGTGAGAGGGTTTCAGGGAGGACGCGAGCGAGGAGGTCTCAGGCACGGTCGGCTCCCGCCCCCTTCGCGGCGCCGCCCACCTTCGTCGGGGCGGTGGTCACGGGCGCGGCGGCGGCGCGGTTGGCGGCGAGCTCGTCGTCGAGCATGGGCAGGTCCTCGGCGGTGACCATGAGCGTGGAGACGGCGTGCTCGACGAGCGCCGTCCGGCGGTTGGAGGCGGCGCCCTCGGCGCGGCCCCCGCGCAGCCCCCGCACGCCGACGCGGTCGAGCTTCTCGCAGACATTGTCGAGCTTGCGGTTGAACTTGGTGATCGACCAGCCCAGGCGCGCGGCGGCGGCCTGCGAGGAGGGGATCTCCGCGGCGCCGGTGCCCGCGCGGCGCAGCACCGGCTCGGACAGCGCGAGGATGAGCAGGAGCTGGGAGCGGGTCATCGGGGTGACGCCGATCGTCGTCTGGCCGGTGGACTGCCTGGCGCCCTCGATCCCGGCGAAGTGATCCTCGCCGGCGGTGATGAGGTCGATCTCATAGGTGGTGGGACCGGCGGAGAAAGTGAGGATGACCCGTGGGAAGACCAGGGGCATGCGCGCTCCGGGGGCGAGGCGGGACTGGACGAGCCCATCGCCGTCGGTGAGGGTGGCCGACAGGCGCGAGCCCTCATTGGCGATCCACCACAGGCCGTTCTCGCGGGCGAGCACGACGAAGCGCCGGTGCAGGTAGGGATTGTCGTCGATGTCGAGGTCCCCGCCGCGGCCGACGACGAAGGTCTCGTCCGGGGCGATCCTGTGCACCTCGCCGGAGAAGTCGAGCACGAGCTCCTCGGGGCGGTCGGGGTCGACGGTGGGCAGCGATTCCGTCCACGTTGCGTCGCTGGTCATGGGAAGAATCCTTTGCTTACTGCTGGTAGTGCTGGAATGGGTGGATCGAGGGCGGAGAGGGCGGTCCCGCCCCCATCGGAGCGGAGGGGGCGACCAGCCTGAGCGTCATGCCATCACCGATGCTGAGCACGTCCCCCACGCTCAGAGGCGTGGGCAGGGCGGAGGCGATGAGAACCGCCGGGCAGCCGGGGCGGTGGAGGATCGTGCCGTTGGAGGAGCCCAGGTCCTGCGCGAGGACGGAGGAGCCGGCCGTGGTGATCCGCACGTGGGATCGGGAGACCATGTGGGAGGTCGAGGGGACGACGACGAGCGCCGCCCGCGCGCTGGCCGATTGGGGCGCCCTGCCGATCACGACCTCGCCGCCCGCGCGGACGAGGACGTCCTGCCCGGTGGACAGGCGCAGCAGGGCGAGGACGGGGCGGGCGTCGCGCACCATCGCCGTCGCCAGGGCCTCGGCCACGGCCGATGAGGGCAGGGTGTTGATCGCGTTGCCCGCCGGCGCCTCTCCCCCAGGGCCGGTCGCGGGGCTCCCCACGGACGCGCTGCCGGCGGTGGGCACCGAGGAGCCGCGGTGGCGGCGCCGGCCCGAGCCGGGCTCGGGCTCAGGGAAGGAAGCGCTCAGGTCGTAACTGCCCGAGTCATCCTCGGGGTCCGGCGCCGGCCCGGGCATCGCGGCCGTCGGGGGCCCGGCGTCCTCCTCCTCGGGCTCGACCCAGACGCCGGTGGCGGGCAGATCCTCGTCGTCGACGCCGTCGATCGCGTCCCAGGCCGAGGCCGGCCCATCGGGGGTCGGAGCGCCAGCGGCGACAGCCGCGGCCGGGGAGCCCGGGGGCGGGTCAGCGTCCTCCGTGCCGTCGCCCGCCTCGTCCTGGGCCACGAGCCGGTCGGGCTCATCGGGGTCGGGGGGCTCCTGCCCGGTGGAGATGGCGGCCTGGGCGGCGGCGCCCTTGACGGCGCCGGCGTCACCCTGGACCACGGGGCCGCCCAGGGCCGCCAGGACGGCCGCCGCCACGCGCTCGGGGGCCCCGGGGACCAGGAGTGCCGTGCCGAGCATCCCGACGATCACCTCGCCGCGCTCGGCCTCGGCCAGGGTCCCCGCCGAGCGGCCCTCGGGGGCATGTCCCTCATCATCCGGGGCCATCCGACGCACCTCCCCCTGACTGCTCGGGAGCCGTGACGACGCCGCCGAGCGACGGGCGCTCCACGAGATCGACGACCACCGCCGTGGCGTTGTCATGCCCGCCGTTTTCCAAGGCGGCGGCGACGAGGGCCTCGGCGGTGCGCTGCGGGGTGAGGCCGGCGTCCAGGATGAGGGCGAGTTCGTCGTCGTCGAGCTCGTCGCTCAGGCCATCGGAGCACACGAGGAAGCGCTCGCCCCCCGTGGCGGGCAGGAGGCGCGCGCTCGGGGTGAAGGGGCCCGCCAGCCCCCCGCCCAGGGCACGGGTGACGATGTTCTTGCGGAAGTCGCCGCGAGCGTCGGCCCGGCTGAGCTCACCGGACTCGATGAGCTCCTGGACCTTGGAGTGATCGGTGGTGACCTGGTGGAGCTCGCCATCGCGCAGGAGGTAGACGCGCGCGTCACCCAGGTTGAAGACCAGCCAGGCGGGGACGCCGTCGGGGTGGAGCAGGGCGATTCCGGCGACGGTCGCGCCGGGCCGGTGAGCGGCGGAGGAGGGCAGTGCGGCGACCTCCTCCCCGGCCTCCTCGATCGCCTCGATGACCTGGGCGGCGTCGCTGATGACGCTCCCGGCCAGGGCGGAGATCCGCTCCAGGGCGGTGCGGGCGGCCAGGCGCCCGGAGGAGTGCCCCCCCATGCCGTCGACGACGACGTACACGGGCTCCAGGGCCAGATAGCCATCCTCATTGGCGGTGCGCATGCGGCCGACATCGGTGGCGGCACCGACGATGGGGGCCCGGGACGCGCCGGCGACCGGCTCAGTGGTATCGCTCATCGGTTGGTCCCGCCCTCCTTGTTGCCGCGCTGGGGCTGACCATACCGTTGCTTCCGCCTCCCTATGGCCATCAGGGGTCCCTCAGGTAGGCTCGCAGCCGCAAGTGCCCCCCGGCACTCCGGGACCCTCGCCTCCCCCGGCGCGTCCCGGCCCTCGATCGCCGCTGAAGGACCTTCATGTCTCAGGCTCAGGACGAGCTCATCGCACGCGCTCAGGACCCCACGACCCCCTGGGCGGACCTGCACGAGCTCGCTCAGAACTACCCGGGACTGCGCCCGTACATCGCGCGCAATCCAAACACCTACCCGGACCTGCTGACCTGGCTGGGATCGCTGGGGGACCCCGCCATCGACGCCGCGCTGGCGTCCCGCCCCATCGCGGCCAGCCCCATCAGCCCCATCGATCCCGCCACCATGGGCGGCCCCAGCGCGCGGGCCATGCCCGGAACGATCGCGGTCCCGCCCCAGGCCCAGGGCGCGTCGGCGCAGCCCTCGGACCCCGCGTGGGCCGCGCAGCAGGCCGGCCCCCAGGCGTTCCAGCCCGCCTACCAGCAGGGCGCGCACGCGGTGGGCCAGCAGCCCTACGCGCAGGGCTACGACCAGCAGGCGCTCCTTCTCGGAGTCGGCGAGCCCGCGCCGCCGAACAAGGAGAGCCATCACCGCTCCAACCTGTTCCTGTGGTTCCTGACCCTGGTGGTCCTGGCCCTCGTCGGGGCGATCGCCTTCTGGGTCGCCACCGAGGACGACGACGCCACTAAGGCCAGCCGGGCGAGCACGGATCAGGCGGCGGCTTCGAGCCCCGCCCAGGACGGCGCGGCGCCGCCCCCCTCGACCGGCCCCTCGGCCAGCGCCTCGGCGAGCCCGACGAGCAAAAAGGCCTTCCCGGCGCCGTCGGACGCCACCGAGCTCGCAGCCTTCACGGCGCCGTCGGGCAATATCTCCTGCACCCTGACCGACTCGGGCGCGACCTGCACCATCAAGGAGCACTCCTTCTCCCAGGGCAATTGCGTATCCTCCCCCTACGAGGCCACCGTCAGCGGCAGCGATGCCACCGGCAGGTGCGCCACCTCCTTCTCCGGAGGGGGCGTCACGCTCAACTACGGCGCCTCGGCGATGCGCGGCGACTACGCCTGCACCTCCTCGGAGTCCGGGATCTCCTGCTGGAGCCAGGTGACCGGCAAGGGCTTCACGCTCTCGCGCGAGCGCGTCCAGAGCACCTCGAAGAACTGAGCCCGCGCGGCGCCGTCGGGGCTCGCGAGCCGCGCCCGCGTCTACCATCCACGCATGCCGTCCTACCGTCGAATCCTGCGCCAGCCCGGCGCGCTGCGCTTCTCCAGCGCCGCGCTCATCGCCCGGTTCCCGATGTCGATGCTGGGGATCTCCCTCATCCTCACCGTTGAGGCGGTTTACGGCTCCTACTCGGCGGCCGGCGCGGTCAGCGCGGCCTTCGTCGTCGCCTCGGCGATCGGCTCACCGCTTCTCGCGCGCCAGGTCGACGCCCGGGGCCAGGCCGCGGTCATGCGCCCGGCGCTGGCGGTCTCCGCGAGCGCGCTGGCGGCGCTCATCGGCTGCCTGTCGGCGCGCGCCCCACTGCCCGCGGTCCTCGCCCTGGCGGCGGTGGCGGGCGCCTTCACCGGGTCGATGGGTTCACTGGCCCGCTCGCGGTGGACCGTCGTGCTGTCCACCCCGCAGGACCTCCACACGGCCTTCTCCCTCGAGGCGGCACTCGATGAGGTCGCCTTCGTCATCGGCCCGCCGCTGGCCACCGCCCTGAGCACCGCGCCGGCGCTGCCCACCGCCTCGGGCGTCATCGCCTGCGCTCTGCTGCAGACCGGCGGTGGGGCCTGGCTGCTGTCCCAGAGGGCCACGGAACCCCCGGCACATCCCCGCCCCCGGCGCGGGCGGGGCAAGGACCGCGAGGGCGACGGCGCCCCGTCGGGCGCGGGCGCTCCCCGGACCCCGGTGCTCCGGCACGGGGCGGTCCTCGCGGTGATCACCGTGTTCATGCTCACCGGCGGGCTGTTCGGGGCGAACGACGTCGCCGCCGTCGCCGTGGCCAAGGAACTCGGGCACCCCTCCGCGGCCGGCGTCGTGCTCGCCGCCTGGTCGGTCGGCTCTCTCAGCGCGGCGCTCGCCTTCGGGGCGCGCGCCTGGGGGTGGCCGCTGTGGAAGCAGCTCCTGGCAGGCGTCACCGGGCTGGCCGTCGGGTGCTCGGCCCTGCCGCTGATGCCGGGCCTGGTGTCGATCGCCGTCGTCATGGCGCTCACCGGAATGGCGATCGCCCCCACGGTGACGATCGGCAACAACATCGTCCAGGTGACGGTGGCCCCCTCGCAGTTGACCGAGGGCCTGGCCTGGATCGGCACCGCGCTCAACATGGGGGTCTCCCTGGGCTCCCTCGTGGCGGGCCAGGCGATCGATCGCACCGGCTCCCATGGCGGGTATCTCCTCGTGGCGGGCTTCGCCTGGATGGGGGTCCTCGCTACCATCGTCGGGCTGCCGACACTGCGATCAGCCAAGGCGAGAACCGATTTGGAGAACCCGGCATGACATCAGCCTCTGACGGGGCCCAGGCGCGAGGAGCCGCGCGCGAGCGCGCGCTGGAGACCGCCCTCGGCTCACCCGCCCTCCTCATCCTGGGCTGCGTGGGCCTGCTGCTCATCCCCGTCCACCAACTGTGGAACGACCTGGTGCCCTCGTTCAAGCTCGACGCATGGATCTACTACCACGCCGTGGCGCAGTGGCATGCCGGCGGCTCCCTCTACGACTGGTACGCCGACCCCGGGCGGCAGTTGTGGCCCTTCACCTACCCGCCCTTCGCCGCATGGGCCTTCACCCCTCTGCTGCTCATCACCGATCGCGCCGCACAGATCCTGCTCACAGCACTGACGCCCTGGGCGGCGGCCCTCACCGGCTGGGCGGGCCTGCGCTGCCTGGGAGCGCGCGGGAGGGCGGCCCGCACCGGCGGGGTGTGGCTCGCGGTGGCGGGCTGCCTGGTGGCCGAGCCGCTGGACAAGACCATGGAGTACGGGCAGATCAACGCGATCCTCATGATGCTCGTCGCGCTCGACCTGCTCGTGGTGCCCGTCAGTTCGCGCTGGCGCGGGGTGGGCAGCGCCGTGGCCGCGGTCATCAAGCTCACCCCGGCGATCGCGATCCTCGTCTTCGTCGTGCGCCGCGAGTGGCGGGCGGCGGCGACGATGGCCGTCACGGCCGCCGGGCTGACGGCGGCGGCGTGGGTGGCCTCGCCCCAGGAGTCGATGCGATTCTTCGGCCAGGCCATGCTCGACCCCTCGCGCGCGGGGCTCCCCGACTACTCGGGCAATCAGAGCCTGCGCGGGCTCGTGGCCCGGGCCCTGCCGGAGGGGATGTGGGGTCCTGCGTGGGCGGGGCTCGCGCTCCTGGTGATGATCGGCGCCGTGCTCCTGGCCAGGGCCCTGGGACGGGGCGCCTCCGCCTCGGACGGCCTGATCCTGCTGCTCCAGACCGACGTGGTGATGACCTGCGGGCTGCTCATCTCCCCCATCAGCTGGTCGCACCACTGGGTGTGGTGCCTGCCGCTGCTCATGGGACTCGGCGTCGCCTCCTGGCGCTGGCGCTCGCCCGCCCTCATGACGGCGACGGCGTCCGGCGGACTCGTCTTCGCCCTGGCCATGCACTGGTGGTTCCCCGAGCAGAATCACGTGGAGCAGGACTGGCCGTGGTGGGCGGGGCCATTGGGCTCCTCCTACACGCTGTGGGCGCTCGCCGCCGGGGCCGCGCTGTGGGTCTGCGCCCCGCGCGGCGCGCGCGACCCGGGCGCCGGCGCGCCGGAGGGCGAAGGCGCGCCGGGGTAGCGGCGCCCGTAAAATCAGCGAGATGCCGCTCTTCGATATCGCCCGCGCCGTGGAGGACCAGTTCCACCGCGACGTCATCCCCGTGCTCAAGCGCCGCGGCTGGCGCCCACGCGTGGTCGCCTATGACGGCTACGGAACCAGCGCAGACCAGCCCGACGGCGCCGATATGGCACGCGTGCTGGCTCGGATGGTGCTGCGGCCCGTGGACGCCCCCACCGAGGGCCCGTTATTCCGCTCCCTGCCGGAGAGGCGCCCGGCCTCGGCGGCGGAGGTGATCGACAACGCCCGCATCTCCCTGGCGGACGCGCAGCGGGGCTGGCGCCTGTTCATCGACGCGCCGGTGCCCTTCCTCCCGGTGACGATCACGGTGGGCGGCGCCCGGATCCGCACACGGGCGGATCGCGAGGGGTACATCGACGTCGTCGTGCGCGGGCACGGACTGGGCCCGGGATGGCATGACGCGGTGATCGACGCCGCCGGCGCGGGACGGTCCAGCGCGCGAGTGCTCGTGGTGGGCCCGGAGCCGACCCTGGGGATCATCTCCGACATCGATGACACGGCGATGATCTCGCACGTGCCGCGCATCCTCGTGGCCGCGTGGAACCAACTGGTCAAGTACTCCTCGGCGCGCGAGCCGGTGCCCGGGATGGCCCGGCTGTACCGGCGCGTCCAGCAGGCCCATCAGGGGGCGCCGGTGTTCTACGTGTCCACGGGCGCGTGGAACGTCATGCCGACGTTGCGCGCCTTCTTCGCCCGCCATGGCTTCCCCGAGGGGCCCGCACTCATGACCGACTGGGGACCGACGAACACCGGGTGGTTTCGCAGCGGCATCGAGCACAAGCGCACCGAGCTGCGCCGCCTCATGATCGATCTTCCCCAGGTGCGCTGGCTGCTCGTGGGCGACGACGGCCAGCACGACCCCCTCATCTACGGCGAGGTGGCCCGTGAGCACGCGGATCGCGTGGCCGCGGTGGCGATTCGCCGGCTCAGCGCCACCGAGCAGGTACTCGCCGGGGGCATCACCGCTCATCCCATGGGCATCGGGCCGGCGGCCCAGACGCTCGCGGAGGCGGATGTCCCGGTGGTCACGGGGACCAATGGCTTCGAGCTGGCCTCCCGCCTGCCCACTGCGATCGGTGGCGGGACAGCCGGAGGATGAGGCGATCCCGAGCCGACGGCCGGACCGCTCAGCCAGATGTCGCATCCCTGGCGCCGCGCCGGACCCGGAGCACGGATCACCACCGCCGAGCGGCACAGGGCAGGAGGAGCGCGCGCCCACCCGATCCGACCGCGCGAGAGGGCGGGGCTGGCGCGCCTCGCCCCGGCGCCGGCGGACCGCTAGGCTGGGCGCCGCGGTCCGGGCATGACGCGCCCGCCGCGCACTTCTAGGAGGCACGCATGAGCAAGCTCCCCTTCGTCCTCGGCCTCGGCGCCGGGTACGTCCTGGGCACCCGGGCGGGCCGCGCCCAGTACGAGCGCATCAAGGCGACCGCCCGGGGCGTCGCCGAGCAGCCCTTCGTCCGCACCCGGGTCGACGCCGCCCAGGCGAGAGTCGCGCAGGCCGTGCGCCAGCAGGGCGAGGCCGTCACCGACAAGGTCGCCGACGCCGTCAAGGAGCGCCTTTTCGGCGCCCCCGCCTCCCCGGCCCCGGCGAAGGGCTCGGAGCCGGCCGCGGTCGCCGTCGACGACGCCACAATCCGCCCCATCAAGTAGCGCCGCGCGGCGCCCACTTCCCCACGCGGCCCCGGTGAGAGCCCCGGCCCTTAGAGGTCCTCGGGGGCGAGGGGCTCGCGGTCGCGCCGTCCCCGGGAGGACCCGCCGCCCGCGCTCGCCCGCCGGGCGCCATCTCCCCTGACGCGCAGACCCATGAGCCCGCGGCGCCATCCGATCGCGGGGCCGCTCGGAAGCGCCCACTTCAGGGGCCTCTCCCCCCGGGCGCGCCGCCGCATCTCGCGGTCCCCCACCACGGGCAACTGCCAAGAGCGCCAGTAGGCGAGCAGGCACATGCCCGCCCCCACGAGCGTGGCCACGAGAATGCCCCAGCTCTCGTGGAAGCCTACGCGCACCATCACCACATCGGTGAGCGCCGCCAGGAGCGCCGGGATCGCGTAGAGCTTGTTGCCGCCGAAGACCGCCGGCGTCTCACCCACGGACACGTCGCGGATCATGGAGCCGCCCACCGCCGTCAGGCAGCCCAGGAGCAGCGCCGGCATCACGCCCAGCCCGTTCGCCAGGGCCTTGGTGGCGCCCGTGGCCGCCCACACCCCCAGGACGACGGCGTCGGCCACCACGAGGAAGCGGCGAGCCGGGCGGGAGGTGAAGGGGACGAGCCAGGCGATCATCGCGCCGGCGCAGGCGGCGTAGAGGTAGTAGGGGTCCGTCAGGGCGAAGGGCGGGCCGTTCTGGATCATAACGTCGCGCAGGATGCCGCCGGCGGTCGCCGTGAGGATCGCCAGGACCACGAAGCCCACGAGGTCGAAGTTCTTGCGGCGGGCGATGAGCGCCCCCAGGATCCCGTTGAGCAGCACACCGGACAGGTCGATGGCGCGGAAGGTGACGGGCAGGGCGCCGAGCGCCGTGATCTGCACGGGATGAAGCGCGATGGGGAGGCAGACCACTGACAGCACGGCCACACGATAGAGGATGCGCGGCGGTGAGGGCCCGCACGGGGCGGGGACTCACCGGGCCAGCGCCATCCCGCCCGGGGTAGGCGGCGGGGGCCGAGCCGGGGCGCGCCCGCGAGGCCTCGCGCCCAGCAGGGCCGCCCACAGCATCAGGCTCACCGAAACCGCCGCTGGCGGGCACGACCGGCCAGGGGGGAGGATCGGGCGCGTGCCGTCACAGCCCTCCCCGCCCCCGCAGCCCTCCCGGCCCTCGCCGCCAGCGCCGCCAGTGCCGCCAGTGCCGCCAGTGCCGCGGCGCTCGGCCACGGGCTCGCGCTACGCCCCGCCCCAGGACCTGTCCACGTACGCGTGGCTGTCCATCGGGGCGGCCCTGGCCACCATCGCCCTGAAGTCCTGGGCGGCATGGGTGACCGGATCGGCCGGGCTCCTCTCGGACGCGGCGGAGTCGCTCGTCAACCTGGTGGCGGCGGTGGTGGCCCTGTGGGTGCTCAAGGTCTCGATCCGCCCGGCCGACGAGGACCACCAGTTCGGCCACTCCAAGGCGGAGTACTTTTCCGCGGTGGTCGAGGGCGTCATGATCTTCGTCGCGGCGGCCCTCATCATCGTCACGGCGGCCGAGCGGATCATCCGCCCGGTCATGCCCGAGAGGCTGGGGCTGGGCCTGGGGGTCTCCGTGATCGCCTCGGTCATCAACGGCGGGGTCGCCTGGGTCCTGCATCGAGCGGGGCGCGCCGAGCGCTCGGCCGCGCTCATCGCCGACGCCAAGCACCTGGCCACCGATGTCATCACCTCCGCGGCCGTGCTCATCGGCGTGGGGATCGTGGCGCTCACCGGCTCGCCGGTGCTCGACGCCCTCGTGGCCCTGGGGGCGGGCCTCAACATCATGTGGACGGGCTTCAAGCTCATCAACGAGTCGGTGGGCGGGCTCATGGACGCCGCCCCCGCCGCCGAGGCGATCGCCCGGGTGGAGGAAGTGCTGGGCACCCGCCGCGAACCCGGCCGCATCGACTTCCACGCCATGCGCATCCGCGAGGCAGGAAATCGCCGTTTCATGGATCTCCACGTGCTCGTGCCCGACGCCTGGACGGTCAAGCAGGGGCACGACTTCGCCGAGGACCTTATCGATGACCTGGTCCGCGCGGATCCGGGCCTGCGGGTCTCCGCCCACCTCGAGCCGATCGGCGATCCGAAGAGTTACGAGGACCTCGACGACGTCTGACCGCCCGCGCGCCCGGGACCGGGGTCCTCGCCGCCGGGGATCGCACCGGCGAGGCGCGAAGCCAGACACGCTCCGGCGCAGCATGGGATCGCGAGATGGAGCGCCGCGTGCCACACTCGTGCCATGAACCCAGCAGTTCTATCCGTGACCGCTCCGTCCCTGCGCCATCACACCGCGCCACACACCGCCCCCTGGCGCGACCTCGACCACATCGGGGTCGAGATCTGCCTGGAGAACGTGGCGGGCGTGCGGCGCGCGGTCCGCGCGGGGGCGGATCGCGCCGAGTTATGCGACAACGTCACCGTTGGAGGCACCACGCCCTCGATCGGCGCTGTCGAGGCCGCCATCCTGGCCGCAGCCGAGGAGGTCGAGGCCAAGCGCCAGCGCATCGGCGCGCACTGGGCCTCCTCGAAGGACGGCGCCCCCTTCGGCCTGCGCGTCATGATTCGCCCCCGGGGAGGCAGCTTCGTCTACGACGGCGACGGCAGGCGCGCGATGATCGCGGACGTGCGCAGGATCGCCGCCCTGGCGCGGGAGATGAGCGAGTACACCCGGCCCGTGCCCACCTCCAACCCGGCCCAGCCGCTGCCCCCGGCCGTGGACCTGGGGATCGTCGTCGGCGGCCTGACGGACGACGGCACCGTCGACCGCGGCCTCATCCGCCTCCTCAAGGACCTCGCCGACGGCGCCACCCTGACCTTCCACCGGGCCATCGACGCCAGCCGCGACCCCCTGGAGGCCTACCGCGACCTGGGCCAACTCGGCGTCGACTACGTGCTCACCAGTGGCGCGGCGGACACCGCCCTCGACGGGGCGCGGATGATCGCCGCGATGGTGGCCGAGGAGGGGCCGACGGTCATCGCCACCGGCATGGTGCGCAGCGACAACGTCGCCGAGGTCATCGAGGCCACGGGCGCCGGGGAGATCCACCTGCGCTGCTCCTTCCCGGGCCTGCCCCCGCACCTGCCCCAGAACACCGACGAGGAGCAGGTGCGCGAGATCGTCAAGGTGGCGCGCGCCCTTCCGGTCCCGGGCCGGCCGGGCCGCTCAGAGGGCTGAGGGGCCCGGCCGGCTCTCACCGGCCCGGCGCTCAGCCCTCCAGGCCGCCCCGCACGCGCGCCGCGGCGTCCACGAGGTTCCGCAACGAGGTCGTGGTCTCCGCGTAACCGCGGGTCTTGAGTCCGCAGTCGGGGTTGACCCAGACGCTCCCGGCGCCCAGGGCGTCGACGGCGCGGCCGACGAGTTCGGCGCACTCCTCGGTGCTGGGCACGCGCGGGGAGTGGATGTCCCACACGCCCGGGCCGAGCTGGCGGGCGAAGCCGTGCTCGGCGACCGCCGGGAGGATGTCCATCCTGGAGCGGGAGGCCTCAATGGAGGTGACGTCGGCGTCCAAGTGGTCGACGGCGTCGATGACCACGTCGAACTCCGAGTAGCACAGGTGGGTGTGGATCTGGGTGGCGCTGGCCGCCCCGCCGGTGGCCAGGCGGAAGGAGCCGACGGACCACTCCAGGTAGGCGGGCTGATCGGCGCGGCGCAGCGGCAGGGTCTCGCGGATGGCCGGCTCATCGACCTGGATGACGCCGATGCCCGCGGCCTCCAGGTCGGCCACCTCGGCGCGTAGGGCCAGCCCCAGCTGGTCGGCCACCTCAGCGCGCGGCAGGTCGTCGCGGACGAAGGACCAGGCCATGATCGTCACGGGTCCGGTGAGCATGCCCTTGAGAGGCCTGTCGGTGAGCGACTGGGCGTAGGAGGACCAGGCGACCGTCATCGGCGCCGGCCGGGCGACGTCGCCCCACAGGATCGAGGGCCGGGTGCAGCGCGAGCCGTAGGACTGGACCCAGCCGTGCTCGGTGGTGGCGAAGCCGTCGAGCAGCTCGGCGAAGTACTGGACCATGTCATTGCGCTCGGCCTCGCCGTGGACGAGCACGTCCAGGCCGATCTCCTCCTGGAGGCGCACCACGCGCTCGATTTCGGCCCTCATCTGGGCCCCGTAGCCGGCGGCGTCGAGCTCTCCCCCGCGGTGGGCGGCGCGGGCGGCGCGGATCTCCGGGGTCTGGGGGAAGGAGCCGATGGTCGTGGTGGGCAGGAGCGGCAGGCCCAGGCGGGCGTCCTGAAGCGGCTTGCGCTCGGCGTAGGGCGGGCGCGCCCGGTCGGCGGGGGTGATGGCGCTGACGGCGTCGCGCACCTCGGCGCGCCGCACCCCGGGGTGGGCGGCCCGCTGGGCACGCAGGCTCGCGTCACGGGCGAGCTCGTCGGCGATGGCGTCCCGGCCCTCGGCCAGGCCCCGCGCGAGGGTGAGGACCTCCCCCACCTTCTGGTCGGCGAAAGCCAGCCAGGAGCGGATGGCCGGGTCGAGGCGGGCCTCGCGCTCGACGTCATGCGGGACGTGCTGCAGGGATGTGGAGGTGGCCACGGTCAGGGGCGCGCCCTGGGGCAGGGCGTCACGCAGGCGCTCAAGGGTGGTCAGCGCGGCCTCAAGGTCCGTTCGCCAGATGTTGCGGCCGGAGACCACCCCGGCGACGACGCTCTTGCCGCCCAGAGCCGCCAGGTCCTCGTCCCGCGGCAGCGCCCCGGCCACGAGGTCCAGGCCCACGGCCTCGATCCCGGTGGCCCCCAGCACGGGCAGGGCGTCGCCGAGCGAGCCGTAGGCGCCGGTGACGAGGACCCGCGGACGCTCGACGATGGCGGCGATCCAGGCGTAAGCCCGGTGGACGGCGGCCAGGACCTCCTCGCGGGGCACGCCCCAGGTGTCGGCGACGAGGGCGGGCTCGTCGATCTGGACCCACTGCGCCCCGGCGGCCCACAGGTCGGCCAGGAGGTGGCCGTAGGCGCCCAGGAGGTCGTCCAGGCGGTCGATCGGCCGGAATCCGGGGGCCGCGCCGTCGGCGGGCTTGGAGGCGAGCAGGTAGGTGACCGGGCCGACGATGACCGGCCGCGGATCCGGCTCGCCCGCGGCGAGGGCCTCCAGGACCTGAGCGGCGGGCCCGTCCGTGGGGTCAATGGCGCCGAATCCGGGGGCGTAGTCGAAGACGGTGGACTCGTCGATCTCGGGGACGAGGTAGTGGTAGTTCGAGTCCATCCACTTCGTCATCTCCTGCGCCGCGAGGTCTCCCTGGCCGCGCGCCACCGTGAAATGACCCTCAAGGCCCAGGCCGGGGTGCCCTTGCCCGGCGCCGCCGCGCAGGTGGGCGAAGCGGGCGGGCACGGCGCCCAGGGCGCTCGTGACCTGGAGGACCTGGTCGTAGTAGGCGAAGTCGGCGGGGACGGCGGCCGGCCCTGACAGCCCCAGGCCGCGCAGGCGCTCACGGGTGGCGCGGCGCAGCCCCGCGGCGGCGGCGCGCAGCTCATCGGCGCTGGTGGCGCCCTTCCAGTAGGACTCGACGGCGCGCTTGAGCTCGCGGTCGGGGCCGATGCGCGGGTAGCCGAGGATGGTGGCGGCGGGCAGGGGGGTGGAGGGGGCGGGCGCGGTTGTGGCGGCTGGCGTGGTCGGGCTAGTCGGGGTAGTCGGGGTAGTCATGGTCGTCGCTTTCGTCATCGAGGTTCAGGGGCGCGCAGGACCGGCGTGAGCCGGCTCGGGCATTCGACGATCACCGCCGGGCGTGGCGTTGAGGTAGGCGCGGAGCACGTCGCGCTGCATGGCGGCCGAGGCGCGCTCGCCGCCGAGGATGCCGCCCAGCCGCAGCTGGCTGACGACGTCGAGGGCGGGGCGGGTGCGGTTGAAGGTGTAGAGGTGGATGCCGGGGGCGCCACCGTCGAGGACCTCGGTGGCCAGCCTGAGGGTGGCGTCGATCCCTCGCGTGACGGCCTGGGCCCCCCGGGCGGGCTTGAGGCTGGCGGCGAGCCCCGCGGGGATGGGCACGCCGGTCAGGGCGGCCAGGCGGGAGAGCCGGGCGAGGTCGGTCATCGGCAGGATGCCGGGAAGCAGGGGCATGGAGACGCCGCAGTAGGTGGCGGCGCGGGCGAGCGAGAGGTAGTCCTCGGGATCATAGAAGACCTGGGTGATGGCCAGGTCCGCGCCGGCGGCCTGCTTGGCGGCGAGGACCTCAACGCCGCGCCCGTGGTCGAGCACCGCCGGGTAGGCGGCGACGGCGATCGTGAGGTGGCGCTCGCCGTCGTCGAAGTACTCGGCCTCGACCTCCCGGATGACGCGCACGAGGTCCTCGGCGTGGGCGAGCTCGCCGGGCAGTTCGTCGGCGTCGTGCCCGCGGGGAGGATCGCCGCGCAGGGCCAGGAAGCGGCGCACGCCCAGGGCCAGGAAGAGGCGGACGATCTCCACGACGTCGCGCTTGCGGTAGCCGATACAGGTCAGGTGCGCCATGAGCGGGGTGCGGGAGCGCGCCAGCACGTGGGTGACGACGTCCTCGGCGGGGTTGTGCTCGCGGATGACCCGCACGGCGGGATCGGCGGGACGGGCTCCCAGCACGAAGGTCGGCCGGTAGGTGACGGAGACGAAGTCCGGGGCGGTGGCCAGCAGCCGGTCCAGGGCGCTCCAGGTCTGAGAGGAAGCGGCGCCGGCGCGGGGCGGGAAGAGCTCGAGGGAGAGCGTGGGCGCCCCGTGCGGGGCGGGGGCCGAATCGTCTGGGGTGGTCGACATGTCTTCTCCATCGGTCCTGGCGGAAGCACCCTCAGGGGTTGCTGCGACGTCGTTGAGCCAGGTCTCTCAATCGCTCTGGATGGGTATTCGCATCCTGCCAGAGCCCAGCGGGGACCGGCCCCCGGGTCCGTTTTCTGAGACGCGGCGTCATGTTGCGGGAATCTGTGAGGGCCGTGCCGCGTCGGCAGTCACGCTTCGAGCGCAATCGGCGGATCTCCCCCTGTGGGGGGATGGTCGGGGCGACGGCACTGCCTTACCTTGGTGCCCATGTCTGATCAGCGCATCGAGGCGCGCATCGATACCGCCAGGGGCATCGGCCTCGCGGTTGAACTCGTGCTGCCCGCCGGGGTCCCCGACCTCGATCCCGACGATGGGCAGCGGGTGGTGGGCACCGGTGGCGCGATCCCCGGGCGCCCCGAGGCCATCGTCATCCTCGCCCATGACTTCCTCGCCGACCGCCACGGGCCCGGGCACAGCCTCGACCGGATGGCCGCCGCGTACAGGGAGGCTGGCCTGGCGACGCTCCAGTTCGATTTCTCGGGCCTGGGCGCCTCCGACGACGACGTCATCACCCTGGCCGGTGAGGTCGCCGATCTCCAGGCGCTGTGCGGGTGGCTCGCCCAACTGGGCTACGCGCGCCAGGGGATCCACGGGCATGGCCTGGGGGCCACGGCGGCGCTCGTCGCCAGGCCGGAGCAGGTGCGCACGGCGGTGGCCGTTGGCGCGATCGTCGGCCCGCAGTCGATCCTGTGGGAGGAGGTCTTCTCCCCCAGCCAGCTCGACGAGCTCGACAAGCACGGCATGACCCGCCTGCCGGATGACAACCCCAATGACCGCGCCTGGGATGTCCTGACCAAGGAGACCCTGGCGGACGTGTCGATGCAGCGCCCCGACGACGTCATGGAGGGCCTGCCCTGGCCGATCCTCATGGTGCACGGCGCGCGGGTCGAGGAGTCCTCCGACGCCGCCGACGAGGCCGCCAAGGGCTTCCCCCTCTTGCCCGACGGCTCGCGCATGCTTCAGATCCACTCCTCGGGCGAGGAGGCCGATGCCGAGCTCGCTCGCGCCGCGGTGGACTGGATGGCCCTGCGCCTGCGCTAGCCCCTCACAGCGCCTCCCCCCGGCGCCCACGCCACGGGCTCCTCCGGCGCCCCGGCGGGGAGGCGCCGGGCGCGCGCCACCGCCCTGCCCGACGAGGCGGGTGGCGAGGGGATCTTCCCGACCGTCCGCCCCTGCCCGCCGCATGGGGGACAATGGGCGGCCTATGGATACCACCAGTGCTGCCGGCGACGCCGGTGAGGGCCACGGGCGCCAGCAGGGGCGCCGCGATCGCCGCGACTCGGGAGGACGGCGAGAGGACGGGGGCCGTCGGGGGCGCCGCCCCGCCCAGCAGCGGGACGGGCATGTCCGCCGGCCCAGCGGGAGTCGCCAGGGCAGGCGCCCCCGGCCGGGTTTCACCGCGGATCAGCTCTCCGAGCGCGCGGCCTCCGTCCCGGAGATCGTCTACCCCGATGAACTGCCCGTCACCGCCCGCCGCGCTGAGATCGCCGAGGCGATCCAGCGCAACCAGGTGGTCATCGTGGCCGGGGAGACCGGGAGCGGCAAGACCACGCAGATCCCCAAGATCTGCCTGGAGCTCGGCCGCGGCATCACCGGGATGATCGGCCACACCCAGCCCCGTCGCATCGCCGCCCGCTCCGTGGCCGAGCGCATCGCGGACGAACTAGGCACCCGCGTCTCCTCCGAGGGGATCGTCGGCTACCAGGTGCGCTTCACCGAGGAGGTCGGGGCGCGCACCCTCATCAAGCTCATGACCGACGGCATCCTCCTGGCGGAGATCCAGTCCGACCCCATGCTCAACCGCTACGACACGATCATCGTGGACGAGGCCCATGAGCGCAGCCTCAACATCGACTTCATCCTGGGCTACCTCGCCCGGCTCCTGCCGAGCCGCCCGGACCTCAAGGTCATCATCACCTCGGCCACCATCGACTCTGCGCGCTTCGCCGAGCACTTCGGCACCAAGACCCCGCGCCCCGACGGCGCCGAGCCCGATGGCGCCGCCCCCGCCGCGCGCGTGCCCGCCCCGGTCATCGAGGTCACGGGCCGCACCTACCCCGTCGAGATCCGCTACCGGCCCCTGAGCGCGGACGAGCCCGATGACGGCGCGGACGAGCCCGATGACGGCGCGGACGAGCCCGATGGCGCCGACCGCGCCCCCCGGGCCGGGCGCGCCAAGCGGCCGGGGCCCACCCCCCGGGAGGACCGCGACCAGGTCACCGGCATCCTCGACGCCGTCGACGAGCTCCTGGCCACCGGCCCCGGGGACATCCTCGTCTTCCTCGCGGGCGAGCGGGACATCCGGGACACCGAATCGGCCCTGGCTGATCACCTCGGACCGCGCCTCGCCGTCGACGGGCGCTCACGGCTGCCCGGAGGGGTCGAAGTGGTGCCCCTGTACTCGCGCCTGAGCGCCGCCGAGCAGCACCGCGTCTTCGAGCCGCATTCAACGCGCCGGATCGTCCTGGCCACGAATGTCGCCGAGACCTCGCTGACGGTGCCCGGCATCCGCTACGTCATCGACCCGGGCCTGGCCCGCATCTCGCGCTACTCCAACCGCACGAAGGTCCAACGCCTGCCCATCGAGCCGATCAGCCAGGCCAGCGCCAACCAGCGCTCGGGGCGCTGCGGGCGCCTGGCCGACGGCGTCGCCATCCGCCTCTACTCCGAGGCCGATTTCAACTCCCGCCCCCAGTACACCGAGCCGGAGATCCTGCGCACCTCGCTGGCCAGCGTCATCCTGCAGATGGCGGCCCTGGGGCTGGGCGCGGTGGGGGACTTCCCCTTCATCGACGCCCCGGACCGCCGGGCCGTGCGCGACGGCATCGCCTTGCTCGCCGAGATCGGCGCGATCCACCCCGACGGCGCCACCAGCGCCGCCGGGCCGCGACTGACCGCCGTCGGGCGCCGCCTGGCGCGCCTGCCGATCGACCCGCGCCTGGGGCGGATGCTCCTGGAGGCCGGCGAGCTCGGCTGCGCCGGGGAGGTGCTCGTCATCGTCGCCGCCCTATCCATCCAGGATGTCCGCGAGCGCCCGGCGGACAAGCAGGAGGCTTCCGACGCCCTGCACCGCCGCTTTGCCGACCCCACGAGCGATTTCCTGACCTACCTCAACCTGTGGCGCTACCTGCGCACGCAGTCCCGGGAGTTGTCCGGCTCGGCGTTCCGGCGCATGTGCCGCGCCGAGTTCCTGCACTACCTGCGGATCCGCGAGTGGCAGGACGTCCACGCCCAACTGCGGCAGATGTCGCGGCAGTTGGGGCTCAGCGCCTCCCCCGTCGAGTTGCCGACTGCGCGCGCCATCCGCGCCGCCGGGGAGGCCCTGGAGCCCGGCTCGCACGCCGCCCAGATCGCCCACGGGGATGTGGCGGCCGCCGTCGTGGCGCTCGGCCGCAGCGCCGACACCCCCGACGCCGACGCCATCCACCGCTCCCTGCTGGTGGGACTGCTGTCCAATGTGGGCAACTGGGATGAGCGGCGCCGCGAGTACGCCGGGGCGAGGGGCACGCGCTTCACGATCTGGCCCGGCTCGGGGCTGCGCCGCAAGACCTACGACTGGGTGATGACGGCGGAGTTGGTGGAGACCTCCCGGCTCTTCGCGCGCACCGTGGCGAGGATCGATGAGCGGTGGATCGAGGAGGCGGCCGAGCGGGCGGGCCTGCTGCGCCGCGTCTACGGCGAGCCCTACTGGTCCACTCGCCACGGGGCCGCGATGGTCCACGAGAGGGTGATGCTCTACGGGATGACGCTCGTGGCGGACCGCCCCTCCACGCTGGCGTCGGTGGGCACGGAGTCGGCGCGGCAGGTGGCCCGGGAGATGTTCATCCGCTCCGGGCTCGTCGAGGGCGGCTGGCACGCCCGGCACGGCTTCGTGGAGCGCAACCGGGAGCTGCGCGAGGAGCTGGAGGATGTGGAGCGGCGGCGCCGCGTGCACGGCCTGCTGGCCGGTGACGAGGCGCTGTTCGACTTCTACGACGACCGCCTGCCCGAGGAGGTCCATGGCGCCGCCGACTTCGACGCCTGGTGGAAGCGGGAGCGGGGCCGCCACCCGGACCTGCTGGACTTCACGCGAGAGTTGCTGCTCCCCGGCGATGACGACGCCACGGGCTACCCGGACACCTGGACGCAGGGGGACCTGACCCTGGGCCTGGAGTACGTCTTCGAGCCGGGGCGCCATGATGACGGCGTCACCGTGCGGGTGCCGATCGAGGTGCTGGGGCGCCTGGAGCCGACCGGCTTCGACTGGCTCGTGCCGGGGATGCGCCCCGAGCTCGTGGTGGCCACGATCCGAGCGCTCCCCAAGCGGGTGCGCCGCCAACTCGTCCCCGCCCCGGATGTGGGCGCGCAGGCGTGGGCGGTCCTGCGGGAGGAATACCCGACGCCGCCGGGGGCCTCCTGCCCGGACACTCCCTTCGAGGAGGCCTTCGCTCAGGTGGTGGGGCGTCTGCGCGGGGTGGAGATCAGCGACGACGACTGGGCCGAGGCCGCTGAGCGCCTGCCCGATCACCTGTCGATCGCCTTCGTGGCGCTTGACTCGCGAGGGAAGGTCCTGGGGCGCGGCAAGGATCTCGTGGCGCTGCGGAGGCGGTTGTCGGGGCGCACCGAGGAGGCCGTGCGCTCGGCGGTGCGCGGGGCGCTCGCCCAGGCGATGGAGGAGGCGCGGGCCCGCTCCGGCGGGGGCGGCGGATCACGAGGCCCCGGAGCGGGGAAGGCGGGGCGGGGCCGGCAGGCCCCCGGGCGGCTCGGCCAACGCGGTCACAGGGCCGGCGCCGATCCCACGGGTGCGGCGGGCCCGGTTGGCCCGAAGGCGGGCGGCGCCGGGTCCGCCGGCATGAGCGCGGGGCTGGCCGAGCGGGCGGGCCTGGAGGAGTGGCCGAGCGGCCTGGCCGGACTCATCGGCCCGGATTCCTCCACGATACCCATCACGGTGGAGTCCACCGGCACGGCCGGGCTCGTCGTGCGGGGCTACCCGGCCCTGGTGGCCAGTGGTGGCGCGGCCCGGCTGCGCCCCGGCGGGGCCGGCGGGGGCGTGACCCCCGGCAAGCCCACGGCCCCCACCGCGGATCTGACGATCCTGTCCGACGCCGTCGCCCAGGGCCGGGAGCACCCCGCCGGTGTGATCGCGCTGGCACAGGCGCGCGTGGCGCTGCCGACGGGCCGGATCACGAGCCGCTGGAGCGGCAGGGAGTCGCTGACGCTCGCGGCGAGCCCTTACCGGTCCACCGAGGCGCTGGTGGCCGACCTCCAGCTGGCGGCGGCGCGCGCCGTCGCCGAGCGGTGGGCCTCCGGCACTGGCCGGGGACTCGCCGAGGTGCGCGAGAAGGCCGCTTTCGATGAGCTCGCGGGGGCGATGCGCGAGGGCCTGGAGGATGAGGTCCACCGGATCGCTCTCATCGTGGTGCGCGCGCTGGAGGCCCAGCGGGAGGTTCAGGACGCGGTGGACGCCCATGCCTCGCTCGCGCTGCTGACCACGCTGCAGGAGGTGCGCGAGCAGGCCGCCGCGCTCATCGCCGATGGGTTCATCACCGCCACGCCCACCGGCCGGTTGCGCCACCTGCCCAGGTACCTGAAGGCGCTGGCGATGAGGGTGGAGCGGGCGGCCTCCTCGCCGTCGGCGGCGGCGCAGGACGCGGCCCTGGCCTACCAGGCGCGCGAGGCCCTGGCGGGTGTCGAGCGGGCGCGTGAGCGGGCTGCGGCGCTCCCGCCGGACGCGGCGCGCGAGGCGGCGCTGGCCGAGGCGCGGTGGATGGTGGAGGAGTTGCGGGTGAGCCTGTTCGCCCAGACGCTGGGGACCTCCCAGAAGGTCAGCCCCCAGCGCATCTCCAAGCTCCTCGCCACCATCTAACCCCACCGCCCATCACCCCTCCCTATCAGCGAGACCGGTCGAAAATAGGAGCGAGACCGGTTCCGGGACCGGTCTCGCTCCTATTTTCGACCGGTCTCGCTGGAGGGGGCGGGCTGGCGTTAGGCCGGCCGCAGGCCCTCGGCGTCCAGCGCCGCCCGGGCCCGGCCCCAACGACGGTCGTCGCGGAAGGTGAGCCAGAGGGAATCGAGCCCCCGATCGACGACGGCGGCGTAGAAGGCCTCCGGCCCACGCTCGGCGCCGCGCCTCAGGGCCCGGGCGTTGATGATCTCCTCCTCGGACCGGCCCCCGGCCAGATGTGCGATGAAAGCGCGCCGATCGGACCACGCGGTTCCCGGATCGCTCTCATCGAGGTGGAGCCAGCGGTGCCCGGGCGCGATCCCGAGCGCCGCATCACCCTCGACGGGCGGGGTGATCGGCCCCGCCCAGTCCCGACCGGCCCGGGCGGCGAGGATCGAGGCTGGCCAGACGACGCCGGTGTCCAGGTCCAGCCAGACGCCGTCGCGCTGCCCCGCGGCGGCGATGGAGGTCACCAGGGCTCCCAGGCGCAGCGGCAGGGGCGAGCCGGCGGGGCGCTCTTGACGCAGCCGGGCCATGATCAGCTCGGCGAGGACGTCGTCGCCGGGCCATCCGCGCAGCCCGAGCTGGGTGATGGCGGAGAGCATCGCGGCGGTCATGGGCTCGCGCAGCGCGTAGCCGGGCCCGTCACTGGAGCGCCAGGCGCCCGCCAGACAGGCTCCGACCTGCTGGAGGGCGTGGCGGCAGTCGGCGCCGGTGATGGCGGACACGAGCGAGGGGATATCGCGCCTGGCCCGGGCCCTGCGCACCGCGCCGACGTCGACGGGCTCGGCCACGGGAGCGCCGAACTCCTCCAGGAACTCCAGGTGCCGGGGGCGGCCCCGCTCGCCGCGCGCGTCCCGCGGATCCCGACGCCCCTCACATCCCGGGTGGTCCCAGCGATCCGGGGCCCCGGCGCGCTCGGCGGCCCTGCGGGCGCGGCGGCTCGGTCCCGATTCGAGGGCCTCGGGTGCGGGCCGCGCCCCGCCGGCCCCACCGCCCTCATCATCGACGCGGCGGCTCCCCGCGCCCCGGTGGCGCTCGGCGTCGGGGCGGGTCCGGCCGTACTGATCCGGCAGGTCGCCCCAGCCGCGGATCGGCTGCGGGCCGGTGATCCTGGGGCCGATGAGCCGCTCGACGCTGATCTTGTCGGTGATGGCGCAGCGGTAGACCCACCGGTCGGACAGGTCGAAGACGTAGCGCATCGTGTCCCCGCGCTCCAGGAGCGGCTTGACCTGGGTGGTGCCGGGCAGGACGCGGTCGAGGATGGGACCGCCGGTGGCGGCGCGGGCCGCGAGGTCGCGCTGGGCGACGTCGTCGATGATGCGAGTGCCATCCGCGAGGGTGAACTCGTGGTGGTGGGCCCGATCCCAGCGGGCGAAGGCGAGGTCGATGGCGTGGGCGAGCTCGGCGAAGGTGGTCGACGGCGGCGCGATAAGGTCGCGCCCAGGGGGCGGGTCGAGGTCAATGCCGCGACCGCCCAGGAGCTCCACGGTGATGACCTGCCAGCGTCTCGCCATGGTCCCGATGCTGCCATAGCCTCGCGGAGCGCGCATGGGCCCCAACCTGGGAAAATCCTGGGGGCCGCGCCGGTGCGACCCACTCAGGGTCCACCCACCTGCGGCGGGTCCCGGACAGCCGGCGGACGTGTCGCAGACCACGATTCCGCGATGCGCGGGCGGGGAGCGCGGGGCCCCGCCGCTCAACGTCTCACAGCACCGAGGACATGAGCCGGCAGACATTGTCGATGTAGCGCAGGTAGCGGGGCTCGGCGGCCCACTGCTCTGCGGTCAGCTCCTCGGAGACGGCCCGGTAGGCATCATCATTGGCGCGCAGGAGGTCGTCGAGATCCCCGCCGAAGGCCAGCAGCATGACCTCGTAGTTGAGGGTGAAGCTGCGGAAGTCCATGTTGGACGAGCCGATGACCGCCACCTCGCCGTCCACCGTCATGTACTTGGAGTGCAGGACGGTGGGCGGGGGGTAGCGGAAGATCCGCACCCCGGCGGCCAGCAGCGCCGGGTAGTAGGAGCGCTGGGCGTGGTTGACGATGAACTGGTCGGACTCCTTGCCGACGAACAGCTCCACCCGCACGCCCCGGTAGGCGGCCGAGGTGATCGCGGCCAGCAGCGCCTCGTCGGGGATGAAGTAGGGGCTGGTGATGGACACCCGCCGGGTGGCCCCCTGGATGAGGGACAGGAACATCCTCAGGTTCGGCTCCAGGGGGTAGCCGGGCCCGGACGGCACGAGCTGCATGGCGTTGACGACGGCGTCGGGCCGCCCGGGACGGGGCGCGGCGGAGCCCACGGTGGGCGCGGGCCCCTGGCCCACCTCGGGGATGGCCTCGGGCAGGGCCTCGGCGATGGTGGAGGTGGGGCGCTTGTGGGCGGGCCGGGAGACGCCGGGCTTGCGCTTGCGGGCGGGGCTCAGGGCGAAGACGTCGAGGAGCTCGTCGGCCTCGAAGAGCCAGTCCATGGCGAAGACGGCCTGAGCCTCGGCGACGATCGCTCCTGTGACCTCCACGGTGAGGTCCTTCCAGACGCGCCCCGCCCAGCGGTTGCGGCGCAGCAGATAGGTGGGGTCGATGATGTTGTGGGAGCCGATAAAGGCCCGCTCATTGTCGATGATGAGGAGCTTGCGGTGATTGCGCAGGTCGGGGCGGCGCCAGCGCAGTCGGAAGGGCAGGAGGGGCATCATGAGCCACCACTCGATGCCCGCCGCGCTCAGCCGCCTGCCCAGGGTCCTCCAACCGGGGTACTTGCGGCTGCCCAGGTGGTCGAGCAGGAGGCGCACCTTGACGCCGCGGGCGGCGGCGCGCTCCAGGGCGCTGTAGAAGACGTCGGTGACGTCGTCCCAGGACTGGATGTAGCACTCGACGCTCACCGAGGTGGTGGCCCCGTCAATGGCGCGGGCCATGGCGGCGTAGGTGGCCTGGGAGTCGTCGTGCAGGGCGACGACCTCCCCGGTGAGGCAGGGCAGTCCGGTCAGGCGCCGGTTCATGCGCAGGATCGAGTCGAGGTGCCTGGACTCGCTGGCCCCGGGCGGGGCGTCGGGCAAGTGCGCGGTGTAACGCAGGGCCATCTCATTGACCTCGACCTGCTGGCGGTAGCGCTTGCCGGTCACGCGCGGGCTGCCCAGGAGCAGGTAGAGGGGGAGCCCGACGACGGGCAGGAGGAAGATGAGGATGAGCCAGGCCGTCGACGACGACGGGCGGCGGTTCTCGGGGATGGTCCCCAGGGCGATGATCTTGATGACGTACTCGATGACGACCCACGCGGTGGCGAGGGAGGTGGGGAGCGTCATCAGCCTCATGGGCGCATGATGCCACGTGGCGGGCCATGGCAGGGGGCGATCCCGCGAGCACCGCCGGCCCGGGCGCGGAGGGCCGCCGCCTCCAGCCCGGGCCGGTCAGCCGGCGATAAGAGGGGAGCCGAAGAACGTGCGGTAGTAGCCGTAGAAGTTCCAGTTCCCCCAGGTCGTGCAGTCATCCCCGCCGGAGGCGGCGGCGTCGTTGGCTAGATAGGGGGTGTAGTCATAGAGCCCCGCGGTGGCCTGGTTGGCGGCCGTGACCTCCCCGGACCCGCAGGAGGCGTCCGGGGAGTACGCGATGGTCGTCGGCGTCCCGGCGACGAAGGAGTAGCCACCGGGGTCGAGGCGGTAGCGCTGGAACTGCGCGGCGGCGCCGTACAGCTGGGCGAAGAAGCCGGCGAAAGCCGGGTCGCACTGGCCGCCATCGGGGCAGGCGTAGCCGGTGGCGGCCTCGTAGTCGCGGGCCGTGAGACGGCTGCCGGAGGCGGTGAGGAGGCCCTGCTCCTTCTGGATGAGCACGAGGAGGACCCGGGGGTTGATGCCGCAGGCCGAGGCGACGCCGGAGATGATGCGGGCGGCGCTCTGCCCCTCGGCGGCGATGTAGCCGCCGGGGCAGACATTGGAGACCTCGCGGGTCTGGGTTTGGAAGACGGCGTCGGCGAGGCAAGGCGTGCCGTCGTGGCCCGGGACGCAGCCCTTGTTGACCCTGGCGATGAAGGCGGCAATCTCCTCCTCACTCATGGCCTGGGAGTCGTAGAAGACCTCGTCGTCGATGATGCGGGAGGGGGTGTAGCCCGTCATGTCCGGGACGACGGGCGCGGGCCCCGCGGCCTCGGGGGTGGGGGTCGTTCCGGTCCCGAGGACCACGAGCCGGCCCTCAAGGGACAGGGCGAAGACGGCGACGAGCACCGTGATGAGGAAGGAGAGAATGAGGACGGTCAGCGGGCTGAGCAGGCGACGGCGCCGCGCGCGCGAACGGGCGCGGGCCGAGGCGCTCGGGCGCTGGCCCGCGCCGCTGGGCTGGTCACGGCGGGAACCGGGGGATGAGGGGGGCACTGCCCTCATGCTGCCATACTCGGGGCGGGGCTTCACGTCCGCGAGGCGTCAGGGCTCCGCCTCCCGAAGGCCGCGGGGGCCGGCCGTACCCTTGGCCCGTGGATCCTCACGACGCCCTGGCCCTCGCCCGCGAGCTCATGGACGCGCACGGGCTGGGCGATTGGGGGCTGGCCCTTGACCGCGCCCGGCGCCGCGCGGGCCAGACCGATCACGCCCGGCGCCGCATCACCCTGTCGCGCGCGCTGATGGCCCTCTACTCGCCCTCCGAAGCGCGCGAGACGATCCTGCATGAGATCGCCCACGCGCGGGTGGGGCCGGCACATGGTCACGACGCCGTGTGGGTGGCGGAGGCCCGGCGCCTGGGCGCGAGCGGCAGGCGGCTGGTCGCCCCGGACGCGCCGAGCCTGCCCGGCAGGTGGGTGGGCATCTGCCCGGTGGGCCACACGGTCAACCGGATGCGCCGCCCTCGTCGGCCGATGTCCTGCGCGCGCTGCTCCAGGCGCTTCGATCCCGCGCACCTGCTGAACTGGGAGCTCGACGGCGCCCCCGTGGCGCCCGGGCGCATCAGCGCCGAGTACGAGCGGGCGCTGCTGATGCTGCATGGGGCCTCCTCCCCCAAGGGCGATGTTGCCGGTGGGGGCGCCACTGGGCGAGGATGACACGGGGCCGCGTCAGCGGGCGCCGCCGCCATCGAGACCACGATCGAACCCGCCGAGGAGGCACAATGATCGTCACCACCACCCCCACCATCGAGGGATGCCCCGTCAGTCAGTACCTGCGCGTCGTGTGCGGGGAGACCATCGCCGGGGTCAACATGTTCAAGGACATCGCCGCGGGCTTCCGCAACATGGTGGGCGGGCGCGCGGAGTCCTATGAGCGCGAACTCATCCAGGCCCGCGAGACCGCCCTGGCGGAGATGGTGCAGCGCGCTATCGAGCTCGGCGCCGAGGGCGTCGTCGGTGTCGATATCGACTACGAGACGCTCGGCTCGGACAACGGCATGCTTATGGTGACGGCCTCCGGCACGGCGGTGCGCTTCACCCCCGTCCAGCAGGCCCCCGGCGCTGGCACCGCGGGCGCCGTCGGCTACTGACCCGCCGGGCAGCGGCCCGGGGCCCGGGCGGCCCCGGTCAGGCGAGATGCTGGAGGTGGCCGTCGGGGTCCTTGACCCCGGCCATCAGGACGAGCCCGGCGATGAGCACCGTCATGATGCCGAGAATCCCCCAGTAGCCGGAGCCCTGCCCCGCGAAGCGCGCGCCCACCCAGATCGCCGCCCCGTACAGGGCGGGAGCGAGGAAGGAGGCGGCGCGCCCCGTCGTCGCGTACAACCCGAAGATCTCGCCCTCGCGGCCCTCCGGGATGAGGCGGGCGAGGAAGGTGCGGGAGGCCGACTGGGCGGGTCCCACGCAGGCGGACAGCGCCAGGCCGAGCGCCCAGAACACGGCCTTCCCGCCGTCGTGGAGGAAGAAGACGGCGTTGCCGGCCACGACGAGGATGACGAGTGAGCCCATGATGACCCGCCGCGGCCCGACGATGTCGTCGAGGCGCCCGCAGGCGATCGTGGTGATGCCGGCCACCACGTTGGCGGCGACGGCGAACTGGATGACTTCGGCGTCGGAGAAGTCGAAGGTGGTGCGCGCGACGATGCCGCCGTAGGCGAAGACCCCGGCGAGCCCGTCCCGGAAGATCGCCGAGGCCAGGAGGAACCGCAGGACATTCGGGTGGGAGCGGTACAGCGAGCGCAGGGTGCGCCACAGGTGCCGGTAGGACGCGAGGATCGACTCGTGGCGCCCAGCGCCAGCGGCGCCCGCGAGGCCTCCCACGCCGGGGATGTCCCCGGGCTCCACGGGCTCCGCGCCCCTCCCGGGGATCCGGCTGGCGCCATCCGCCTCGGGGCCGCCCGTCGCGGGGCCTTGGCGCCGACGGCGCCGCCTGGCGGCGCTGGACTGAGTGAGCAGGACCGGGATCGCCGAGATCCCGAACCAGGCGGCGGCCACGAGCATGGCCACGCGGACATTGAGGCCGTCGGCGCTGGTCACGCCAAACCAGCCGACCTCGGGGCTGATGAGGCCCGCGTAGACCACGAGCAGCAGGACGATCCCGCCCAGGTAGCCCATGCCCCAGCCGATCCCGGAGACCGCGCCGATCCGCTCCTTGGAGGTCACATGGGACAGCAGCCCGTTGTAGTTGACGGAAGCGAGCTCGAAGAAGAGGTTGCCCACCCCCATGAGCACGATCCCCAGCCACAGGTAGCCGGGTTCGGGCTTGACGAAGAACAGCGCGGCGGAGACGGCCACGACCAGCGCGGTGTAGACCCCCAGGGAGGCGACGGCCCGCCCGGCACGATCGGCCCTCTGGCCCGTGACGGGGGCGAGCAGGGCGATGAGCAGGCCGGCGACCGCCATGCCCGCGGACAGCCGCGACTGGTTGGAGGTGGGATCTCCGAAGGACGAGGAGACCAGGTAGGTCGCGAAGACGAAGGTCGTGATGACGGCGTTGAAGGCGGCTGATCCCCAGTCCCACAGCCCCCAGGCCAGGACGGGCCAGGTCAGGGGGCGGGACTTGGTCTGCTGCCCAGGGGCGGTGATCGACCCCAGGAGTGAATCAGGGGAGAGCATGCGCCGAGCCTACGGCGTGAGCCCTTCGCTCTGCTCTCCTCTTAGGCACAGATGGAGCACCGTCCAGTTGGGCATTCCCGCACCTGCCCGCGGCCTCCCGCGCTGGGCGGGCGCGCTCCCGCCTACCCGCGCTGGGCGGGCACGCGCTCCTCGGCGGCGAGCAGGGCCTCGGCGAGGAGCAGGTCGAGGCTCGTGGTCACCTTGAGGGCGCGCGAGTCCCCGGCGACGGCGACGACGCCGGCGCCCATGGCCTCGACCAGACCGGCGTCGTCGGAGGCGGCCAAGCCCTCACTGGCCGCGCGCTGGGCGCCGGCGCGGTGAGCGGCCAGCAGGGTCTCACGCGCGAAGCCCTGGGGCGTCTGGACGGCGCGCAGCCGGGAGCGGTCCGGGGTGGCGACGATCGGCTCGACCGCCTCACCGGTCCGGACCTCCTTGATGGTGTCAGTCACCGGCATGACGGGGATGACGGCCTCGTGCCCCTCGCGCAGGGCGGCGACGACGCGCTGGATGACATCGGGGGGCGTGAGCGCGCGGGCGGCGTCGTGGACGAGTATGAGGGCGGCGTCGGGCTGGGCGCGCAGGGCGGCCTCAAGACCGAGGGCGACACTCGCCTGCCGGGAGGCGGAGGAGCCCGCGACCACCTCGACGTCGCCGAGATCGGCCACCTCGCGGCGGAAGTCCTCGATCCACCCCTGCGGCGCCGTGACGACGACGCGTTCGAGGACGCCGGAGGCCAGCAGGCCCTGCACCGCGCGCTGCACGAGCGACTGCCCGGCGAGGGGGACGAGGCCCTTGGGCACCTCGGCGCCGAGGCGGCTGCCCGAGCCTGCGGCGGTGACCACGGCGATCACCGGGGAGAGGGCCTCGGGGGCTGCGGCGGTCATGGCGGGGCTCGCTCGGGGGCGGGGCGGCCCGGGCGCCGTCAGGCGGCGGCGCCGGCGGCGAGGACCTCGTCGAGGCGGCTCTCGGCCTCCTCCTCGGGGGTCTTCTGCGCCAGGGCGAGCTCGGAGACGAGGATCTGGCGGGCCTTGGAGAGCATGCGCTTCTCACCGGCCGACAGGCCCCGATCGGTGTCCCGGCGCGACAGGTCCCGCACGACCTCCGCGACCTTGATGACGTCGCCCGAGGCGATCTTCTCCTGGTTGGCCTTGAAGCGGCGCGACCAGTTGGTGGGCTCCTCGGTGAAGGGGGCGCGCAGGACCTCGAAGACCTTCTCCAGGCCCTTCTCGTCGACGACGTCGCGCACCCCGATGAGCTCGACGGACTCGGCGGGGACGAGGATCGTCAGGTCGCCCTGGGCGACCTCGAGCTGGAGGTAGGTCTTCTCCTCCCCCTTCACCTTGCGCTGGCGAATATCGATGATCCGGGCCGCGCCGTGGTGGGGATAGACGACGGTCTCTCCGACTTCAAGGGTCATGGGTGAGGTCTCCAGTCAAGCAAACAGGAGCCTCAGTTTACCAGTGCCGAGCGGCGAGATACCGGGGGAGTTTGCTCACAGCGCGCGATGGCACCGGGCCCGCGGGGGCCCGGCGCCATCGTCGACAAGCGCGCCCGCGTGCGGGCGCGGGGCTCACTTGCCCTGGTTGGCCACGGCCGCGATCTTCGCCTCGGCCTCCGGGTCGAGGTAGCGGCCGCCCTTCTTGAGCGGCTGGAGGGTCTCCTCGTCGAGCTCGTAGACCAGCGGGATGCCCGTGGGGATGTTGACGGCGGCGATGTCGTCGTCGGAGATGCCGTCGAGGTGCTTGACGATCGCGCGCAGGGAGTTGCCGTGAGCGGCGATCATGACGGTCCTGCCGGTCTTGATCTCGGGGACGATCGTGGACTCCCAGTAGGGCAGGAGGCGGGCCAGGACATCCTTGAGGCACTCGGTGGCGGGAATCGGCTCGCCGGCGTAGCGCGGGTCGGCGTCCTGGGAGAACTCGGTGCCGGGCTCGATGGCCGGCGGCGGGACGTCGTAGGAGCGGCGCCAGAGCATGAACTGCTCCTCGCCGTACTCGTCGCGGATCTCCTTCTTGTTCTTACCCTGGAGGGCGCCGTAGTGGCGCTCGTTGAGGCGCCAGTCGCGCTCGACGGGGATCCAGTGAAGGTCGGCCGCGTCCAGGGCGAGGTTCGCCGTCATGATCGCGCGGCGCAGCATCGAGGTGAACAGCTTCTCGGGGAGGACGCCGGCCTCCTTGAGGAGCTCGCCGCCGTGGACCGCCTCGGCGCGGCCCTTCTCGGACAGGGGGACGTCCACCCAACCGGTGAACAGGTTCTTCGCATTCCATTCGCTCTCGCCGTGGCGGAGCAGCACAAGGGTGTAAGCCATGGGCCTATCCTGCCAGGCGCGTGCGCCGCGCGCGAGGCCCCCGGTCCCACCCGGGATCATCCGGAGCGGGGGCCGGGGGCCTGCGGGCAGCGGCGCCCGGGAGCGAGGGCCCTCCCGGGCGGCGCGCACGGGGTCTCGCGCCTTCGGCCAGGCGCGAGGGGCCCGCGAGCGACCTCAGTGGGCCTGGTTGTAGGCCTCGCGGATCGGGGCGGGGATACGCCCGCGGTCCGAGACCTCCATGCCCTGGCCGCGGGCCCACTCGCGGATCTTCTGGGTCTCGGCCGAGGCGCTGGCGCCCCGACGGCGGACATTGCGGCGACCGGAGACGCGACGGGCCTTGGAGGACCACTCCTCAATGGACTCGCGCAGCGCGGCGGCGTGCTCGTCATTGAGGTCGATCTCGTAGGTAACCCCATCAAGACCGAAGGTGACTGTCTGCGACGCGGCGGACTGGTCGATATCGTCGACGAGGATGATCTGGGTCTTCTGGGCCATGGCTCACTCTTCTCTTCGTGACGTAGGAGGATTGCTGAGATGAATCCTCTTGCGAACACCCCGAAGGATAATGGAGGAATACGGGGGACGCAATATCGCTCCTGGATTCACGGCCCTGAACTCCATGCATTTCCTCTGTGAGAACCCTGGGAGCGGCACTCTTCCGTTCTCGGAGGTGGCGCCCGGAACGGGATTCGACGAGCGGGCGGCCGATGAGCGCGTCCCTTATGCGCCGCGAGCCGCCAATGACGCCCCGCGGAGGCGCGAGTTCCAGGCGGGCAAAATAGCGCGCGCGGTCGGAGGGCAGGAGGAGGGCCCGCAAGAGCGGCGCGCGGGTGGAACTTACACGCCGCGAGCCCCTGAGCGCGGGCCCGCCAATGAGAGAGGGCCCCGGGATCACTGGTCCCGGGGCCCTGTTCGAGCCACCTGTGGGAATCGAACCCACGACCTATTCATTACGAGTGAATCGCTCTGCCGACTGAGCTAAGGTGGCGCGCCGCTAACGGCGGCGTGAGGACTCTACAGCGCGCGGCGCGCCGGGCGCAACGCGGGAGCCATCGCCACCCCGTGGCGCTGAGCACAGCCTCGGACCGCCTTGGATCGGCCTGGGCCGGCCTGAGCCAGCCTGGACCGCCTCGCGCGCGAGCGGCCGCGCCAGCCACGGTCAGTGGCGCGATGGCCCGGACGACGGCGGGATGCCGCGTATGACGGGCATTGGCGCGCGCCATGTCGCATGTCAGCGTACGCTGACGCACATTGGCGCGCCGGCACGGCCACGCGCGCCCCACCCGATCGGGCTCCGCCGCGTTCGCGGCGCTCCCAGGCCCCTCCTCTCCCTGGAAAGGACCAGCAGCATGTCGCAGCAGACAGATCCCCCGGCCGGCGCGGCGCACTCCGTGGCGCATGACAAGGGGGACGCCGGCTACAACAAGGAGTTGAAGAGCCGCCACCTCCAGATGATCGCCATCGGCGGCTCGATCGGCACCGGCCTGTTCCTGGGGGCCGGCGGGCGCCTGGCCCAGGGCGGGGCGATCCTCATCGTCGCCTACGCGATCTGCGGCGCCTTCGCCTTCCTCATGGTGCGGGCCCTCGGCGAGCTCGCGATCCGCCGCCCCTCCTCGGGCGCCTTCGTGTCCTACGCGCGCGAGTTTCTCGGGGAGAAGGGCGCCTACATCACCGGCTGGTTCTTCTTCCTGGACTGGGCGGTGACGGTCATGGCGGACATCACCGCCGTCGCCCTCTACTTGCACTACTGGGGCGCCTTCAGGGCCGTCCCCCAGTGGGTTCTCGCGCTCATCGCGCTGGCCCTGGTCTTCGTGCTCAACATGCTCAATGTCAAGATGTTCGGCGAGGCCGAGTTCTGGTTCGCCCTCATCAAGGTAGCGGCGATCATCTCCTTCATGCTCGTGGCCATCTGGGCGATCGTCAGCGGCGCGGAGGTGGGCGGCCACACGGCGGGCCTGAGCAACATCACGCAGCACGGCGGTTTCGCCCCCGCGGGAATCGGGGTCGTCCTCACCCTCACCCTCGGCGTCGTCTTCGCGTTCGGGGGCACGGAGATGGTGGGCGTGGCCGCCGGCGAGGCGGAGGACGCGATCACCGTGCTGCCCAAGGCGATCAACTCCATGATCCTGAGGATCTTCGTCTTCTACGTCGGCTCCGTGCTCCTCATGGCCTTCGTCCTGCCCTACACCTCCTACTCCAAGAATGAGTCGCCCTTCGTCACGTTCTTCTCTGGGATCGGCGTCCCCCACGCCGGGGACATCATCCAGGTGGTCGTCCTGACCGCGGCGCTGTCCAGCCTCAACGCGGGGCTCTACGCCACCGGCCGCACGCTGCGCTCCATGGCGGTGGCGGGCGAGGCGCCCAGCCTCGCGGCCGGCCTCAACAAGCACCAAGTGCCCGCGGGCGCCATCGCCATCACCTCCGCGCTGGGCCTCGTGGGCGTCGCCCTCAACGCCTTCCTCGCGGAGGACGCCTTCAACATCGTCATGAACCTGGCGGGCATCGGCATCGCCGGCACCTGGGTGGCGATCCTCGTGACGCACCTGGCCTTCCTCAAGCGGGTCAATCAGGGGCTGGAGGAGCGCCCGGCCTACCGGATGCCCGGCGCCCCGTACACCAACTACATCGCGATCGCCTTCTTCGTCCTCATCGTCATCGCCAATGTCCAGGAGCCCGAGGGCCGGTGGACCCTCGCCCTATTCGGCCTCGTCATCGTCATGATGGTGGCAGGCTGGTACCGAGTGCGGGGCCGGATCCGCGGCGATCTGCTCGACCACGTCCTCGACGAGGCGACCACGGGCCCCGACGACAAGCAGTAGCCGCAGCGGCCGCCCGCGGCGGAGCGGGCAGGATAGGGAGCAGGAGGGTCCCATGGGGAGCGTCCACATCATCTACACCGGCGGGACCATCGGCATGGTGGACTCGCCCCAGGGCCTCGTCCCGGGGGCCGATCTCGCCGGCTGGCTCGCCGGCCTCCTGCCCCCGAACCGCCCGCCGGCCCCCGGCCTAGAGGCGCTGGAGTCGACGTCATTGACGGCCCTGGAGCCGCTCATCGACTCCTCGAACGCCACGCCGGAGTCCTGGCAGTCGATCGTCGAGGAGGCGCGCGAGCACGCGGCCCGCCACCCCGGCGAGCCGATCGTCATCCTCCACGGCACGGACACCATGGCCTACACCTCGGCCGCCCTGTCCTACGCCCTGGCGGGCCTGGGGGCGCCCGTGGTCATCACCGGTTCCCAGCTGCCGCTCGGGGCCGAGGGCAGCGACGCCGAGGCGAACGTCCTGGGGGCGCTGCGGGCGGCCGTCAGTGGGCGGGTGGTCGGCGTCGCTCTGTTCTTCGGCGGCCTGCTGCTGGCAGGCGGCCGCGCCACGAAGTCCTCCTCCTGGGACTTCGCGGGCTTCGCCTCGCCCATGGCCCCGCCGCTGGCCCGCGCGGGTTCCGACGGCGCCAGCTGGGAGTGGTCCGTGAGCCGCGAGGGCTCCGGGGCCGCCCCCGACGCCTGGGCGGAGCCCAAGCCCTACGCCCGGCACGACGTCGTCGTCCTCGATATGGCGCCCGGCATCACCGGAGCGCGCCTGGCGGCACTGCTCGACCCCCTGCCCCAGGCGGTCATCCTGCGGGCCTTCGGGGTGGGCAACGTGCCCAGCGACGAGCCCGGGCTGACCGAGGCGATCGCGCGGGCGATCCGGGCCGGGACCGCGGTCGTCGTCGCCTCCCAGTGCCACCAGGCCGAGGTGCTCCTCGGGCACTACGCCACCGGGGACGCCATCGCGCGGGCGGGCGCCGTCGGCACCGCCGACATGACCCTGGAGGCGGCCTACGCCAAGGCTCAGTTCCTCCTGGCCCAGGGCCTGACCGGCACGGCCCTCGCCGAGGCGATGGGGCGCCCGATCGCGGGTGAGCTCAGCCCTCGCAGGTGAGGCCCTCGGCGGGCATCGTGCCCTTGAGCAGGTACTCATCCACGGCCGTGGTCACGCACTTACCCGCGCGGCCGTAGGCCGTGTGCCCGTGGCCCTTCCAGGTCAGCAACTGGCCCGAGTCGAGCTGATCGGCCAGGGACTGGGACCACTCGTACGGCGTGGCCGGATCCCCCGTCGTCCCGATCACCAGGATCGGGTTGGCCCCCGAGGCGTGGATCGCCTTGCGCTCATTGCCCGACGGGTGACCCCAGGCCTGGCAAGCGACGTCGGTGTACTGCAAGCCGTCACCGAAGGTCGGGGAGGCCTTCTTGATCTCCGCGGCCTCCTGGTCCCAAGAGGCGGCGTCGCCCATGACGGGGAAGTCCGCGCAGTTGATGGCGCCGATGGCCTCACTGCCGTTGCCGGAGTAGGTGCCGTCATTGCCGCGCTGCGCGGCGAGGTCGGCGAAGTACAGGAGGATGGCGCCGTCGGGCTTCCCATCATTCGTCGTCTTGCCCATCGCCCGTGACAGGGCGATGCTCAGCTGAGGCCAGGCCTCGGACTGGTAGAGGGGAACCATGATCCCGGAGGTGGCCAACGAGCGGGTCAGGGGACGGTTCGCATCCGAGGTCCTGATCGGTCCGGACTCCAAGGAGGTCAGGAAGTCCTGGATCTGCTTGACCCCGTCATCCACCGAGCCGGTCAACGGGCAGTCCGACCCCGACTGGCAGCTCTCCACATAGGCCCGCAGCGCGTTCTCGAAGCCCTTCGCCTGGCCCAACGCCACCTGGCCGCCGCTGATCGAGGGGTCGACGGCGCCGTCGAGCACGAAGCGGCCCACATTGCCCGGGAAGAGGTCGGCGTAGGTCGCCCCCAGGAAGGTCCCATAGGAGTAGCCGAAGTAGGTGAGGGCGGAGTTGCCCGTGACGGCGCGCAGGATGTCGAGGTCCTTGGCGGCCGAGACCGTGTCCACATGGTCGAGCAGCGCCGCGGGCCGGGTCTTGGCCCGGCACTTGGCCTCGCGCTCGGTGGTCTCCTCGGCCACGGCGGCGCGCTTCTGCTCCCCCGTGGCGTCATCGGGAAGGCTGGGGGACTCCGTCCCGGAGCGCTCGGCGTCCAGCTCAGCATCGGTCAGGCAGTCGATCGCCGTGGACTCACCCACCCCGCGGGGGTCGAAACCGATCACGTCGTAAGCGGTGACGAGGTCTTTGGAGAATTGAGTCGACGTGATCTGGGGAAGGATATCGACGCCGGAGCCGCCGGGGCCGCCGGGGTTGATGAACAGAGCGCCCGTGGCCGTATCGGCCGAGGCCGAGCGCTTCTTCATCGCGATCTGGATCGTCTCGCCCCCGGGGTTGCCGTAATCCAGGGGCACCTTCACGCGCGCGCAACTCATCGTCCCCGGCCCCATGTCGCCACTGCGCTCAGTCATACCGGCGTCCTTCTTGCACGGGTACCACTCCACGGCCTGGCTGTAGAACGACTCCAGACCAGCCGGGACGGAGGCGGTGGCAGCACCGGTGGCCTGGGTGGCGCCGGGGACTGACGGGTTGCCGCAGGCCGACAGCGCCGCGGTGGCGGTCACGGCGGACAGGGCGGCCAGGATCTTGATCCGGCGGGGACGGGAGGAGGCGTCGAGGATGCTCACGGCGCCAGCCTAAACGCCGCCCACGCGTAGCCTGGCCGCATGAGCCGATCCGACGACGTCGCGCCACCCGCCGCTGATCCGCGCGCGCAGATCAAGGAGTCCCTCACCTCCCGCCGCGCGTGGGTCGGTCAGCGCGACGCCCTCAGCGCGCCTGGGGGCGCAACTGGATCATGAGGGCCTCGACGGCGAGCAGCGGCGCGGCGTTGGAGCGCAGCCTCCCGCGGCACTCCTCGATGGCGGCGATGCGCGCCAGTGACTGCTCCGGCCCGGTGGAGGCGGCCGCCCGCTCGATCTGCTCGGCCAGGTCGATGTTAACGCGTTCGACGTCACTGCCCATCTGCGCGGCCAGGACGTCGCGGTAGAAGGAGAGCAGGTCGATCATGGCCCGGTCGAGCACATCGGTCCGGGCCCTCTTGGCCCGCCGCTTCTGGTCCTCCTCCAGGGCGCGGATCTGCGCGCGCAGGGCGGGTGGCACGCGCCCCTCCCCCTCCAGGCCGAGGGCTCGCATGAGGTCGGCGCGCTCAGCGGCGTCGCGCTCAGCGGTGCGGGCCTGGGCCTCGGACTCGGCGCTCTCGACGAGGTCGGCGGCGGCGAGCACGGCGTCACCCACGCTGCGCAGCGACACGGGGGCGCGCAGGAGGCGGCGACGGCGCTCCCAGGCGTCGGGGTCGGTGGCCAGGTGGCGGGCCAGGCCGATATGCGACTGGCTGGCGCGGGCCGCGCGGGCGGCGAGGGCGGGGTCGGCGCCGTCACGGCGCACGAGGAGGTCGGCAACGGCGCCCGCGGGCGGGATGCGCAGCGTGATCAGCCGGCAGCGCGAGCGGATGGTGGGCAGGACGTCGTCGGCGCTGGGGGTGCACAGGAGCCACACGGTCTGGGGCGGTGGCTCCTCGATGGACTTGAGCAGGACGTTCGTGGTGCGCTCGGCCATGCGATCGGCGTCCTCGACGAGGATGACCCGCCACCGGCCAGTCCAGGGGCGGCGCTGCGCCTCGCCGATGAGCTCCTTGACCTCGTCGAGGGTGATGATGAGCTTCTCGGTGGCCAGGCGCACGACGTCGGGGTGGGCGCCGCTCATGACGTCCCGGCAGGGCTTGCACTGGCCGCAGCCGGGCACGTCGCCAGCGCACTGGAGGGCGGCGGCGAAGGCGAGCGCGGCGTTGGAGCGGCCCGAGCCCGGAGGGCCGGTGATGAGCCAGGCGTGGGTCATGGCGGAACCGGGGCCGGTGGCGCTCGGGGGGTCCTCGGCCCCGCCGCCGGCCCGGGCCTCCCGCTGCTCGGCGAGGCCCCTGGCGGCCTCGGCCGCCCCGGACAGGGTGGAGATAACCGCCTCCTGCCCGACGACGTCGTCCCAGACGCTCATGCGCCCTTCCCCTCGGGGCCGCTCAGGCGCGCCGCGGCCTGGAGGAAAGCGGCATGCGCGTCCGGGGCAGCTCCCCGCGGAGCCGCTTCCACGCCCACCGCGCCGGGGCGGGCCTTCAGGAGCGCGGCGACGCGCTGGGTGACATCCTCGGCGACCTCCTCGATGGTCCGCCGGGCGTCGAGGACGGCGAAGCGCTCGGGCTCGGCGTCGGCCAGGGCGAGGAACTGCTCGCGCAGGGCGGCGCGGAAGGCCGCGCCCTCGCTCTCCAGGCGGTCCTTGGCGCCCCTAGCCCCGGTGCGGCGGTCGGCCACGGACGGGTCGGCGTCCAGGAGGATCGTCAGATCCGGGAGCAGGGAGCCGGTGGCCCATTCGGACAGGGACCGGACCTCGGCGGCCCCCAGGGAGCGGGCGGCGCCCTGGTAGGCGATGGAGGAGTCGAGGTAGCGGTCGGTGAGGACCACCTCGGAGCAGCCCAGGGCGGGGCGGATGACCTCGGCGACGTGCTGGGCGCGGTCGGCGGCGTAGAGCAGGGCCTCGGCGCGCGGGTCCACCGCTCCCCCGTGCAGGAGGAGGCGGCGGATCTGGGCCCCCAGATCGGTGCCGCCGGGCTCGCGGGTGAGGCGGTAGTTGATCCGGGCGGCCGCGAGCGCGGTGGCCAGGCGCTTGATCTGCGTGGTCTTGCCGACGCCGTCGCCCCCCTCGAAGGAGATGAGCAGGCCGGGGCGAGGCTGGGTCGCGGGCGAGGGGGCGTCGGTCACGGCTCCAGGGTAGCGGGGCCGCTTCCTGGCGGTGACGCTCCCGGTCCCCGCCTCGGCGACCACGGGATCAGCGCGCCCAGCACGCGCCGGATCTCGCGGGCGTGGGGCTCTCCGGGGCGGGAGCGGGTGGAGCGCTCAACGGACACCGGACGAGAGTGATGCACGTCACTTTTACTTGTAGACGCGCATCACCATTGGTACGCTTGTACCAATGGTACGAACGTACCAATCCGGGAGGGTGACGCCGCCCTCCGGGAGCATCCGGGGCTCCGGGCCCCGCACCATTGCCACCCCTGAGACCACACCCTGAATCCATCACCGCATCAGCGCAGGGCGACGCAGCCCTGAGCCATCCCGCGGGCGCCCATGCCGGGCGCCGCGCCAGATTCCAGAGGAATAGGACGCGATGCTCACGCCATCCATCGACTCAGAGATCGGTCGCCTCAAGACCGTCATCATCCACCGGCCCGGCAAGGAGATGCTGAGGCTGACCCCCGAGAACAAGGACGAGCTCCTCTTTGACGACGTCCTCTGGCTGGAGAGGGCCCAGCAGGAGCATGACGAGTTCGCGCGAGTGCTGCGCAGCCGTGGCGCCCAGGTTCTCTACCTGCAGGACCTGCTCGCCGAGACCCTGGAGATCCCCGAGGCGCGCGCCTTCCTGCTGGACGCCGTCCTATCCGAGGACTCCACGGGGCTGGCGGCCTCCCCCGCCATCCGCCAATGGGCCGAGAGCGTGGAGGCGCCCGCGCTCGCCGAGACCCTCATCGCCGGGATCACCAAGGAGGAGCTCCTCGAACGCATCCCGGGGGTCTCCTCGATGGTGCTGGCCTCGATGGACCCCGAGGACCTGCTGATCGGCCCCCTGCCCAACCACCTGTTCACCCGGGACACTTCCTCCTGGATCTACAACGGCGTGTCGATCAACTCCATGTCGCGCCAGGCCCGGCGCCGCGAGTCGCTCAACTACCGGGCCATCTACACCTGGCACCCGCTTTTCGCCGCCGGGGGCTTCCCCATCTGGTCCGACGGCACGGTCAGCCCCGCGCTGTCCACCGAGGGCGGGGACATCCAGATCATCGGCAACGGCGCCGTGCTCATCGGCGTCTCCGAGCGCACCTGCCCCCAGGGTGTGGAGCGCTTGGCCACCCAGCTCTTCGCCGGGGGCGTGCGCGAGATCATCGCCGTCAAGATGAGGAAGACGCGCGCCCAGATGCACCTGGACACCATCATGACGATGGTCGACCACGGCACCTTCACCAAGTACGCCGACGCGGGAATGCTCCCCACTTTCACCCTGCGCCCCGGTGAACGCGAGGGCGCGGTGGACGTCATCGAGAATCCCGCCGAGGCCATGCACGAGGCCATCGCCGCCGCCCTGGGCATCGATGAGCTCAACGTGCTCACGACCCCCCAGGACAGCCGCGCGGCCGCCCGTGAGCAGTGGGACGACGGCGCCAACTCACTGGCCATCGCGCCCGGTGTGATCATCACCTACGAGCGCAACGTCAACACCAACGAGTACCTCACCTCCAAGGGCATCGAGGTGCTGACCATCCCCGGTAGCGAGCTCGGCCGCGGCCGCGGCGGCCCGCACTGCATGAGCTGCCCCGTTGTCCGCGAGCCCCTCGGCTCGTGACTACTCTTCCTCCCGTCGCCCACATTCACCTCAATTCCAATGAAGGACGGATCGACATGACCCACCCCCTGCACAACCGCCACTTCCTCAAGGAGACGGACTTCACCACCGCCGAGTGGATGAGCCTGCTGGACCTCGCCGCCCAGCTCAAGGCGGACAAGAAGGCCGGCAAGGAGGTCCAGCGCCTCAAGGGCAAGAACATCGCCCTCATCTTCGAGAAGACCTCCACGCGCACCCGCTGCTCCTTCGAGGTCGGCGCCGCCGATCAGGGGGCCCACACCACCTACCTCGACCCCTCCGGCTCGCAGCTGGGTCACAAGGAGTCCGTGGCGGACACCGCCCGCGTGCTCGGGCGTATGTACGACGGCATCGAGTACCGCGGTGACGACCAGGCCAAGGTCGAGACCCTGGCAGAGCTGTCCGGCGTGCCCGTGTGGAACGGCCTGACCGACGCCTGGCATCCCACCCAGATGCTCGCCGACCAGTTGACCATGATCGAGCTGGTGGACAAGCCGATCACCGAGATCTCCCTGGCGTACCTGGGCGACGCCCGCAACAACGTCGCCAACTCCCTGCTGGTCTCCGGCGCGCTGGTCGGCATGGACATCCGCCTGGTGGCGCCCAAGGAGCTCCAGCCCGAGGCCGAGGTCGTGGCCATCGCCGAGGGGCTCGCCGCCGTCTCCGGGGCCCGCATCACGATCACCGACGACGTCGACGAGGGCGTCAAGGGCGTCGACTACCTCTACACCGACGTGTGGGTCTCCATGGGCGAGCCCAAGGAGGTCTGGAACGAGCGCATCGCCCTGCTCAAGGACTACCAGGTCAACGGCGAGCTCGTGAAGCGCACCGGCAACGACGACGTCAAGTTCCTCCACTGCCTGCCGGCCTTCCACGACCGCAACACGAAGGTCGGCCAGCAGCTCTTCGAGGCCACCGGCATGGACGGCCTGGAGGTCACCGACGACGTCTTCGAGACCGAGCGCAACGTCTCCTTCCAGCAGGCCGAGAACCGCATGCACACCATCAAGGCCGTCATGGTCGCCACCTTGGGCGACTGGGAGGACTGACCCATGCGCATTGTCGCTGCCCTGGGCGGCAACGCCCTGATGCGCCGGGGGGACAAACCCGACGCCCGCACCCAGATCACCAATGTGCAGGCGGCCGCCAAGCAGTTGGCCCTGCTGGCCGAGAAGCACGAGCTCATCATCACCCACGGCAACGGCCCGCAGGTCGGCGTGCTCGCCCTGGAGTCCGCCAACGATGACCGCCTGAGCGAGTGCTACCCCTTCGACACCCTGGGCGCGGAGACCCAGGGGATGATCGGCTACTGGCTCCTCCAGGCCATGCAGAACGCCCTGCCCGGCAGGCAGGTCGCCTCCCTGTTGAGCCAGACCCTCGTCCTGGCCGGGGACCCGGCCTTCGCCAACCCGACGAAGTTCGTCGGCGAGGTCTACGACGAGGCCACCGCCAACAGGCTGGCCGCCGAGAGGGGCTGGACGGTCAAGAAGGACGGCGAGCACTTCCGCCGCGTCGTCGGTTCGCCCAGGCCCCAGCGCGTCATCGAGACCCGGATGGCCCGGGCCCTCCTCCACGCGGGCGCCGTCGTCATCTGCGCCGGCGGCGGGGGCGTGCCGGTCATCCGCAACGAGCACGGCAAGCTCCAGGGGGTCGAGGCGGTCATCGACAAGGACCTGACCGCCGCGGTGCTCGCCGAGCACCTCGATGCCGACGCCCTGCTCATCCTCACCGACGTCGACGGCGTCCAGGAGGGATTCGGGACGCCGCAGGCCAAGCGGGTGGACCGCGCCACCCCGGCCTCGCTGCGCGCCATGGACCTGCCCGCGGGATCCATGGGCCCCAAGGTGGAGGCCGTGTGCCGCTTCGTGGAGCTCACGGGGGACATGGCCGCCATCGGCCGCCTCGAGGACGCCATCGGGATCATCGAGGGGGTCTCCGGGACGATCGTGACCCCGGGAGGGAACTACGGCGGGCCGGACGACATCCGGCCGCCGGTGCCCGACCGCACGACCAACTGACCGGGCGCCGATCGGCCGTCAGCGCCCGGAACGCCCACGAGCCCCAGGAAGGAGGACCTCTCTTCCGCTGAGCGGATCCGTCAACCATTCATTCGATGCATCGAAACCCGCGGCGCACCGCCGCACTCACAAAGGAGTGATTTCCCCATGACGAAGATCGTGAACTCGTGGAACGACTTCGACCCCCTCAAGCGCGTCATCGTCGGACGCGCCGACTTCTCAGTCATCCCGCCCGAGGAGCCCGCCACCAGCGAGAAGGTGCCGATCGACTCCGAGATGCGCGGCATGTGGGGCCCCCGCCCCACGGAGACCGTCGAGAAGGCGAACGCCCAGCTCGACTACCTCGCCAAGGTCTGTGAGGACCACGGCGTCATCGTCGACCGCCCGACCCCGCTCCAGTGGAACCAGCCCGTCATCACCCCGGACTTCCGCACCGACTCGATGATGACCTGCATGCCGCCCCGCGACATCCTGCTGACCATCGGCAACGAGATCATGGCCTCGGCCAACTCCTTCCGCTGCCGCTACTTCGAGTACCTGGCCTACTGGCCCCTCATGAAGAAGTACTTCGACGAGGACCCGGAGTTCAAGTGGACGCAGGCCCCCCGCCCGCGCCTGACCAACGCCTCCTACAAGCACAACTACTACGACGAGAAGATCTCGCTGGAGGAGCGCCTCGAGCGCACCGCCGCGAAGGACTTCGTCACCACCGAGGCCGAGCCCATGTGGGACGCGGCCGACGTCCTGCGGCTGGGCAAGGACCTGTTCATCCAGCACGGCCTGACCACCAACCGCACCGCGATGGAGTGGTTCAAGCGCTACTACCCGGACCTGCGCGTCCACGCCGTCAACTTCCCGGGTGACCCCTACCCGATCCACATCGACGCCACCTTCGTGCCGCTGCGGCCGGGGCTCATCATCAACAACCCCCACCGCCACCTGCCCGAGGAGCAGAGGAAGATCTTCGAGGCCAACGACTGGCAGATCGTCGACGCCGCTATGCCGGCGCACGAGACCCCGCCGCCGCTGTGCTACTCCTCGGTGTGGCTGTCCATGAACTGCCTGGTCCTGGACCACAAGACCGTCATCTGCGAGGCCAGCGAGGTCCACCAGATGGAGCAGATGGACAAGCTCGGCATGAACGTCATCCCCGTCCCGTTCCGCGACGCCTACCCGTTCGGCGGTGCCCTGCACTGCGCGACGGCGGACGTCTACCGCGAGGGCGGCTGCGAGGACTACTTCCCGAACCAGGTCGAGGACCCGACCCTCGTCTGAGACACCGGGTCCCTGGGGGCCGGTGCCTGCCGGCCCCCAGGGACCATCCACCTGACCAGGCATTCGCGCCCGGTCCCTGTGCCCACCGGGGCCTTCCAGGCAACGGCGCCTGAACCGGATCCACCACGTGCAAGGACGCATAGGACGCACCCCAATGAACGACACCTCGACCACCCCTGATCTCAAGGCCGCCGGGTCCACCTACGTCATGGACAAGAAGCTCGGCGCCATCGCCATGCTCATCTCCGCCACAGGCATGGGCCTGGTGGGGACCTTCAGCCGGGGCGCCACCAATGGCCTCATACCCGATGACAAGGCCGTCATCGGCTCCTTCCTCGCCTCGGGCCGCATGCTCACGGGCGTGGTGGGCTTCACCATCCTGCTCTTCGCGACCCACAAGGCCGCGCTGTTCCGCGCCACCCGGCTCAGCCCGGCCATCATCATGGGCGGGATCTCCATCGGCCTGTCGCTGGGCTGCTACATCTCCTCCACGCTGCTGACCACGATCGCCAACGCGGTCTTCCTCATCTACACCGGGCCCCTGTTCTGCACGATCCTGGCCAGGATCTTCCGCAAGGAGAGGATCAGCCGCCTCAACGGGCTCTTCCTGCTCATCGTGTTCGTCGGAATGCTCATGACGATCGGGATCATCGACTACAAGGACGGGGCGCTCTCCTTCGGGCTGGACCTGTCGGTGACCTCGGCCGAGTACCCGAAGAAGGCCATGGGGGACCTCCTGGGCCTGCTGTCCGGCGCCTTCTACGGCATGGCCCTGTTCTTCAACGGGTACCGCAAGGACGTGGACTCCATCGTCCGCGGCGTGTGGAACTTCGTGTGGGCCTCCGTCGCGGCGCTGAGCATGGCGCTCATCCTGCGCCCCTGGCACGGGGTGAGCGCCTTCACCGGCTCCAACTGGGGCTCGGCCGCGCTGCTGTTCGTCTTCAGCGGGCTGGTCGCCCTCGGGTTCCTCGTCGTGGCGGGAAGGAACCTGCCCGCCGTGGAGATGTCCACGATCTCCTACTGGGAGTGCCCGGTGGCGATCGTCTGCGGCCTGCTGATCTTCCACGAGCAGTTGACCCCGATCGGTATGATCGGTGGAGCCCTGATCGTGGGAGGAGGCTTCGCCCCGATCATCGTCGATGCTCTCGCTCGAGCCGGTAAACGCTCTGTCGCTACCGCCTGACCTCATCGACGGCCGCCCCCGTATCGCCATGGCGCGAGGGGCGGCCGTCGCCACTGAACAGCCCCTGACAGTCCACGAACCCGGAGAGATGCCCATGACCGCCGACGGTAGTACTGCCCCTCCCCCCTCAACCGTGATCCCCAGCAGCGCCCAGGGGGCGACAGTACGCCGAGCGGCGGCGGCGTCCTTCATCGGAAACTTCATCGAGTGGTTCGACTACGCCTCTTACGGATACCTCGCCGTCGTCATCGGCAAGGTCTTCTTCCCCGAGAGCGACACCTCCGTCCAGCTCATGTCCACCTTCGCCGTCTTCGCGATGTCCTTCCTTCTTCGGCCCATCGGCGCCGTCGTCTGGGGAGCCTGGGGGGATAGGTTCGGGCGGCGCTGGGCGCTGTCGTGGTCGATCCTCATCATGTCCGGCTCCACCTTCCTCATCGCCTTCCTGCCCGGGTACTCGATGATCGGGCTGGGCGCCGCCATCCTCCTGCTGCTCCTGCGGCTCATCCAGGGATTCTCCGCCTCCGGCGAGTACGCGGGCGCGGGCACCTTCCTGGCCGAGTACGCCCCCACGGGCAGGCGCGGCCTGTACACCTGCCTCGTGCCCGCCTCCACGGCGACCGGGCTGCTCGCGGGCTCCACCCTGGTGGCCCTGCTCCACTGGCTCCTCGACGACGCCTCCATGGAGTCCTGGGGCTGGCGCGTCCCGTTCCTGCTGGCCGGCCCCCTGGGCGTCGTCGGTCGCTACATCCGGGTGCACCTGGAGGACTCCCCCGCCTTCCAGGAGATGAGCGCGCAGCTCGAGGCCGCCGCCGGCCCGTCGCGGCGCACGCCCGTGCTCGATGTCCTGAGCAGGCACGGCCGGACGGTGGCGATCGCCTTCGGGGTCTCCTGCCTCAACGCCGTCGGCTTCTACCTGCTGCTGAGTTACATGCCCACCTACCTGCAGGAGGAGATCGGCATCGGGAAGAGCACCTCCAACCTGCTGACCTCAATCATGCTCTGCGGCTACATCTCCTCGATCTTCGTCATGGGGCACTTCTCGGACACCATTGGGCGCCGCAAGATGCTCATCGGCGCCTGCGTGGCCTTCATCGCGCTGTCCGTGCCACTGTTCTGGATCATGAAGGGCGGCGACATCTGGGTCATCCTCGCCTGCGAGTTGATCTTCGCTGTCATCCTGACCGCCAATGACGGGACCCTGGCCACCTTCCTCGCCGAGTCCTTCCCCACCGAGGTGCGCTACTCCGGCTTCGCCCTGTCCTTCAACACGGCGAACGCCCTCTTCGGCGGCACGGCGCCCTTCCTCGCCACCTGGCTCATCTCCGTCACCGGCTCCCCACTGGCGCCCGCGGTCTACCTCAGCGTCGTAGCGCTGGCCGCGCTGGGCGCGATGATCGTGGCGCCGGAGCACTCCGACGCCGACCTCACCGCCTTCACCGAGGAGGGCGCGAAGTCCGCGACATCCTTGCCATCGCGCTGAGTGGCCTCGCCCCCCCGCCGACGGCGGACGGCCAGCGGGCGCGAGATCTCGCGGCTCCTGGGGCCGACTCACACGCCGTCATCTGGATTCACATCCCCACGGCGCCGTTTTGGCCTTATCGTGTCAGCATGTGCAGCGCCGTGGAAACGACCAGTGACCGGCGGGAGAAGGCGTCGACTGCCAAGGGGGAGGCCCGCAGGCAGGCGATTATCGACGCCGCGGCCGCCATCATCCGCGAATCCGGCCCGAAGGAGGTCACTCATCGGGCCGTGGCCCAGCGCGCCGGGTGCTCACTGTCGGCCACCACGTACTACTTCGACGGCCTTGACGATCTCCTCCACCAGGCCGGCCTGCTCAACATCAGCCTGTGGGCCGCGCGCGCGGAGCGGGTGGCCGACGCCGTCGAGGCCCTGGAGGAGCGGCCCGGCCTCGATGAGCGGATCGAGTTCCTGCTGCGCGCCACCCTGCCCGAGAAGGGCCCGTACCTGGGCCACTACCTCCAGCTGATCTCCGCCGGGGCCTCGGCGCCCGTCGGGTCGGCCTACCGCGAGGGGCGCCAGCGGCTCAACGCCGCCATCAGCCGCATCGCGGAGAGCTTCTCGCTGCGCTACTCGGCCGAGATCATCATCGCGGTCGTGGACGGCGCCGTCGTCACCGCGCTGTCCGAGCGCCGCGACGTGCGCGAGACCGCGGCCGCCCTCGTCCGCGCCCTCGCCGAGACCGGTCGAAAATAGGAGCGAGACCGGTCGAAATTAAGAGCGAGACCGGTCTCGGTGAGGAGCGCGTGGCGCACTCGGGCGTGATGGTGGCCGGGTCATCACCCCCGGCGCAGCGCCCCGGAGGGCGGCAACAGGAGACCATCAGTGAGGGTGACGACCGTTCCGCAGGACTCGATCGGCTTGGCGGCATCGATGCTGGGGAAGCATTCCACGCGCGGCGCCTTGGGCAGCGGCTCAGCCTTCACGGTGCGGTTCCCGGTCGGCGAGACGACCAGCGCTGTGCCGTCGCCGTTGTTGGTGATGCTCAACTTGCCGTCGGCGTAGAGGCCTGCACCGTAACGGTCGTTGATCACCGAGGACTGACCGTTGTTCGTCACCACGCCGTCGTCGCCGCTGACGACCGTGGAGCCGCCGGCGAGGACGCCCGGCTCATTGCAGCGTGCCGGGGAGACGGTGATGCCCGCCCGGGAAGTCAGCGGCGCCGTCAGGTCCGGGGTGAGGCGGCCGGTGGAGGCGGTCCGGTCAGCCCTTATCCGTGGTAGCGCCGGGGGTGGCGGATGGCCTCGCGCTCGCACCGGTCGTGGCCGTCTCGTTGGGGCTGGTGGTGGGATGAGGCGGACAGCTGATGTGCAGCAGCGCCCAGCCGGTCTGGCTGCCCGGCGCACGCCCGGACCGACCAGGGTGGGTCTCCAGCACGGCGACGGTGCACGAGCCAACCACACCGCTCGTACCATCCATCCTCAAGAAACTCACTCACAACCTCACCGGATTCATCAGCCGACCAGACCTGCACCTTGGCGCCACCGGTCTCCACCGAGAACAGCACTGCCCTCCACCCGCCGGCAATGGGGAACGGACGCGCCTCACCCTCGACCTGCGCCTCCCCGCGCAGCGCCTCAAGCTCTTCAGGCAGGTCAGGTGTGCCCGCACGCAACGATCACCACATCACACCAACGACGGCGAGGACGAGCACGACGACGACGCTGACGGCTCCAATAAGCACCTTGCGGACCATCCTCAGATACTTCCTTTTCTCCAACCACCAGTCACGCAGGCCGTCCGGCGATCCGCCTACCATGGATCACTTCCTCCAGTCCTCGTAGGGCATTGTCATGACTTGGTTCGGATACCACGGGTTCCGGATCGTCACCGTGTCGTCGGAGGGGTCGTTCGGGTTGCCCAGGTCAACCGAGACAACCTGGTAGGCATGACCGTACTCCAGCCGTGCCGGCAACTCGTTGCCCTTCGAGTCCTTGGGGTGGTCGTCGTGCAGAGGATTCTCATCCCAGGGCGGCCAAGGCTCCCCCCCTGCGAACTGAGCGCGACGGCGTGACCCCGCTCGATTTCCCACCTTGAGGCCGGCCGCGCTGTAGCTGCCCGTGGAACGGCTCGTTGACGGCTTTCCGGTGAGCGCCTCAATGCCGTTGCTCGCCCAGCCGCACTCGCGCGCACCCTCGCGAGGACCGGTCTCGCTCCTATTTTCGACCGGTCTCGCTCCTATTTTCGACCGGTCTCGGCGGAGGGGGACTTCTTCTTGGCCGTCGTCGTCTTCTTCGTGGCGGTCTTGCGGGTGGCGCGCTTCTTGGCGGGGCCCTTGGCGCGCTTCTCAGCGAGGAGCTCGTAGGCGCGCTCGGGGGTGACGGTGGCCGGGTCATCACCCCGGCGCAGCGTCACGTTCGTCTCGCCGTCGGTGAAGTAAGGGCCGAAGCGCCCATCCTTGATGACCACGGGCTTGCCGGTGGCCGGGTCCGTGCCGAGCTCGCGCAGGGGCCCGCGCGCGGCGGCCTGGCCGCGGCGGGTCTTGGGCTGGGCGAAGAGCGCGAGCGCCTCCTCCAGGGTGACCGTGAAGATCTGCTCCTCGGTGGCCAGGGAGCGCGAGTCCGTCCCCTTCTTCAGGTACGGCCCGAAGCGCCCGTTCTGCGCGGTGATGTCCACGCCCTCGGCATCCTGGCCCACCACGCGCGGCAGGCTCAGCAGGTCGAGCGCCTGCTCCAGGGTGACGGTGGACAGGTCCATCGACTTCAGCAGGCTCGCCGTGCGCGGCTTGGGCCCGGCAGCCTTCTTCGTGGTCCGCTTCTTCTTCGCCCCCGACGACGACGCCTCCTCCGCGTCGGCCCCGCCCTCCGGGGCGGGCAGCACCTCGGTGACGTAAGGCCCGTAGCGCCCGTCCTTGGCGATGATCGTGTGGCCGGTGGACGGGTCGACGCCGAGCTCGCGGCCGTCGTCGGCGGCGCGGGCGAAGAGCTCACGGGCGCGCTCAACGGTCAGCTCATCCGGGGCGAGGTCAGCGGGCACGTTGGCGCGCTTGCCGTCGTCGGACTCCAGGTAAGGGCCGTAGCGGCCCACGCGCAGGGTCATGCCCTCGCCGATCGGCACGGAATTGATGGCCCGGGCATCGATCTCGCCGAGGGTGTCGAGCATGGCGCGCAGGCCGCGCTCGCCATCCTGGCCCGCTCCCCCGGCGCTCCCAGCGGCCCCCGCAGACCCCGACGAGCCCGCAGACCCCGCCCTGTCCGCCCCATCCGCCCCGAAGTAGAAGCGGGCCAGCCAAGCGACCCGGTCGGCCTCCCCGGCGGCGATGCGGTCGAGGTCGGCCTCCATGGAGGCGGTGAAGTCGTAGTCCACCAGCTCGGCGAAGTTCTCCTCCAGCAGGCGCGTGACGGCGAAGGCCAGCCAGGTGGGCACGAGGGCCTGTCCCCGGTGATCGACGTAGCCGCGATCGGAGATGGTGGACATGGTGGCGGCGTAAGTGGAGGGGCGGCCGATCTCGCGCTCCTCCAGGGCCTTGACCAAGGAGGCCTCGGTGTAGCGCGGGGGCGGCGTGGTCTCGTGCCCGGCGGCCTCGGCGCCGAGGGCCGCGAGTTCCTGCCCGGCGATCATGGCGGGCAGGCGCGCCTCGCGCGACTGCGCGCCCCCACCGCCGGCCCCAGCGCCCGCAGCGCCCGCGCCGCCAGCCTCGCCGCCGCTCACGGCCTCACCGGCACTGCCCGCGACGGCCTCGGAGTAGCGCTCGGCGTCGCGCCCCTCCTCGTAGGCGGCCAGGAATCCGCGGAAGGTGATGACGGTGCCCGAGGCGGTGAGGGACGCGGTGGAGAAGGTGTGCCCGGAGTCGCGCGAGCCGCCATCGGCGGGCGCCAGGGGCACCTCCACGCGGACGGTCGCGGTGGAACCGACGGCGTCGGCCATCTGGGAGGCGACGGTCCGCTTCCAGATGAGTTCGTAGAGGCGGAACTGCGCGCCGCTGAGCTCGCCGCTGACCTGCGCGGGGGTGCGGAAGTGGTCGCCGGCGGGCCGGATGGCCTCGTGGGCCTCCTGGGCGCCCTTGGTCTTCGCGGCGTAGACGCGCGGCTTGGCGGGCACGTACTCGGGCCCGTAGAGCTCGGCGACCTGCGCGCGGGCGGCGGCCACGGCCTGGCCGGAGAGCACCGTGGAGTCGGTGCGCATGTAGGTGATGAAGCCGTTCTCGTACAGGCCCTGCGCCACGCGCATGGTCTCACGCGGGTTCATGCGGAGCTTGCGGGAGGCCTCCTGCTGAAGGGTGGAGGTGGTGAAGGGAGCGGCAGGACGCCGCTTGTAAGGCTTCTCCTCCACCTCGGCCACGCGTGGGACGGCGCGCATGACGGCCTCGGCGATGGCCTTGGCCGCGCCCTCGTGGAGGTGGACGGTGCTCGCCTTGCGGGCCGACGCCGTCAGCTCGCCGCCGTCGGTGAAGTCGCGCCCGGTGGCCACGCGGCGCCCGTCGAGAGCGGCCAGGCGGGCAGTGAAGGAGCCCTCGGCGCGAGCGGCCTCATCGAGCCCGCCCAGGCCCGTGCTCAGGCGGGCCTCAACGCCCCAGTAGCCGGCGGGCACGAAGGCCATGCGCTCGCGCTCGCGCTCCACCACGAGGCGGGTGGCCACGGACTGCACGCGCCCGGCGGACAGGCCCGCGCGGACCTTGCGCCACAGGACGGGGCTGACCTCGTAGCCGACGAGCCGGTCGAGGATGCGGCGGGTCTCCTGGGCGTCCACGCGGTGGGAGTCGATGTCCCGCGTGGAGTCCAGGGCGCGGGTGACCGCCTCCTTGGTGATCTCGGTGAAGGTCATGCGCTTGACCGGCACCTTGGGCTTGAGGACCTCCAGGAGGTGCCAGGCGATGGCCTCGCCCTCGCGGTCGTCGTCGGTGGCCAGATAGAGCTCGTCGGCCTCCTTGAGGGCCTTCTTGAGCTGGGTGACGGTCTTCTTCTTGTCGGGGTTGACGACGTAGTACGGCTTGAACCCGTCCTCGACGTCGACGGCGAAGCGCCCGTAGGGGCCCTTCTTCTCCGCCGCCGGCAGCTCGGAGGGCTGGGCGAGGTCGCGGATATGGCCCACGGAGGCCTCAACATCGAAATCGGGGCCCAGGTATCCGGCGATCGAGCGGACCTTGTTGGGGGACTCGACGATGACGAGCTTGCGGGGCACGGGGGAACCTTCCTGCGACGTTGGGAAACCGCCGCGCGCGCAGCAGCGGACGGCACAACCTCGACGCCCCTTGCGGGCGCCCGAGCCGACTCTAACCCATCGGCGCCCGGCGCTCCCCGCCCGGCCGGCGGACCGCCCGGGGTCAGGACAGCTGGCCGAGCGCGGTGATGATGGAGCCGATGAGCTGATGGGCGGCGGCGGAGTCGAAGGGGAGGTCGATCGTGCGGCACTCGGCGGCCAGCGCCGCCATCGGCCGCACCTCGGGCGCGCCCTGCTGGGCGAAGGAGCGGACCTCCAGCATGTCCTGGTCGATGGTGTCGGCCGGGGTCACGGCGCGCGTCGCGGCCTTGTCATCCACCCACTGGCGGGTGCGGCGGGTGATCCGATCGATCTGGGGGGTGACGGCGCGCAGATCGGCGTCGAGGGTCTCCGCGGCCTGGCGGGCGCGGGCGCAGACGGCGTCCATGGCGCCGACGACGGAGTGCAGGGCCTCGCACAGGTCGGAGATGGAGCCGATCGGGTCCTCCTCACTGCCGTCGAGGATCGAGCGGGAGAAGCGCCCGACCATGAGGGTCATGAGCCGCATGAGGGCCACTGAGAAGCGCAGGTCGAGGACGCCGTCCCGGGCCGCGCTCATCCGCCTCGGCAGCGCCCGCAGGGCGGGGGCGGCCTGGCCGGCCAGCTCGACGACGCGCTCGGCGATCTCGTCGCTGCGCGTGCGCTGCCAGGAGGTGCGGGCCTGGGCTCCCAGGACCCGGCCGGTGAACTCGACGCGCTCGGCGACCCGGAGCATCGAGTCCCTCGTTGCCTCCAGGGAGCCCAAGAGCCTGAGGTACTCCTCGAGCTGGAAGACGAGGCGGTTGGTGGAGCGCTCGAGGTCCGCGGCGGCGCGCAGGATGTCGGCGACGGGCCCGCTCACGCCGGTGGAGTCCGGGACGCGCACACCCTGGGAGACCAGGGCGCTGACCTCCGCGGGCAGGAGGGCGCGGGTGGCGTCGATAAGCGCGGGGTAGCCCAGGCCGGCCAACTCGGCGGCGAGCTCAGCGGCACCCATCTCGCCGATCTGGGAGCGGGAGGCACCCCGGCCGGCGAACTCGCGCTCACGGGCCCGCACGCGGCGGTAGGCCTCCTCGATGGCGCGCTGGGCGCCCTCGCGCAGGGGCTTGGTGCGCACGGAGAGGAAGCCGTCACGGATCGGGACGATGGTGGCGAAGACGCGGTAGTCGACGCCGTCGGCGGCGCGGTTGAGGACGTAGGCGCTCACGGGCCGCCCGGCGCCCAGGTCATCCCACATGAGCTTGAACAGGCCCGCGGGCATATCCAGGTGGCGGACGATGTTGTGCGGCGCGCGCTGGAGGCGGTCCCGCGAGTAGCGCGACAGGGAGTCGAAGGTCCGATTCGTGCGGCGGATGACGCCCTTGGGGCCGGTGGTCGAGAAGAAGATGTCCTCAGGGTCAAAGAATCTCTCGTAGCCGATCTGCGATTCCAACGTAGATGTCCTTTGCTGCTATCCCAGGGAGGAAGCCGACGCGCACGGGAAGCCGCCGACCAGCAGAAACCTACCAACGAAGGTCGCTTTTCAGACACAGTATCCGGCAAAACCCCTCAACACTGCTACCGAATCGTTATCGAAGCGGCGCGGGCGCCGTCACGAGGATCACCGCTCGACGGCGCAGCGCCTAGCTGAGCGCGGCGAGAGCGGCCCGTATCCGCTCAACGGCGCCGCCCAGGGCCTCGTCGTCGGTGCTCAGGTCGGCCTCAAGACCGTGCACGAGCTCGTGCATGGCGAGGGATTCGTCGGCCTCAGCCCCGTCGACAACGGAGGCGGCGTAGGCACCCAGCACGAGGGTGTGCAGGCGGATGAGCGCGGCACTGAAGGCCATCGACTCCATGGCATCGGCGAAGGAGGCCACGGAATCCTTCAGACCGGTCACGGCGATGGCGGCCCGCTCGCAGCGCTCGATGATCCGCTCAGCCAGCCCGGGCGCGGACGACTCCGGATCCTCACTGGCCAAAGTCCGTACCAGGGCGGCGGCGCGCTGGGCGCAGTCTCGGATGGACTCCGCGCCGTCGAGCCAGGCCCCCAGGGAGGAGACGACCTCCCGGAAGTCCCCGATGCGGTCCACGAGGCTGTCGCTGGAGGCCTCGACGCGGCGGGCCCCGCCCAGGATCTCGGCCGCGGGGCCCTCGGCCCCCTCGCGGCGGTTGGCACCCGAGTCCATTCGCTCTCGCTCGGCGGCGTGCACCCGTCCGTAGACCTCTGAAGGAATGGCTCATTCGCGGCGCGAATGACGCCTTTGTCATCTGTCGAGGAGAAGAACACGTCCTCGGCGTCGAAGTAGCGGCGGTTCCCGATGGTCGTTTCCACTGGAGTCACTTCCGTCAGGGTGTAGGGCTTCGATTCCATCGAAGCCCGATTCACTTCAAGTGAGGACAGCCTGAGTCATCCTGGAAATGGCCACAGTTTCACAGCGCAGACACAGGGAAGGAGTGTTGGATAGGCGATATGAGTACTCCCGCCGAGACCTTGACCCGATCCGATGGCTCACCGGTCCGCGTCCTCGTCGTCGACGATGAGCAGATGCTCGCCGATCTCCTGGCCTCCGCCCTGCGCTACGAGGGCTGGGAGGTGACGACCGCCTCCACGGGCGTGGCCGCGGTGCGCGCCGCCAAGGAGATCCAGCCGGACGTCGTCGTCCTGGACATCATGCTGCCCGACTTCGACGGGCTGGAGGTCATGCGCCGCATCCACGACCACACCCCGGGCGTCCCCGTGCTGTTCCTGACCGCCAAGGACGCGGTCGAGGACCGCGTGGCCGGCCTGACCGCCGGGGGCGACGACTACGTCACCAAGCCCTTCTCCCTGGAGGAGGTGGTGGCCCGGCTGCGCGCCCTGCTGCGCCGCTCCGGGGCCTCGACCGCCGAGCCGGCCAACATCCTGGCGGTCGGCGACCTGCGCATGGACGAGGACTCCCACGAGGTCTGGCGCGGCGACACCGAGATCCGCCTGACCGCCACCGAGTTCGAGTTGCTGCGCTTCCTCATGCGCAATCCCCGCCGCGTGCTGTCCAAGCCCCAGATCCTGGACCGGGTGTGGAACTACGACTTCGGGGGCCAGGCGAATATCGTCGAGCTCTATATCTCCTACCTGCGCCGCAAGATCGACAAGGGCCGCGAGCCGATGATCCACACGATGCGCGGCGTGGGCTACGTCCTCAAGCCCACTGAGGCCCAGGAGCGCTCCGAGCGCGCGGCGGGCCCGGGCGGGGCGGGCGCCGGGACCCAGGGGTGAGCAGGCCCCGCTCCCTGCGCACGCGCCTGGTCGCGGGCGTCCTGGGCATCGTCCTCATCATGGCCGCCGTCATCGGCGCCATCTCCACGCTATCCCTGCGCAACGGCCTCATCGAGCGCCTCGACAGCCAGGTGCGGGCGGCCGCGAACCGCGTCGAGTTCCGGCGCCACGGGGACGTCCCCGAGCAGACCCTGGAGGTGGTGCCCAACGAGGATGAGGCGGATAACGGGACGCGCTCCACGCCCCCCGATCATCACGACCACTCGGTGCCCAAGGGCCTGGACGCGGTGGGGCAGCGGGCGGGGACGCTGACCGCCGTCATCGCGGGTGAGCAGGCGGGCGGAAGCACCCCGGCCACGTCCCGTGCGATCACGGCCGGCTACATCCGCGACGACGGCACCTATCGCGCGCTGAGCGCCGCCGAGGTCTCCTCCCTGCTGGACCTGAAGGACACCGGCAAGCCGGTGAGCGTGCGCATCGACTCGCTCGGCGTCTACAGGGTGCTCGTAGAGCACGACAGCCGCACCGGGGACAAGGTGATCACGGGCCTGTCCATGGAGGAGGACAACGACCTGGTGCGCGGCCAGATCCTCTTCCTCGGGCTCATCGCCCTGGCGGGGGCGGCGATCGCGGCGTTCAGCGGCCGCGCCCTCGTGCGCTCCTCGCTGGCACCCCTGGAGCGGGTGGCGTGCACTGCCCAGCGCGTCGCCTCCCTGCCTTTGGACCGCGGCGAGGTGAGCATCGACGAGCGGGTCGACGACGCCGACCTGGCGACCTCGCAGGAGGTCAGCCAAGTCGGCGGGGCCCTCAACACGCTCCTAGGGCATGTCGATTCCGCCCTGGCGGCGCGCCAGCGCTCGGAGACTCAGGTGCGCCAGTTCGTCGCCGACGCCTCCCACGAGCTGCGCACCCCCCTGGCCTCGATTCGCGGCTACACCGAGCTCATACGGCGCGGGAGCGGGGAGCGGGAGCACCCCGGTGGAACCGGCGCGCCCGGAGGCGCGAGCCAAGCGGCGGGCCCGCTCGGGCTGTCGGAGGAGGCCTCCTACGCGCTAGACCGGGTCCACTCGGAGTCCCTGCGGATGACGGCGCTCGTCGAGGACCTCCTCCTGCTGGCCAGGCTCGACTCCGGACGCCCGGTGGCCCGCGAGGAGGTGGATCTGGTGGGGATCCTCGTCGACGCCGTCGCCGACGCCCGGGCGGCCGGCCCTGACCACGAGTGGTCCCTCGACCTGGCGATCCTGACCCCCCCGGAGGGCATGAGTGAGGACGAGGCCGAGGACTTCGAGCCCACTCCCGCGATCGTGGAGGGCGAGGAGGCGCGCCTGCGCCAAGTGATCGTCAATCTGCTAGCCAATGCCCGGGTGCACACGCCCGCGGGGACGCGCGTGACCACCACCCTGGAGCGGGACGGCAAGCGCCTGGTGATCCGAGTGGCGGACAACGGCCCGGGGATCGAGGAATCCATGCGGGATCGCATCTTCGTTCGCTTCGCCCGCGGGGACGCTTCCCGGGAGCGCTCGACGGGCTCAACGGGTCTGGGCATGTCGATCGCGCTGGCGATCGTCGCTTCGCACGGGGGCGCCCTCACGGTGGAGACGAGCACAGAGGAGGCCGACCACGGGACGGTGTTCACCGTGGAGCTGCCCGCCGCCGACGTCGAGTAGGGCGGGCCGGGCGGCGTGCGCGCTCGCGGAGCCTTCAGCGGTGCGTTCCACACTGAGCGGTGCTGTTAGCACCCACTGGTGCGTCCTGCCCGCACCTGTGGGTGCGGAGCGCACCTGTGGGTGCAGAGCGCACCTGTGGGCGCGAAAGCGACGACGGCACCCAGACCGGTGTGGCCGGTGAGTTCGGAGTGGATGACGAGGCGGCCCAAGCCCCCAGGCCTAAGGAGCCTCCAGGGCCAACGGAGCCCGAGCCTCGCCGTCGGGCGCGAGCGCCACGAGCCCCGCCATGGACAGGCAGCTCGCCGCCGCGAGGGCGACCGATCCGGTGGCGTAGGAGGCGAAGTACTCCCAACGGCCCAGGGGCGAGTCCATGCGGGTCAGCACCCACAGGCCCAGGGCGAGGGCGAGGGCCGCGCCGAGCGCCCCGAGAAGCCAGAGAGCGGCCAGAGCCGGTGCCGGGCAGGCCCCGCGATCGGCGCCGTCGGGGGGCGCGTGGGAGGAGGGCCCCGCGTCATTCCACGCGCCACCGGCCACCGCGAGCGCGCCCCAGCCCACCGCAAGCAGCACGGCGGCCATGACGTCAGCCGGTCGGTGCCACTGGCACACCAGCGTCGAATAGCCCATCGCCACCGTTATCGCCGCGCCGAGCCAGGCTGCGGGCACCCGCCAGCGGGCGTCCACGAGGAGGATGAGCGCCACCGCGGCCGACGCCGCCATCGCGGTGTGCCCCGAGGGGAGCGTGTTGGCGTTGTCCCAGCGCGCGGTGATGCCGTAGTCCGGGCGGAAGAGGATCCAGTGCTTGAGGACCTGCGCGCTGGCGCTCGCCCCGATGACGGCGACGAGGGCCCACAGGGCGCGCCGGTGGCTGCGCCGCAGGAGGCCGACCAGCAGGATGACGACGACGAGCAGCACCGCCGCCGGCATTGAGATGGCCGAGAGGACCATGCGCGCATGCCCGTCCACCCGGTGCGAGCCGATCTCCGAGCCCGCCAGAGCGGCGGCCTCGAGGAACTGTCCCGGCAAGGTGTCCACGAAGGCCCACCACAGCGCGAGGAGACCGGCGAAGCACGCGACCGCGAGGGCGAGGCCCCTGGCGCGCGGATGCGCCAGGGCACTCTGGGCCGGTCGGGGGGATCGCATCCAACGATGCTAAATCCCCGCCGCGCCGCGGTGGCGCTCAGGTCTCGCGATTCACGGTGGCGCGCGCCACCCCGCGCCCTCCCCCACCCCCTCCCCCTCCTCGCCGAGACCGGTCGATATCACGAGCGAGACCGGTTCGAGAACCGGTCTCGCTCGTGATATCGACCGGTCTCGGAAATAGGTGGGGTTGACCAATGATGTGATATATAGGTGTTGCACTTATCGGTCTGGGGCCGTACCCTAGGACTGAACAGAGGGCGTCACCTCTGGTCTAGCAGCGCTTCATCACATCCAGGAGGTTCTTCCATGGCCGTTCTCACCATCGGCGACCAGTTCCCCACCTACGAGCTCACCGCCGTCGTCCCCGGCAACCTCAAGGACGTCGAGGCCAGCAAGCCCGAGGACTACTTCACCACCGTCTCCTCCACCGTTCCCGCCGGCACCTGGCGCGTCGTCTTCTTCTGGCCCAAGGACTTCACCTTCGTGTGCCCCACCGAGATCTCCGCCTTCGGCGACCTCTACCAGGACTTCGAGGACCGCGACTGCCAGATCGTGGGCGTCTCGGTGGACAACGAGTACACCCACTACGCCTGGCGCCGCAGCCACGAGAAGCTGCAGGACCTGCCCTTCCCCATGGCCTCGGACCTGAAGCGCGAGCTGGCCGCCGCCACGGGCGTCCTCAACGCCGACGGCGTCGCCGACCGCGCCACCTTCATCATCGACCCCAACAACGTCATCCAGTCGGTGTCCATCACCTCCGACTCCGTGGGCCGCAACACCGACGAGACCCTCCGCCAGCTCGACGCCCTCCAGTCCGACGAGCTGTGCGCCTGCAACTGGCAGGCCGGCGCCGCCACCATCGACGCCCTGGGCGAGATGGCCCACTGAGCCCCCCCCCCCCCCGCACAAACGAGCCCTGACAAGAAAAGAACACAGATATGAGCATCGACAACCTCCGCTCCGCCCTGCCCGAGTGGGCCAAGGACCTCTCCCTCAACCTGTCCACCCTGTCCCGCTCCTCCACGCTCACCGAGCAGCAGCAGTGGGGCACCTTCGTGGCCGCCGCCGCCGCGACCCGCAACGAGTCCGTCCTCGTGCAGGTCCTCGAGGACGCCCGCGCCCACCTGAGCGAGGAGGCCATCAATGCCGCCCTGGGCTCGGCCTCCATCATGGCGATGAACAACGTCGCCTACCGCACCCGCCACTTCCTGGGCGACGCCTATGAGAACGAGCGCATGGGCCTGCGGATGAACATCATCGGCACTGCCGGCGGCGTTGAGAAGGTCGACTTCGAGCTGTGGAGCCTCGCCGTGTCCACGATCAACGGCTGCGAGCGCTGCATCACCTCGCACGAGGCCACCGTTCGCGGCGAGGGCCTGAGCACCGAGCAGGTCTGGGAGGCCGTGCGCATCGCCTCCACCCTCACCGGCGTGGCCCAGGCCGTCGCCGTCGTCGAGACCATCGGCTGACGCTCCGCCACGCGCAGCTGACCACGTATGACGGATCCCCGTACCGCCCGGTACGGGGATCCGTCATACACGCGGGCCGAGGCCACTGCGGCGCGGCCAGGCCAGGGGCCTCAGCGGCCTCAGTGGTCGGGATCGGCGTCGATCGCGCCCTGAATGTCGTTGAACAGCAGGTTGGAGATCTCGACCTGCACCATTGCCACGCTGGGGACGTCCTCAAGGATGAGGGGGTCGCCCGCGCTCGTCTCCAGTCGCAGGGTGCCCGCCCCGAAGATCCGGTCGGTCAGCGCCCGGTTCTGCTGGACATCGCTGATGCGCGACAGCGGGAGATCATGGCCGCGCTTGTTGAGGATGCCCGAGCGCGTGATCACGCGCTTGGAAGTGATCGTGTAGGTCGTCGTCGCCCAGACCAACCAGGGCAGGAGGAACACGGGCACCGAGACCACCAGGACGACGACCCACACAGCGAGGTGGCTCCACGGGGACCAGTCGCCCGGCAGGAGGATCGAGGCCGCAATGCCGACGGCGATGAGGACGACCTGCGCGATGATCCGCCACAGGAGGACCTTGAGGTGGGTATGCATGTGCCGGACGATGACCTCGTCCTGGCTCAGCTGCTTCTTCGACAATGCCATGACCCCATCGTGCCAGCAATCACCTTCCGGGGCGAGGCGGCCGGGAGCGGCGCCAGGACGACGGCGGGCGCTAAGCGGGCGCCGAGCCGGGGCTCAGAACTCGATCTCGTCGAGGCTCGTGACGGTGGGGACCGCGCGCGACGGCCCCTGATCGCCCCGCCGCAGGTGGACTACCGGCATCCCCACGGCCAGGGCGCCGTCGACGTCGGCTCCGACGTCGTCGCCGATCATGAGGGCCTCGGCCGGTGCCACGCCGAGGCGCGCGCAAGCGGCGAAGAAGATCGCGGGATCGGGCTTCGTGGCACCCATCTGGGCCGAGGCCAGCATCTCCCAGCCGGCCACGCGGGCGCCGACGGCGGCGAGCTTCTCCTCCTGGCTGGGGGCGTCGCCATTGGTGAGGTAGGCGACCGCCAGCGGGGCGGCGGGCCCGCCGGCGGCCGCGGCCTGCTCGCGGGCGGCGCGCAGGGCCTCCAGTCGGGCCAGGAAGGAGGGGACGTCGTCGTAGGCGCGCCACAAACGGCGATAGATGGCGCGGTAGGCGGCCATATGGGAATCTGCCTCGGCATCGCTGAGAGCGCTCCCGCCGGGCACGAACTCGCGCACCCGCTCGCGCAACTGACCGGAAAAGTCGAGCTCGCCGGCCTGGTAGCGGGCGAAGTGGCGCCGGTCGATGGCCTCCCACAGCTCGGCGGTCTCCCGCGGGCCGAGCTCCCAGCCCTCCAGGCCGGAGGCCCACAGGTAGGAGGCGCGGTCGGAGGCGCGGCGGTGGTCGACGAGGACGCCGTCGATATCAACGAGCACGGCGCGAGTGGGCGGCGGCAGGCGGAGGGGACTCATGCGCCCAGTCTGCCCTCCCTCATCCGGCCAGGATGTCCAATCCGGCACCCGCGACCACGGGGACGATGCCCAGCAGCACGAAAGCGGGCAGATGGCACAGGCCCAGGGGGATGACGAGGCGGACGGCGAGGCGCTCGGCGGCCTCCTCATCGGCGGCGCGCCGCCCCGCCCGGATCGAGGTGGCCGTGCGGCTCAACAGCGACGACGGCGACGCTCCGTCCTCCCAGCCGGGCCGCAGGCAGTGCTCGAGGCGACCACGCGAGGCCCTCCAAGCGGCGTCCTGCGGCGCGTCCCAGGCCTCCCCCCAACTCGCGCCGATAAGGAGGGCGCGGGAGACGACGCCGAGCTGATCCTCGCCGAGCGCCTGGCCGAGGGCCCCCAGGGACCCGGGCAGGGAGGCGCCCGCCTCAAGGGCGGCCGCGGCGAGGTCGAGGACGAGAGCCTCGTCAACCGGTTCGCGCCGCGCCGGACCCCGCCTCCCGCCCCGACCCCATCGACCCGGCGCGGGAGGCCCGTGGATGGCGGCGCGCTCAAGCCGTCGGGTGAGGCGGTGTCCGACGACCATGAGGCCGATCCCGGCCAGACCGAGCGCGCTCCCCCAGGACCCTCCCAGAAGAAGGTCCTCGGGATGGGCCCCGACGAGCGCCCCCAGGGCGAGCGCCACCAGCGGCAGGCCGGCCAGGAGGCGCGCGGTGGTGCGGGGCCCGGAGAGCGCGGACTGCCGCGAGGCCCGGGCCCGGCCCGCCTCTGAGACGCCCTCGGCGACGGACTCCAGCACTCCGGCCAATGGCGAGCCCAGGGCCCGAGTGAGGCAGCAGGCGGCGACGGCTCCGGGCACGGCGGCGCGCATCGCCTGGTCCGCCGCGACCGCTCCTCTGAGAGGAGGCCGCCACGACCAGCGGCCCGCGTCGCGCCTGGGCAACCAGGAGGGCGCGGGACCACCTGTGAGGGAGGCTAGGGCGGGCGGGACGCCGTCGGCGGCGGGGATGAGGCCCGCGTCCTCCGGGACTCCCGAGCGGCTCAGGGCCCGTGACCAGGCCCGATCGGGGGTGGCCCCGGCCCTCAGCAGGGCTGCGACCTCGGTGAGGGTGAGCCCGATGTCCGCTTCCCCCGCGCGGCCCCGGCGGGCTCGCGCAGTCGCCCGGCCCCCTGCGACAGTGCCGCGCGCGCTTCCCCGACCGGCTGAGCCTCCCGCGCCCGAGACCCCCTCGCCCGAGCCCCCGGGCGGCGGGCGCATCTCGCGGCGGGCGGGCAGGAGGAGGACGGCCACCGCCGTGGCGGCGAGGAGTGCTGTGAGGAGGGGTGTCGAGCCGCCGGCCGCGCCGCTCATGATCCCTCCCCCGCTCCACGAGCGCCACCCGCCAGGGCGCCCACTCCCCCGGTCAGCGCCAGGAGCCCCTCGTGGGCCGCCGCCGCCTCCATGGCACCATCGGGCTGGATGCGCAGGGCCTCGTGGCAGGCCAGGCGGCCATCCCGCTCACGAGAGAGCAGCCCCAGGGAGGAGACGCGACGGCGCGCCCCGGATGGGTCGGCCTCGCGCCGCAGGTGGATGACGGCGTCGAGGGCGCTACCGGCCTGCGCGGCCACCGCGATCTCGTCGAGGCCCGCGAGCGCCCCCAGCGCGGTGAGGCGGGCGGGGACGTCGGCCGGGGAGTTGGCGTGGAGGGTGGCCCACCCGCCCTCATGGCCGGTGTTGAGGGCCGTGAGGACATCACGGACCTCGGGGCCGCGGCACTCCCCCAGGACGATGCGGTCGGGCCTCATGCGCAGGGCGGTTCGCACGAGGGCGGTCATGGGGACGGCGCCGACGCCCTGGACGTTGTCCCCGCGCTCCTGGAGATGGATGACATGGGGGTGGTCCGGGGCGAGCTCGCTGGCCTCCTCGATGCACACGATCCTCTCGTCGGCGGGCACGAGCCCGAGGAGCGCGGCGAGGAGAGTGGTCTTGCCGGTCCCGGTGGCGCCGGTGATGAGGCAGGAGGCGCGCCGCTCCACGAGGGCGGCGAGGATCCGATCGAGTCCGGGGGCGATCGTGCCAGCCTCGACGAGTTCGGGCAGGGTGAAGGCGCGGCGGCGCTTCGTGCGCAGGCAGATGAGGGTGCCGTCGGCGCTGAGCGGTGGGAGGACGGCGTTGAGACGGGTGCCGTCGGGCAGGGTGGCGTCGACGATCGGGGCGGCGTCGTCGAGCCGGCGCCCGGCCGAGGCGGCCATGCGCACCGCCAGTGCCCGGGCCTCGGGCTCGTCCAGGCGCGCCTGCGGGACGGGCTCGAGGCCGCTGCCGCGGTCGATCCAGGTCATCCCGCCGCCGACGAGCACATCGGTGACGCCCTCAGCCTCGAGCAGGGGCGTGAGGGCCGCCCCGGCGCCGTCGACATCGGCGTGGACGAGGCGGGTGAGGGAGGCGATCCCCGTGGCGCCGGTGGTGGAGGCGGCCCCCTCGCTGAGTGCCCGCCCCAGGCCCGCGCCCCGGGCGAGGGCGCCACGAACGCGGGCGAGGTCCGGGGCGGTGCCGTGGCCGGGGCGCTGGGCGCCGAGTGGGGCGGGCTCCGGGCTCATGGCCGCCCCTCTTCCAGTTCAGCCTCCCAGGGGGCTCGCGAGAGGACGGCGTCGTCACCCTCCAGGAGGTGGGCGGCCAGTGGGCGGATGGCCCGACGCAGGGGCCCGCGGCTGCGGCCGGGATCGTCGCCCCGGGCGATGCGGGAGGCGACCGAGTGGTCCGACGGCGCCCGCCCGAGCACCTTCGCGCCGGTGAGCCCGGTGATCTCCTCGGGGGCGAGGTCCTCCCCGATCTGGCGCAGGACCAGGCCGAGGCATCGCGGCCCCTCAGCGCGCTCCCGCCCCAGGCTCCCGGCCACCGGGCGGGAGCCATCCTCCGGGCCCGGCTCGCCCCCGCCCAGGCGGGCGACGATGGACTCGGCGGCCTCGGCGGAGCGAACATCGCATCCCATGACGATGACGACCTCGGCCTCTGGCGGCGGCTCGGCGCCCCGAGGGAGGTCCACCAGGACGACGTCGTGGCAGGCCTCGATCGCCGCGAGCGCGGCAGCGGCCTGCGGAGCGCTCACCGGGCCGCCGCGGGGGTCACCGGTCAGGAAGCGGATCCCCGACCATCGCGGCAGGGCCTCGGCGAGGCGCTCGGGATGGTAGGAGCCCTCCTTCTCGGGCAGGTCCCGCCAGCGCAGCCCGGGCCGGACGCCCTCCCCCATCATGAGGTCGATGCCGCCCGCGGGGTCGAGGTCGACGATGGCCACACCGCGCCCCGCCGCGGCCATGGCGCGGGCCAGGAGCAGCAGGATCGTCGTGGTCCCCAGTCCTCCCCTGGCCCCTGTCAGAGCGATGACGCGGGCGCGCCCCGGGTGCCCGGTCGCGATGATGAGGGAGGCGAGCGCACCGGACTGCGGGGCGTCGAGCGCCTCGTGGAGCGTGGCGGCGGAGATGTCCGGGCGCTGCGACAGGCTCTCCGCCAGGGCGGGGAGGTCGTCGGGCACGAGGATGAGGGCGTGGGTGGCACCTGTGCGGCGGCGCAGGGCTCGCGCGCGTTGGACGAGGTCGGAAGCCGCCCGGGGCGCCTCGGGATATGAGCAGACCAGCGCCTGAGGCTCCAGGCCCGTGCAGGCCAGCACGATATCGGCGGCCCATCCGGGCAGTGGCTCCTCAGGGGGCCCACCCTGGTGGCCGGGGCGGAGCAGGACGGCGACGACGACGCCGTCGGCCAGGGCGTCCCCCGCGGATCCCCCGGGGGTCGAGGATCCCCATTCCTCATGCTCACCCAGGGGCCAGTCAACGGGATCCTCCTCGCGGGGCCGCCCGCCCTCGACGCCTCCCGGCCCTCCGGCACCACCGGTGCCGCGCGCGCCGGGGGCGGGCGCTCCTGGACGGCCGCGCAGCGCAGGGAGGCCTGGATGGGTGGAGCGGGGGGCGGCGTGTCTCATGGTGGGCTCCTTCGCGGACGGATCGGCGGGGCGCGGTACCGCTCCAGGGTCGCCCACCGGGGATCACCCGCGGTGATGGCCTCCACATAGGGGGCCGGAGGAGGCGCGTCCGAGCGCATGTGGTTCCCGGCCGCCGCGCCCCCGCGCGCCCTCCAGCGCGCATTCCACCGCGCTCTGCCGCAACCCCACCGCGACTCGCCGCGACGGTGGCCGGGCGCTTCTGGGCGCCCCGGCCGCGCCCCGGCGCGGCCGGGCGGCGTCAGGCGCTGCGCCGTCGCCCGCTCACCCCGTCCGCCCCGCCTGGATGGCGCGGCACAGCTCGACGCCCTCCGTGATGCCCACGAGGATCGCCTCGGCCTGCCAGATCGTCCAGGCGATGACGCCCTCGGCGTCGCCTCGCGCGTAGGAGGCCGCCGCGTCGCTGTAGGCCCCGGGGGCGCGGCGCGCGTAGGCGTCGGGGACGGCCACGCCCGTGGGCTCCAGTCCGTCGCGGGTGATGAGATGGCGCACGAGGAGGCGGCCGAGTGCCGCGTTGCCGGCCGTGAAGGGTCGCGCGGCGATCATCTCGCCATGGACGACGGCGGCGCGCACCAGCGCCGGGACGCCGGGGGCGGCGATGATCGCCAGGAGCGCGTCGAGCCGCTCGGCCAGGGCCCTGCCCCGGGGGGCCATGCCGGGCCCTCCCTCGCGCGGCGCCGCCCCCAGCGCCGCAGAGCTGACGGCCCCCCCGCTGCTCCGCGCGCCCACGACGCCGTCAGCGCCGTCAGCGCCCGCGACGCCATCAGCGCCATTCTCGCCCGCCGCTCCGCCCCTGCCGGGCGGGAGCGCGGTGCGCGGCACGGCCACCTCGTCGAGCCCGATGGCCCCCGAGGCCGCCAGGGGGCCCGCGAGATCGCGGTGCAGGCCGGCCAGGAGAGATCGTGGGGAGGGCTCAGCGGGCCGGCCCTGCCCGCGCAGGTCCGGCATGAACCCGGTCAATCGCACGCCCGCGCGCCAGATCCCTGCGACGGCGTCGAGCGAGGGGTCCCCGCTCAGCGGCCGCTCCAGGCGGCCCGCGGCCACCTGCTCGCGCAGCGTGGACGCGCTCACCAGCGCTCCCTCGATCGCGCCCGAGGCGATGGCCCCCCGGATGGCGGCCTCCGCACGAGCCTCGCGCCAGCGTCGCCGAAGCGCCTCGTGCCAGCGCAGTTCCGCGCTGGCCTCGCGCACAGCCTCCTGCGCCCGGGCGACGCGAGCGTCCTCGGCGATGGCCGCCAGGGCGCTGACGAGGGCGCGCTCGGCGCCTCCCACCCCGGCGCCCGTCGCGCTTCGGGAAGGCGCGCCAGCGCCGCCAGCGCCGCCGGTGAGCCGCGCCCCACCGGTCCCAGCGGGGACCGCGGAGCCGCCCGGGCGCCCGCCCGAGGCGCCCGACGACAGGCCGATGCTCGCTCCCATGGTGATCACGCTGCCACTCTACGGGCCTCCTGGAACTACTCTGAGCCCGTGACCTCCTCGGAATCCCATCCCCAGGGCGCTCATCCCAGCGCGGTGCCGCCACCGGGCAGTGGAGCCGCCACCGGCGCCCCCACGCCCCCTCCCGCCGCTGACCCCGCCCCCGCCTCCCAGACCAGCCCCATGGGCTCCCCCGCGCCGCGCGGGCGCCGCCTCGACCACATCGCCGCCGCAGCACTGGGCGCCGCAGTGGCGCCCCTCACCCTGGCGTTGACCGGGCTCGCCGGCCAGGCCTCCTCGCAGGGCCGCCTGCTCGTTGGGGTGGGGCTCCTCATAGCGCTCGTCATCGTGAGCACGGCGGTGCAGGCCGCCTTCGGCCGGCGCTCCTCCCTGGGCGGCCTTATCGGCGGCCTCGTGGCGCTCGCCGCGCAGGCGGCCATCCTCGCCTCCAGCGGGCGCGCCGCCTCCGCGCCGCATGCCTGGGCCCGCCAGCTCATCCCCACCGGCGCCGTGCTCATCCTGGCGGGCCTGCTGATCGGCGGCTCCCTCGGCCTGCGCCACGCGCGCCGCACCGGGCGCGCGTGGGCGCGCCTGTCCGCGCGCCTGGGGCGCTTGGACCAGGAGCAGGGCAGCACTCCCACCGCCCCGCCGTCGCGCCGCAATGACCACCTCTTCTCCTTGGCGTGGGTGACCGTCTGCTCACTCGCCTCGATCGCCCTGGCGGACCGGGCCCACCCCGCGATCGTCGCCAGCGGCGACGCGCCCGTCTCCCCGTGGGCTCTGGCCGGCATCCTCCTCGCTTCGATCGGGGCGGGCGCCGGCGTCACGCGCTCCTCCCTGGGCGCCAGGGTGGCGGGCCCGATCGTGTTCATCGGGGCACTCCCGGCCTTCCTGTCCGCGTCCGCCTCCGGCAAGAGCGCGCTGGTGCCCCATCTGACCACCGACCCCACGGCCAGCGCCGTGCTCATGCTGGGCGCGGTCGTGAGCGCGATCGGCTGGGGGGCCCATGTGGCGCGCCGCCAGGGCATCGCCGATGAGAAGGAGTCCTGGGCCGACCAGCGCGCCGTCGCCCTGGAGGCCTAGGCTGGCTCCGCAGCCGGGCCCACGCCCGCGAGCGCGCGATCCGCGGGCCACCGGCACGCCTCCCGGGCGCGGCGCCCGCCCGCCACTACGGTGGCCCCGAAGAAGGAGGCCCCGTGACCACCCATCGTCCCGACCAGCCCGATGAGCTCGGCAGCGCCAGCACTCCGGAGCAGACCATCGAGCCCCTCGACTCGGCCGGCGAGCCCGCTCCTTCCCTGGAGCTGCCCGCCCCGGCGCCCATCGTCGGCGACAACGGCGAGATCATCACCACTGGCGGCCCCTCCCTTCCCGACGGGCTGCCCGGGGCGATCCCCCCTGGCACCGGCGCGGCCCTCGCCGCGCGGCGCGGCCAGGAGGCGCGGGACGCCGAGGGAGCCCCTCGCGACGGGCACATCCAGGACGATCAAGGCGCCGCTGCCGACAACACCGACAACACCGACGACGCCGGGCAAGGCTTCGCCGCGCTGGACGAGGAGGCCCTGGCCGTGGGCCCCGCGACCTACCCGATGGGGCGCCCGGCCTCCGACCCCTTCCGCTCCGACGAGGAGATCGAGGCCGAGTATGAGGCCTCCCAGGCCGCCCGCGCCCAGCGGAGCGAGGAGGCCGGGGACGAGGAGGCCGCAGGCGGGATGGCCGACGACGGCGCTGAGCCGGCCGCCGCCGGGGCCCCGCCGGACGAGCCCGTCATGACGGAGCCCGAGGCCACCGCGCAGGCCGTCACGGTCCCTCCCCCGCTTCCCGGCGCCCCCATCCGGCGCCGCAGCCGCCCCCGTGACCCGGATGATGAGCGGGAGTCGACTGCGGTGCGGCGCCGCTCGCTGTTCCCGCAGACGGTCCCCGTCGAGGACGCCGCAAGGGACGGCTCTCAGGCCGTGGACGATGCTGGGGCCTCCGCGAGCGCCGATGACGCCGGGATCGCTGGCGCCCCCGTGAGCGGCGCCAGCGGCGCCAGCGCGAGCAGCGCCTCTAGCGCCACCAGTCCCACTAGCGCCACCAGCGCGCTCACCGGCGGCTCCGCCCCCACGCCCGGCGCTGGAACCCCCGCCCTGCGCGTCGAGGCGGCCAGCGCCCCGGACGAGCCGGAGCCCTCCGGCTCGCACTGGACGAGCAAGTCCAGTTGGACGCCAGACCCCTCCTCCAGTCCCCTTCCCCCCGCGCCGCCGCTGCCCTCCTCGACGGCCGCGCCGGTGGCCTCGCCCGAGGAGGCCGCTCCGGACTGGTCCTCCGTCATCGCCCCGGGCGCCTCCGACGGCGAGGACGACACCGCCTCCGCCGCCTCACCCGCCGCGGCCCCCGTCCGGCGCCGTCGTCGCGCGGAAGCCCGCAAGCCGGCTTTCGTCGATGAGGAGCCAGACGTCGACGACGACGTGCTGCTGGATGGCTCGACCGTCGTCGGCAAGCCCGCCTCTCGCTTCGGAGCGCACTGGGCGGGGATCCTTATCGCCGTCGTTCTGCTGCCCCTGTCCTGGTTCTTCGGGCACTCGGCGCGCCACTCCTTCGGGACCACCGCCGCCCGCAACCCCGAGGGCGCGATGAGCGTCAACGGGGTCATCGTCATCGCCCTGAGCGCCCTCTGCCTGGGCATCGGGCTGTGGATGGCGCGCCGCTCCTCCCTGGGCACGATCCTCGTGGGCGCTCTCACGGCGCTGGCGGGCATCCCCGGCCTCATCTCCCCCGCCGCCACTCATCGGGTCCTCGAGCAGGCCCTCGGCGCGGCGGCCGACCGCACCTCCCTGGGCAAGGACCTCCTGGAGTTCCTGTGGCTCGACCTGTCCCGCGGCACCTTCCTCCTAGTCGGCATCGTGGTGCTCATGGTCGGGATCGTCTCCCACTCCGCGCGCCGCGCCGGGCGCCGCGAGCAGGAGGTCATCGACCGCGTGCGCAAGGCCTCATGACGGCCCCCGCGCCCGCCACCATGGCGAGCATCAGGGACGCCGCCCGCGATGCGACGCCGATCGTCGTCGGCTATCTGACACTGGGATCGGCCGCGGGGATACTCCTGGCGGCCCAGGGCCTGGCCTGGTGGTGGGCACCGGTGTGGAGCGTCGCCATCTACTCGGGCACGATGCAGCTGCTGCTCGTGCCGCTGGCCGGGGCGGGCGTGCCGCTGGGCGCGATCGCCGCCTCGACGCTGTTCGTCTCCGGGCGGCATGTCTTCTACGGGCTGAGTTTCCCCTTAGAACGCGTGCGAGGCCGGGCCCTGGCGCGCCTGTACGCCGTCCACGCGATCACTGATGAGGTCTACGCGCTGCTGTCCTCCAAGGACCGCCACGCGATGACGGGCCGGTACGTGCTCACCGTGGAGGTGATCAGCCACTCCGCCTGGGTCGCCGGCGCGACGGCGGGGGCGCTGACCGGGCGATGGCTGGCGGACGCGGTCGGCGAGAGGATCAGCCTGCTGGGCTTCGTGCTCACCGCGCTGTTCGTCGTGCTGGCCATTGAGAACTGGCGCGCCCACCCCGATGCCGCAGCCCTGGGCGTCGGGCTCATGGCGGGGGCGGTGGGCCTGGCCTTGGGCGGTTCGGCGGCACTGCTGAGCGCGCTGGGGACGCTGGCCCTCGGGCTCGTCGGGTTGTACGCCGTGCGGCAACGTCGCGCGCCTGGCGCCGAGGGCGTCGGTGGCCGGGGCCTCGATCACGGCGGCGCGGGCCGGGCCCGCCCACAGACGGCCCGCCCGCAGACGGCCGACCAGTGCGCGGCCGGCCCGGGCGCGACGTGCCGGGACGGGGGCGAGTGATGCCGCTGTCGAATACCGGGATCGCGATCGCCGTCGTCGTGGTGGCCGCGATCACCCTGGCCTGCCGCCTCGCGCCCTTCGCGCTGCTGCGCGGGAGGCGCTCACCGCTGCTGGCCTTCCTGGCCAACGCCATGCCGCTGGGCGTCATGATCGTCCTGACGGCCTACACGCTCGACGGCGTGAGCCTGGCCCCGGCGTCCTGGCTTCCCGCCGTCGCCGGCATCGCGTCGACGGCCGGGCTGCACCTGTGGCGCCGCTCGATCGGGCTGTCGCTCATCGGCGGGACGGCCGTGTACGTGGCGGCAAGCCTGGCCATCGCGTAGGGAGGGCGCGCCCTCAGGCGGCCGGGGCGACCTCCGCCAGGAAGGGCAGGATCGCCTCGACGAGCTCGTCAGGGGCCTCCTCGGCCGGGAAGTGGCCGACGCCGTGCAGCACCGCTGTGCGCATGAGCCCCGAGACGTGGTGGGTGTCCCGGGCATGGGCCTGGGCGGGCTGGACCGGGTCGCTCTCCCCCAGGATGGACAGCACGGGCACCGCGATCGGGGCGGCCAGGGCGGTCATCTCGGCGCGGCGCAGCCGGCTGCGCTTGAGGGTCTCGATGGGGCCGCGCGCGGCCCCGGGCCGGGCGAGCAGGTCGGCGTAGTAGTCGGAGGAGGCCAGGACGCGGCCCACCCTGCCCTGGCCGACCCAGGAGCGCAGGACCCGCTCCATGCCCCGGTGCGTCGTGAGAGTGCGCTCCGCCAGCCCGGGGACGCGCAGGGACAGGTGCTGCAGGGCGGTGCCGGAGAAGAAGGCCCGGCCGAGCAGGGAGCGCACCGCCACCGGGTGCGGGGCGGCGACGGGCACGATCCCGGCGACGAGGTCGGAGCGCATCCCGGCCATGACCCAGGCGACCTGCCCACCCAGGCCGGCGCCGACGACGGCGGCCCGCTCGTGGCCGAGGGCCGCGACGACGCGCACGGCGTCGTCGGCGAGGGTGTGCAGGTCATAGCCGGAGGGAGGCCGGTCCGAGCCGCCGAATCCGCGCAGGTCCAGGGCGGCGACGCGGTGCCCGGCCTCGGCGAGGCGCGGGATGACGTGGCGCCAGGCCCACCAGCACTCCGGGAAAGGGTGCAGGAGGAGGACGAGGAAGTCAGAGTCCTCCGGCCCGGCCAGAGCGGCGTGGAAGCGGGTCCCACCGGCGGTGAGGTCGCGGTGGGTCCACGGACCGGGGCGGGCGATGGCGACTGGCATGACCCCACCCTATCGGCGCCCCACCACCCCCTATAAGCGAGACCGGTCGAAAATAGGAGCGAGACCGGTCCGTGGACCGGTTTCGCTCCTATTTTCGACCGGTCTCGGCAAGCGGGGCGTCTCTACACCCCAACGCGGGGGCAGAGTCCCTCAGCGGCCAGCGCGCAGTCCCCGCAGCGCGGCGAGCGGGCGCGGCACACGGCCCGGCCGTGCTCGATGAGCCGGTGACAGCCATCGGTCCAGCGCTCGGGCTCCCACAGCGCCGCGATATCGCGCTCGACCCGCAACGGGTCGGCCCGCTCGGTCCACCCTAGGCGCCGCGCCAGCCGACCCACATGGGTGTCCACCGTGATCGCGGGGACGCCGAAGGCGTTGCCCAGCACCACGTGCGCGGTCTTGCGGCCCACCCCCGGCAACGAGGTGAGCGCCTCGCGATCAGGCGGGACGACGCCGTCGAAGCGATCGGCCAGCTCCTGGCCCAGGCCGATGAGTCGCGCCGCCCGGGTGCGCTGCATCCCCAGGGGGCGGATGATCTCCTCCAGCGCCTCCGGATCGGCGTCCGCCAGCGCGACGGCGTCAGGCAGGCGCGCGAAGAGCTCCGGGGTCACCGTATTGACCCGCGCATCCGTGGTCTGCGCCGATAGGACCGTGGCCACCAGCAACTGATAGGGCCCGTCATGATCCAGCGCGCAATGCGCGCCCGGATAGAGCACCGCGAGCTCATCATCAACAGCCCGGGCCCGCGCCGCGAGCGATTCCCTCATCCATCCCCTCCGAATCGAGCGGCGTTGCATTGGTCGCCAACTGTTGCGAGACTACAACCCGCGACTGCGTGCCTCATGTCACAAGGCATGGCAGGATAGGCGCCAGCGCTCGCCAAGTTGCCTCCGGGAGCCCCCCGGCAGGGATCGGACGCCGTTGCGAGCCCGAGTACCACCGCACCGATAGCACTGGAGGATCTTCGTGGAAGACAGCATGATTTCCAGAATCCCACTTTTCGAGGGCATGAATCAGGAGGAGCAGGACGAGCTGAGGGCCATGATGGCGCAGACCGCCCTGCGCCGCGGCGAGACCCTCTTCAACGAGGGCGACCCCGGTGACCGGCTCTACATCCTGCTCAGTGGGAAGATCAAGCTCGGCCACGCCTCGATGGACGGGCGCGAGAACCTCCTGGCCGTCCTCGGCCCCGGCGAGGTCGTCGGCGAACTCACCCTGTTCGACCCGGGCCCCCGCTCCACCACGGCCACCGCCGTTGCCCCCACCGAGCTGCTGGCCCTGGAGCACAACCAGCTCATGAGCTTCATCGAGACCCACCCGGCCCTGGCCAAGGACATGCTGCGGGCGCTCGCCCAGCGCCTGCGCCGCACGAACGTCGCCCTGGCGGACCTCGTCTTCTCCGACGTGCCCGGACGCGTGGCCAAGGCCCTCCTCGACCTCGCCGACCGCTTCGGCTCACCCACCGACGACGGCGTGCACGTCCCGCACGACCTCACCCAGGAGGAGCTCGCCCAACTCGTCGGCGCCTCCCGCGAGACCGTCAACAAGTCGCTGGCCGAGTTCGTCTCGCGCGGCTGGATCCGCCTGGAGGGCCGGGCCGTCACACTGCTCGACGTCGATCGCCTGCGCCGCCGCGCCCGCTGAGGCCCCGCCGGGCCCCGCTGGGCGGGCCCGCGCCTTGGCGCCTATCAACCCACGACGAACGGCCGAGGGGCCGGCTCTGCGCGAGTCGGCCCCTCGGCCGTGAGCCCGCCCGGCGCGCGCCCGGAAGTTCGGGCGCCGACTCCGCTGGCGCTCTCGGGCGCCGAGGCGCCCCGGCGGTTCAGGCCCGGGGGCGCTTCATATAGGCGACCAGGTTCTCCGAGCCGGTGGGGCCAGGGATGACCTGCACAAGCTCCCAGCCGTCGGCGCCCCACTGGTCGAGGATCGCCTTGGTGGCGTGGGTGAGTAGGGGGACGGTGGCGTATTCCCAAGTAGTCATGCCGCCAAGCCTACGAGTCGGCGGGACTGGCGGGAAGCGCTGGCCGACGGGGCGCTCAGCGCGCTCGCGCCAGGATCCTGGGGGCCCGGCGGGCGTGGATCTCAGCGACGAGCTCGTCGTCCTCCCGGCGCAGCCACTCGCCCCAGTCCTCAACCTCGGGGAAGCGCCGCAGCAGAGCGCGTCTCTCACGCTCGGTCAGACCGCCCCACACCCCGAAGGACGACTCGGAGTCGAGGGCCTCGGCAAGGCACTCCATCCTCACAGGGCAGGTGAAGCACAAGGTCCGCGCGTCTCGCTGCTCCGCGCCCTTTCCGAAGAGCTGGTCAGGCTCCGCATCCGCGCAGGCCGCGCGCGCCGCCCAGGTCTGGTCGATCATTCTCATCCCATCTCCAGCGGTCAGGTCCAGCATCGTTGTCAGACCCGTCACACACTCCGACGGTAAGGCAGTCGGGCCCATTCCACCAAATCCGCTCCGACCCGCGCCGTTGTACAGACTCGCCTGAATGCCGGCCGATAGCCGCCTGGGCGCGGCCTGGGGAGGGTGCGCCGTCGCGGAGCCGGTCATCCAGCACTCGGGCAGAAGCCGGGCCGCCGGGTGCGACCCCCGCCACCCTGCGCTGCATGGAATCCACTGAGCACGTAGTCTGGGGCCATGTCGAAGACCTCTGCCCGCACCCTCGACTCACAGCAACTCCTGTCCGCCCTCCTCGCCTTCATCGTCATGTCCACCGTCGGCGGCCTGCTCGTCTCGGGCTTCGCCGTGCCCTTCGTGGGGGCGGCGAGCGTGATCTCGAAGGCATCACGGGAGTTCTTCGAGGACCTGCCCGATGACTTCAAGGTGCTTGAGCCGAGCCAGGTCTCGGTCCTGCGGGCAGCCGACGGCACGGAGATCGCCCAGTTCTACGCGGAGAACAGGATTGTCGTGCCGCTCAAGGACATCAGCAAGAACGTGCGGAACGCGGTCATCGCTGTTGAGGACCAGCGCTTCTACCAGCACGAGGGCGTCGACCCCACCGGAATGCTGCGCGCGCTGGCCTCCAACGCCGCGGGCGCCGATCGCCAGGGCGCCTCCACCCTCACCCAGCAGTACGTGCGCAACGTCCTGGTGGAGGCCGGCATCCGCAGCGGCGACCCCGCGAAGATCCGCGCGGCCACAGAGCCCACGACGGCGCGCAAGCTCAGGGAGATCAAGTACGCCCTGACCCTGGAGAAGACCCTGCCCGACGCCAAGAACCAGATCCTGGAGGGGTACCTCAACATCGCCGCCTTCAGCCCCTCCACCTATGGGGTGGAGGCCAGCGCGCAGCACTACTTCAGTCATTCGGCCAAGGAGATGACCATCGCCGAGGCGGCGCTGCTGGCCGGCCTGACCAACGCGCCGGGCGCCTACGACCCGGTGTCCTACCCCGATCTGGCCAAGGACCGCATGAACTGGGTCCTCCAGAAGATGCTGGACAACGAGTTCATCGACCAGGCCCAGTACGACGAGGCCGTGGCGACCCAGGTCAGCGACATCCTGAACGTGACCAACCACGTCGGCGGGTGCGCCTCGGCGGGGTCCGCGGCCTACTTCTGCGACTACGTCGTCGGCGAGATCCAGAACTCCGAGCTCTTCGGCAAGACAGCCACCGAGCGCAACCAGCTCCTGCTGCGCGGGGGCCTGCAGATCACCACCACCCTGGACCTGCGCAAGCAGAAGGCCGCGGACGACACGATCGCCAACTACGTCCCCATCGGGGATCCCTCGAACGTCAAGGGCGCCATCGTCGCCGTCGAGCCCGGGACGGGCAAGATCCAGGCGATGGCCCAGAACACCTCCTACGGGACGGACAGCTCCGACCCCTCGGTCTCCCAGATCTCCTATTCCGCTGATTACAAGCACGGTGGCATCGAGAACAACGGCTTCCAGCCGGGATCCTCGTTCAAGCCGTTCGTGCTCGCCCAGTGGTACCAGATGGGCAGGTCCGGGTACGAGACGATGAACACTGACCCCACCACGTTCCCCGCCGCCAACTGGAACATCTCCTGCAGCGAAGACACCTTCGTGGAGCAGTGGAAGGTCGGCAACGCCAACCCGGGCGAGGGCGGCACGCACTCGGTGGTGCAGTCCACGGCGATGTCGATCAACGTCGCCTACGCCAAGATGATCCAGCAGATGGACATCTGCGCGGTGACGAGCCTGGCCGCCAAGATGGGCATGACCAAGGCCGATGGCAACCCCATCGACCCCCGGCCCTCGATCACCCTGGGCACCATGAACGTCCCCCCGCTCAACATGGCCAACGCCTACGCGACTTTCGCGGCGCACGGCGTCTACTGCAAGCCGATCGCCATCAACAAGGTGACCGACCACAGCGGCACCGAGATGGCCGTGCCGAGCGCGGACTGCTCGCAGGTCATGGACCAGACCGCCGCGGACAGGGTCGCCCTGACCCTCACGCATGTGTTCGGGGGCCAGGGAACCGCCAAGAACCACGGCCTGGCGGGGCGGCCGGCCGCGGGCAAGACGGGCACCACGGAGGAGATGGACAACGCCTGGTTCGTGGGCTTCACCCCGCAGCTGTCCACCGCCGTGTGGATGGGCCACTCCGAGGGCACCAAGCCGATGAACGGCCAGTACATCGGCGGGCGCTACTACGCCACCATGTACGGCTCGGACGCTCCCGCGCCCATGTGGAAGCAGTTCATGGACACCTCGCTGGCGGGGACGGGCGCCGAGCCCTTCACCCAGGTGAGCCTGGGCGCTGGACAGCCCGCGCAGCCCTCGGGCGGCAACGCCAAGAACACGTCCGGCCAGCTCCCCGGCCTCACGGGTGACGCCGGGGCCCAGACGGCCCAGGCGCCCCAGGCGGCGACCGCCGATCAGCCCGGGACGGTCGCGCAGGCCGACGCCGACCTCCCCGCCGGGCAGCTCCCGGGCTCCGCGCCCACGGCGGCCAGCCGCAAGGAGTTCACGACCAGCCTGAGCCCCGCGGGCTCCGGAGGCGCCGTAGCGACCGGCCCGGCCGGCGGCAACGGCTGACCACTGGCGAGCACTCACAACCCCGGGGGCCCTTCGACATGACGACTGCTGTGACCGCGCTGCCGCGCCGATCCTCCTCCCGCTCACGGCGCCTTGGCGCCGCCCGCGCCCTGGGCTCCCTCGCCGCTCTCGGCGCTGGAGCCCTGGGCTACGCGCTCCTCGAAGCGCGCCTGCCGGTGCTGCGGCGCTGCTCCGTGCCCGTCCTGGCCGACGGCGAGGAGCCGATCACGATCCTCCACCTGACCGATCTGCACCTGACCGACCGCACAGAGGCTCGCGTCGCCTGGGTGCGGGATCTGGCCGCCGAGCACCCCGACGTCGTCATCTCCACGGGCGACCACCTGTCCTTCGCCTCGGGACTCGAGCCGCTGCGGCGGGCGCTGGAGCCCTTCGTGGAACTGCCGGGGGCCTTCGTCCTGGGGGACCACGACTACTACTCCTCCGTGTTCAAACCGCCGACCCGCTACCTGCGCCGCGACCCGCGAACGGCGGACGCCGAGGGGGCGCGCGAGCGCCTCGTGGAGTTGCCCTGGCGGGAGGTCATCGAGTTGCAAGCCTCCGGCGGCTGGGCGGACCTGACGAACGCGCGGGGGACCCTCACGGTGCGCGGGCGGCGAGTGGACCTGGTCGGCGTCGATGATCCTCACGCCGAGCGGGACTCCTACCCCGTCCCGGACGACGGCGCCGACGGCGCGGCCTCAGCCGCCCTCCTCCCGCCGATCCTCGACCGCTCGGGGCGGGCGCTGCGCCTGGGACTCGCGCACGCCCCCTACCTGCGAGTGCTGAACCAGATGGCGGGTGACGGCGTCGCCCTCGCCCTGGCGGGCCACACCCATGGCGGCCAGCTCTGCCTCCCCGGTTTTGGCGCGCTCGTGACGAACTGCGACCTGGACCGGCGCAGAGTCACCCAGCGCCTGTCGCAGTGGCCGGGGCACATCGGGGATCCGAGCGCAGCGGGGGACATGTACCTGCATGTCAGCGCGGGGCTGGGCACGAGCCCCTTCACGCCCGTGCGCGTGGCCTGCCGCCCGGAGGCGACACTGCTCACCCTCGTCCCGGCGCGCTGAGGACCGCACTGAGGACCGCGCTGAGGGATCGGGCGGACGAACTCGCCCAGTTCCAGGTGGAGCGCCTAGGAGCGCCAGCGGGCGAAGCCGCCCTCGGAGTTAATAACCTGGCCGGTGATCCAGCGGGCGTCGTCGGCCAGCAGCCAGGTGATGAGTCGGGCGGCGTCGTCGGGCTCCCCGAACCGCCCGAAGGGGAACATGCCGCGGACGGACTCGAGGGCATCGGCGGTGAGGTACCCGGTGTCGACCGGGCCGGGGTTGACGGTGTTGACGCGGATAGCGTGATCGGCGAGTTCGTCGGCGATGGTCAGCGTGATGCCGGCGATGGCGGCCTTGGCCGCGCCGTAGGCGATCTCACCGGGCAAGGGCCCCTGCGCCTGGCCGGAGGTCAGGAAGACGATGGCGGGAGCGGGGGGCTCCTCATCCGCCCCTCCGGCCCGCTCCCCGACGACGGCGCGGGCGAAGGCCTGAGCGAGAAGGATCGAAGCGCGGGCGTCGACGGCCCAATGCCGGTCGAGGACGTCCTCGGTGATGTCGAGCAGGGGGGGCGTCGGGCTCGCTCATGGCCTGGTTGCACACGAGGGCGGTCAACGGGTGGCCGACGTCGGCAGCCGCTTCGGCCGCGGCGGCGACAACGCGAGCGGGCTGGCCGGAGGCGGCGAGGTCGGCGCCGACGGGGGTGAGGCGGGCGCCGTCGGAGAGATGGGAGGCGATGGAGGCCATGACGGCGTCGATGTCGTCGGCTCCCCAGGCCTGAGCGGCGTCGTGGGGCGAGTAGTGGTGGGCCACGACGCTGGCCCCCTGGGCGGCGGCGCGGCATGCGATGGCGTGGCCGATGCCGGCGCGGCGGCTGACCCCGGTGATGAGGACCGTTCGGCGCGCGAGTGGGAGGGGATCTGGAGCGAGGTCCGCGCTGGTCATGGGGTCAGTCAACCGCGTGGCGCGGGCGCGGACAAGGGGCGGGCGTCCCCGACTGCGTCCTCCCCGTGATGGACGACACCGGACGGGCGGCCGAAGGTAATTTCCCTCGACGCGGGCGGCCCGGCTATAGTTGCCGCTGCACACACACGGGGTGTGGCGCAGTTTGGTAGCGCGCTTCGTTCGGGACGAAGAGGTCGTGGGTTCAAATCCCGCCACCCCGACCACGAGGAGATCCGCGAGCCCGTTCGTGAGATCCCCAAGGTTGAAGGGATCGTCGGACGAGTTCCTGGCCATCGACCTCACACTCAAACCCACGTCACGGTCCTTCCATGACGTGGGTTTTTGCTTGGGAGCCCGGGGGGCTCGGCCGGTTCCAGGCCGCTGAGGCGGGCAGAGTGGGCGGTGACAGGGCCGGTGCTTCCAGTTTCATCGACGCCCCCGGCCTCGTCACCGCTTCTGTTGGCCTGCCGGTCGCTCCCACTGGCCTCGACGGCGATTCTGCGGCACCGCTCGGGAGGGGATGACGACGGAAAGGCCGGGGCCGCCATCGTCGGCGGTGAGCACATGAGCCCGCTGGGCGCGTCCAGGGCGGCGGTGGGCCGTCCAGGGCAGCGGTGCGCCGCCCAAAGCAGCGCTCCCCGCGATGCTTCGGGCGGCCCACTGACGCCGCAGACAGCCCACCGATGCCGCAGACGGCCCAGCGGTGCCCCGTCCAAAGCAACGGCGGGCCGCAAAGCAGCGCTGGGCTTCAGGGCAGTACTGGGCGCGTCCAGAGCAGCGGTGGGCCGTTCAGAGCGGCGGTGCGCCGCCCAAAGCAGCGCTCCCCGCGATGCTTCGGGCGGCCCAGCGGTGCCGCAGACAGCCCACCGATGCCGCAGACGGCCCAGCGGTGCCCCGTCCAAAGCAACGGCGGGCCGCAAAGCAGCGCTGGGCTTCAGGGCAGTACTGGGCGCGTCCAGAGCAGCGGTGGGCCACCCAAAGCAACGGTGCGCCGCCCAAAGCAGCGCTCCCCGCGATGCTTCGAGCGGCCCACTGACGCCGCAGACAGCCCACCGATGCCGCAGACGGCCCAGCGGTGCTCTCAACAGCCCGGCGGCATCCACGCCAGCAGAATCGCCAGTATCGGCAGCCCCACCAGTGTCGAGTCTCATGGCGTCGACGCCGACCCAACGGCCGACGCCCGCACCCGCCGGTCCCACAGTCGATGCCCGCACCCGCCGGCCCCACAGTCGACGCCCGCACCCGCCGGCCCAACGGCCGACGCCCGCACCCGCCAGTCCCACGGTCCGCCGAGCGCTGGGCCGGGTTTCAGTCGGCGTCGGCGCGCACCACCGGGCGAGGGCTAGCCTTGCCTTGGAAGGAGCCCGATGAGCACGACGAGCAGCGCCCGCGCCGCGACGCCGAAAGCCCCCCGGTCAGCCGACGCCCGCGCCCGCCGGGAGGTCGCCGGGCGGGCGATGGAACGCGTGCTCGCCGTCATGCTGATGCTCGCTTTCGCCATCTGGACCCTGCTGGTGGTCACGGGCCGCACGGCTCATCTCGACACGGCCTTCACACGGTCCTCCCCCCTGCTTCCCCGCTCAGCGGGGGCCCAGATCGCCGAGGCCTACGCGCTCCTGACCCATCCCGCCCTCATCACGGCGGCCATCGTCGGCCTCGCGCTGTGGTCCTTCAAGGAGCGGATGCGCCGCCTGGCCCTGGCCCTCCTCATGGCCGCGGCCGGGATCCCGGTCCACTGGCTGATCTCCACCTCGCTGGGTATCAAGCAGCCCCACTCGCATCTGCTCGACTCTCTGTCCGTCGTGGGCGGCGCGTACCCGAACGCCCAGATCGCGGCCGTGACCATCGCCTCCTCGATGCTGCTCGTGCTCACACGCGCCCACCGGCGGCCCACCTCGGACATGGCGGTGTGGTGGCTGGCGGGCATCGCCGCCATCATCGCCTCCTGCTACAGCCAGTGGGCGATGGGGATAGCGAGCGCCTCCGACCAGATCGGGGGGATCCTGTGGGGGGCGGCGGTCACCAATACGAGCCTCGCCCTGGGCGGTGTCGACACGATCCTGTCCTCCTGGGCGCGCCTGGGCCTTCCCACGCGCAGCGTCGACAAGCGCGCCGCCGTCATCTACAACCCCACGAAGTTCTTCGACCTATCCCTCCTGCGCCGCCGCATCGAGGCCGAGGTCCTGGCCGCCGGCTGGCTGCCCACCCAGTGGCTGGAGACGACGCCGGAGGACCCCGGCCGCGCGATGGCGCGCCAGGCGCTCGAGCACGGGGTGGATCTCGTGCTCGTGGCCGGCGGGGACGGGACGGTGAGGGCGGTGGCCGGGGAGTTGGCGGGCACCGGCATGCCGATGGCGCTCCTCCCCTCGGGCACCGGCAACCTGCTCGCCCGCAACCTCCTCATCCCCCTGGACACCGACGCCGCCCTGCGCCTGGCCCTGTCGGGCAGCCCCACCGCCATCGACCTCGTGCGCGCCACGTGGGATGACGGCGAGGAGATCTTCGCCGTCATGGCGGGCCTGGGCCTGGACGCCCAGATCATGGCGGACACGAAGGACGAGCTCAAGAGGGTCATCCGCGCCGGGGCCTACGCCGTCGCCGCGATGCAGCACGCCAGCCCGCGGCCCTTCCGCGCCGCCATCGCCCTGGACGGCGCCGCCCCCGAGGAGCACGACATGGTCATGGCGCTGCTGGGCAACGTCGGCACGATCACCGGCGGCATGACGATCCTCCCTCGCGCCACCCCCACCGACGGCCGGGTGGACCTCCTGCTGGCCCGCCCGGACCGGGTCGTCGACTGGGCGCGCATGGGCGCGATGATGCTCGCGGGCCGGGTCCCGTCGGGGCTCACGCTCGCGCAGGCGTCGCGCGTGTCCATCCGCGCCAATGAGCCCGTGCCCTTCGAGCTCGACGGCGATATCGCCGGCACCACCCGAGCCCTCGACATCGAGGTCATTCCCGGGGCGCTCTCGGTCATCGCCCCGCCTCGCCCCTGAGCCGGGGGAACGGTCCGCCGCGGCTCCGGGCGCTGGATAGACTCACGCTCATGACCTCTTCAGCATCCCCGCGCTCCGGCCTGACGGTCGCCCTGGGCCGCGCGGCCCGCGTCGCCGCCCGCCTGCGCGGTGGCGGTAGCGGCGGAACGGCCTTCCCCGGGCTCGTCATGGAGAAGGCCGATCCCGGCTTCCTCGCCCGCGCGCTCGGCCAGCTGCCCATGGGCGTCGTCGTCGTGACCGGGACCAACGGCAAGACGACGACGACGAAGATGGTCGTCCAGTTGCTCGCCGAGCAGGGGCTGAGGGTCGTCACGAACCGCACCGGCTCGAACTTCGTGCGCGGGGTGCTCGCCTCCCTCCTCCACGACGTCGACGCCGTCGGCCGCCTGCGCGCCGATGTGGCCGTGCTCGAGCTCGATGAGGCCCACGCCGTCCGCTTCGTCCAACTCGTCAAGCCGCGCGCCTGCCTGCTGCTCAATGTCATGCGCGACCAGCTCGACCGCTTCGGGGAGATTGACTACACCGCCTCCCTGCTGCGCAAGGTCGCCCTGGCCACCACGGGCGCCGTCGTCACCAACGCCGACGACCCGCGCCTGGGCGCGCCCGCCTTCACCGAGGGCCTGGCCGCCCCCGTGTCCGCCTTCGGCGCCAGCCCCGGGCTGCGCTCCCTGTTCCTGTCCGACGACGAGCTGCGCGCCGGCGCCGCCGACGCCACCGCCGCCCGCCATGTGAGCCCCCGCGTTGTCCTGGAGTCACTGAGCGGCCAGGACGCCACCGTCCTCGTGGACGGGGCCGCCCACGAGGTGCGCTTCGCGATCCCCGGCATCCACAACCAGCTCAACGCCTGCGCCGCCCTGGCCGTCGCCCTTGAGGCCCTGGGGGATCGCGCCGACGCCGCCCTACCGGGCCTGCTGAGCTCGCTCGGGCGAGTGCGGGCCGCCTTCGGCCGCGGTGAGGTCCTCAACCTCGACGGCCGGGAGGTCCAGCTCTCCCTGGTGAAGAACCCGGCGGGCTTCCGCATGGGCCTGCTCACCGCGGCCACGGCGCCCGGCCCCGAGTCGGTGATGGTGGCGGTCAACGATGAGTACGCCGACGGCCGGGACATGTCCTGGCTGTGGGACGTGGACTTCTCCGGCCTGAGGCAGGCGGGCGTGGCCGTGGTCACGGGCACGCGCGCCTGGGACATGGCCCTGCGTCTGCGCTACGACGAGGTGGATGTGGGGGCCGTGGAGCCGGACCTGGGCCGGGCCCTGGACGCCCTGCGGGAGGACTCGCGCCGCACGGGCCGGCCCATGCGCGTCTTCACCACCTACACGGCGATGCTCGCGCTGCGCTCCCGCCTGGGCGAGCTGACCGAGGTCGAGGAGGTCATGAAGTGAGCGCCCAACTCTACGAGCACTCCGGGGAGGCGGGCGGCGCGAGCGCCGGCGCCCTGCGCGTCCTGCAGCTCTACCCCCGGGACATGAACATCTACGGGGACTGGGGCAACACCCTCGTGCTGGCCCGCAGGGCCCAGTGGCGCGGCTATGACGTCGAGGTCCTCTCCTACGACCCCGGCGACGAGCTGCCCGACGGCGTCCACCTCGTGGTGGGCGGCGGCGGCCAGGACTCCGGCCAGGAGCGCATCACCGCGGATCTCCAGGCGCGCTCGGCCGAGTTGCGCGCCTGGGCCGCGGACGGAGTGCCCATGCTCGTCATCTGCGGCCTCTACCAGCTCTTCGGCCACCGCTTCCTGACCGCGCAGGGCAGCGAGATCCCCGGCATCTCCGTGTTCGACGCCGAGACCGTCGCCGGTCACGGGCGCCTGATCGGCAACATCACCACCACCAGCGAGATCTTCGGCGACATTGTCGGCTACGAGAACCACTCCGGCCTGACCACCCTGGCCCCCGGCCAGGCTCCTTTCGGCCGAGTGCGCTCGGGCGATGGCAACAACGGCCAGGACGGCACCGAGGGGGCGCTGGCCCACCACGTCATCGGCACCTATCTGCACGGCTCGCTGCTGCCGAAGAACCCGGCCGTGGCCGACTGGCTCCTGGAGCGGGCCGTGCGGGCCGCCGGCCTGGAGTGGGTCGGCGAGGACGCGGCGCACCCCGGCCTCGACGGCGCCTGGGCGGACAGGGCCCGCGCGGTGGCGATGTCCCGCCCGCGCTGAGCCCTAGGCCCGGTCATCAACGCGCCGGTGAGAATGATCGCCACCGGGCTTGCCACTAACGCTTACCATTCTTTAAAGTAATTAGGCACGCCTTATCACACCCCTAATCTCCCCGGAGGAGCCATGCGTCTCACCCGCCGCAGCGCCATCATCTCCCTGGCCGCCCTCTCAGCGGGCACCCTGTCCGCCTGCGCCACCGATAAGAAGAAGGACGGCGGCTCCGGCGCGGGGAAGTCCCTGAGCATCGTGGCCACCACCGGCTACCTGGGCGACGCCGCCAGGAACATCGCCCCCGACGCCACCATCACCGTGCTCGTCGGCCCCGGGGGCGACCCCCACACCCAGGAGCTGACCACCAAGGACACCCAGGCCATCGAGAGCGCCGACGTCGTCCTGTGGACCAGCCACGACATGGAGCACAAGATGCTGGACCAGCTCGATGGGCTCGGCGCCAAGCAGGTGCCCGCCGCCGAGTCGATCCCCGAGGACATGCTGCTGCCCTGGGAGGAGGACGGCGTCGTCGAGGGCCACGACCCCCACGTGTGGAACTCCCCCGACAACTGGAAGCACGTGGTGACCGCCTGCGCGCGCAAGATCGCCGAGATCGACTCGGCCAACGCCGAGACCTACAAGGCCAACGCCGAGGCCTACAACAAGAAGATCGACGAGGCCAAGGAGGCCGCCAAGAAGCTCTTCGACGCGATCCCCCCGGAGAACCGCGTCCTGATTACCGGCCACGACGCCTTCAACTACCTCGGCAAGACCTACGGCATCGAGATCCACGCCACCGACTTCGTCTCCTCCGAGTCCGAGTTGAGCGCCACCGACATCGAGGAGCTCGCCACCCTCATCGCCGACAAGAAGATCAAAGTCATCTTCCAGGACAACCTAAAGAACCCCGAGGCGATCACCCACGTCAAGGAGGCGGTGGCCGCCAAGGGCGGGAGCGTCGAGGTCTCCGACAAGCCCCTGTACGCCGACTCCCTCGGCGAGTCCGCCCCAGTGGACACCTACCTGGGGGTATTCGCCTACAACGCCGAGACCATCTCCTCCGCGCTGGCCGGCACTGCCGCCTGAGCGCCCACCCGAGGCCGGGGCCGCCGTGGCGGGCCCCGCTGACGAGGAACGCCTGTGACGCACGATCCGCACCCTCCCTGCGCCGTCGAGCACCTCTCGGTGGCCTACCACGCCCGCCCGGTCGTCAAGGACGTGAGCCTGACGATCCCCGCTGGCGCCGTCACCGCCGTGCTCGGCCCCAACGGCGCGGGAAAATCCACCCTCCTCAAGGCCGCCATGGGCCTCATCCCCTCCCTGGCCGGCTCCGTACGCTTCTTCGGCGAGGAGCTGTCCCGGTCCCGCAGCCAGGTGGCCTACATGCCCCAGACCGCGGAGGTCGACTGGGACTTCCCCACCACGGTGCGCGACGTCGTCACCATGGGCACTTACGCCAGGCTCGGCTGGTGGCGCCGCCCGGGGGCCTCCGAGCGGGCCACGGCGCTGGAGGCCCTGGAGAGGGTCGGCATCCCCGAGCTCGCGGACCGTCAGATCTCCCAGCTCTCCGGCGGCCAGAAGCAGCGCGTCTTCATGGCCCGCACCCTGGCCCAGGAGCCCGACCTCTACCTGCTGGACGAGCCCTTCGCGGGAGTCGACGTCGCCTCCGAGCAGGCCATCATGGGGGTCCTGCGCTCACTGCGGGACGAGGGGCGCACGATCGTCGTCGTCCATCACGACCTGTCGACGGTGAGGCGCTTCTGCACCCACGCGATCCTCCTGTCCGACGGCCTGCTCGTGGCCGCGGGGCCCCTCGAGCAGGCCTTCACCCAGACCACGCTGCACCGCGCCTACGGGCTGACCGATGAGGCCCTCATGGGCGAAGGGCGGCAGTGATGAGCGCCGTCCTCGCCCTGACCGCGCTGCCGACGGCGCCCCTGGCCGAGGCCGGCGCGCTGCTTCCCGGCATCGTCGGGCCCGGAGCGCTCCTGGCCTCCTACACCTTCCGCATGATGCTGCTGGGAACCTCGATCGTGGGCCTGACCGCGGGGGTCCTCGGCGCGTTCCTGTACCTGCACAAGCAGTCTCTCGTCTCCGACATCATCGGGCACGCCGCCACCCTGGGCGTGGCGGGCTCCTTCATCATCGCCACCGCCGTCCTGGGCATCGGGGGGCGCTCCATGCTCGTGCTGACCATCGGCTCGATCATCGCCTCCACCTGCGCAGTGCTGCTCGCCAACTGGATCGCGGCGCGCTCGCCGGTGGGGCTCGATGCCGCGATGACGATCTGCCTGGCGCTGTTCTACGGCGGCGGGATCGTGCTCATGCGGATCATCGTCCACTCCTCCCTGCCCGAGCGGGGCGGGATCACCTCCTACATGTTCGGCAATGCCGCCACCCTCACCCGGGCGGACCTGGTCACCATCGTGGCCTTCGGCGCGGCCTCGCTCATCGTGGTGGCGGCGTGCTGGAAGGAACTGGCACTGCTCACCTTCGACCCCATCGCCTGCCGGGCGATGGGCTTCTCCCCGCGGCTCCTCTCCCCGCTGCTGCTGGGCACCGCCACCGTCGCGATCGTCATCGGCATCAAGGCCGTCGGGCTCATCCTCATGGTGGCCTTCGCGATCATGCCGGCGGCGGCCGCGCGCCAGTGGACGCACCACCTGTGGTCGATGGTGGGGCTGTCCGGATTGATCGGTGGGGCCTCCGGGGCGATCGGATCGGTGCTGGCGGTCAATCTCGGCCGCGTGCCGACCGGGCCGGTGGTTGTCCTGGTCCTGTCGGTCTTCCTCATCGCCTCCCTGCTGGGCGCGCCGGAGCGCTCGATCCTGCGTCGTCGGGCCCGCCTGCGCGCGCAGCGCCGTGAGCTGCTGGCCCGGATCACCGCCGAGGCCCATCGGATCGAAGGGCCCGGCCCCGCTGAGGCCGGCTCCGCTGAGGCCGGCCCCGCTGAGGCAAGCCCCGCCGTCCCGGTCGGGGCTCCGGGACCGGTCGCGAGCGCCCCGACGATGCCGGCGGGGGCGCGCTGATGCCCTTCATCGTCTCCGTCGCCGTCCTGGCCGTCACCACGGCGCTCACCTGCGCTCTTCCTGGCACTCTCCTCGTGCTGCGCCGCCAGTCGATGCTCGTGGAGGCCATGTCCCACGCCGTGCTGCCCGGCATCGTCGTCGGCGCGATCATCTCCGGCTCCACGCGATCCCCGCTCATGGTGGTGGCGGCCTCCCTCATGGGACTGGTCGTGGTGCTGGGCGCCGAGCGACTGCGCGCCTCCGGGCTGGTGACCGGGGACGCCGACCAGGGCCTGATCTTCCCCGCCCTCTTCGCCATCGGCGTGCTGCTGCTGTCCACCACTCTCTCCCAGGTGCACATCAGCGAGGACACCGTCCTGACCGGGGACCTCAACCTCATGGCCCTGACTCCCGAGCACATCCTCGTGGCCAATGGCAGCATCGACCTGGGCCCGCGGATGATGTGGCGCCTGGCCGCCGTCTTCGCGATCACAGCGGCCTATATCGCCCTGTGCTACCCCACTCTCAAGATCTCCACCTTCGACCCCGTGTCGGCCCGGACCCTGGGCCTGCCGGTGCGGCGCACCGACCTGGGCCTGATGACGCTGGTGGCGATCACTGTCGTCGTCGCCTTCGATGCCGCGGGCGCGATCCTCGTCGTGGCGCTGATGACGATCCCCCCGGCGACCGCCCTGCTCGTGTCGCGTTCCCTATTCGGGGCGATCCTGATGAGCCTGGGGATCGCGGCGGCCTCCGCGCTGCTCGGCTTCTGGGTGGCGCTGCGCTGGGACCTGGCGACGTCATCGACCATGGCGGTGGTGGACGCACTGGTGTTCCTGGTCGTGCTGGGGGTCACCGCGCCCAGGCGCGGCCTCGCGGCAAGGGCTGGCGAGCAGGGCGCCTCCCACTCTTAGACTCGCCCCATGGCGACACCGGAATTCATCCTGGCCCTGCGCGAGAGAATCGGCCACGACCAACTGTGGCTGCCGGGAGTCAGCGTGGTCGTCGTCGCCGGGCACGGGCGGCTGCTGCTCGGGCGGCGCGCTGACAACGGTCAGTGGTCTGTGGTCTCGGGGATTCCCGAGCCGGGCGAGCAGCCGGGCGCGGCGGCGGTCCGCGAGTGCCTGGAGGAGACCGGGGTGGCGATCGAGTTGCTGGGTCTGACGCATGTGGGGGCGAGTGCTCCGAAAACCTTCCCCAACGGCGATCGCTGCGTCTTCATGGACATCGACTTCGTGGCGCGGCCCGTGGCCGGGGCGGGGCCCGCGAGAGTGGCCGATGACGAGTCGACGGAGGTCGGCTGGTTTGCGCCGGACTCGCTGCCCGAGCCCCTCATGGGCTCGGCTCGGCGCCGCATCCGCGCCGCCCAGGCCTGGCTCGCCAAACCCGCCCCCGCCGCATTCGACCGCCCCTCGCACCCCTGCCTTCCGCTGATCCGGGGCTGAGCGGGCGCCTCCGGATTCAAAATGGCGCGGTTTGAGGATTGCTCGGGCATCAGCATCCTTCTGGGGCGCAGCCGCCCTTCACCCCACGCCTCTGACCTGCATAAACCCATAGCGCGACATGGCGTCAGGAAAAGGAATCCTCAAACCTCGCCACTTTCCGTGCGAGCGCAGGGCCTTGAAGACCTCAGCGTGAGAACCGTCCCTGCTCGAACGGCTGCGCCAAAGGACACGATCAGGCAACAATAGTGAGCATGCTCGCCACCGTTGTCCTGCCTGCCCTGCAGATCGTCCTGATCCTCATCGTCGGCTTCCTCACGTGGCGCTCCGTCCAAGTGGCGGCCCAGGCGCGATCGGAGGCCCAGGCGGCTAGGTCGGAGGCCGTCGCCCGCGCGGCATCGTCAGGCCAGGGTGGGGGCGTGCCGCCGGAGGTGCTGTCCCGCATCGAAGAGCAGTTGCGACGGCTGGGCGCCGCCAGGGCAGCGGACACGGACGAGCAGCACCACGCGGCCCCCAGCGAGCGGCTGATGAGTGAGAAGGCGGATGCTTACCGCGGCTTCCTGCGGGAGATCGCCTCCGAGAACACGCATATCGGAACCGGCCGGCCCGTGCGGACCTCCGACGCCGCCGAGGAGGCGCTGAGCCGGTTGCGCTCGGTGACGGTGCTCATGGGCTCGGAGGCGATCCTGCGCTCGCTGCGGAACTTCTCGATCATCCGCGGCCAGCGGCCCCGCACGCGGTGGACTGAGCCGGCGATCATGGCCTACGCGCGCCTCCAGGTGTGCCTCGTGCAGGCGATCCGCCGCGACCTGGACACCGCCAGCGAGCCCTTGAGCCCGGAGGAGACCTGGGCCTCGATGAGCACGGGGACGGCCGATCCCGCTTTCCGCCTGGCCATGCTCACCCCGATCTCGGAGGTGCTGCACCATGCGGGCCAGGACCTGTCCCTCTACGATCTGCGTGAGGAGCCGACGGCGCACGCGTGGCGCTCGGCGGCCAGCGCCTCGTCGGCGCAGCGGGCGCAGACCGGCCCGATCACCCCGATCGAGCAGCCCATCGCAGTCGAACCCGCCGCCTACCAGCAGCGCATCAACCGGCCCAAGCCGACCGACCACGGGACGCACGGGCGCGGATCAGCCGGCAGCGCCCCCTCCGCCGCGGCCCCCTCCCACAAGGCGGCCAGCACCTCGTCGCACCGCAGCACCGCCCAGATCCCGCCCACTGAGGCGAGGATTCCCGACCGCGCGTCCTCGCCGACGCCGTCGGCACCGGGAGCCTCCTCGCGGCGCCCCGTCCACGCCCCGGGGCGCACGACGCAAGGATCGGCGACCTCCACCCCCACGGTGAGGCTGTCAGCTTCCTCCCCCTCGTCCATGACCGTGTCAGTGTCCTCGGCCACGGCGGCCTCCGCGCCCGCCGCCTCCACCCCGGCGACCGGAGCCGATGAGCCCTCCGCCCCGGCCAGGCGCGGCCCGGGCCAGCCCGGCGCCCGTGGGCAGGCCTCCGCAAGACGAGCGGGGGCGGCCGCAGGAGCCGGATCCGCCTCCTCCTGGTCCCAGGCCGACGGCGCCCGCCCCCAGTGGGGCCTTCGTCAGTTCGCGCAGGAGAGCCAGTCGAGCCGAGGCAGGTCAGGCTCCTCCGGCTCCCAGGACCGCTCGGGCCGCCTGCGGCCGGGGCGGGTCACCGCTCCCAGGAAGTAGGGTCCCGCGCTGGTCGCCCCGCGGTGAACCGCGAGAAGCAAGCCGACGGCGCCCGCCGCCCCGTGGATGGGGTGGCGGGCGCCGTCGTCGAGGCGCTTGAGGCGGCTGCTCAGCCGGTGATGGTCGCCGAGACGATGATGGCGACGGCGATGGCCGTGCCGGCGAGGGCGACGCCGAGACCGACATTCTGGTCCTCGAGGAGCTCGCGGCGTAGGTTGAGCCCGAAGGCCTTGTTGACGGCCCAGGTGAAGGCCATGAGCAGGACGACGCCGAGAAGGGCGTAGACGACCGTGGCCAGGATCGACTCCCAGGTCAGGCCCACGCTCGACAGGTTGTGGCTCGCAAGGGGGATCGTGTTCATGCTTCCTCCGCGTTATCGCGCTTCGCCATCTCGTGCTCGGCCCGGCAGGTAGTCCGACGCAGCCGAAACTACCGGCCCTCCCCGGCACGCGCGTCGGGGAGGCCTGGGCCTTGACGCCGCGCCGGGCACCGGTGACGCCGCGCCGTCAGTCACCGCGCCGGGCGCATCCAATCGGGGGTGGTGCCGGGGTCCCGGGGGAAGTGGGAGAGCTCGTCGGCGCAATCCTTGGCGCTCACGGGCGGGTCGAGATCTGGCTTGCGGTCGTAGTCGACATTGACCTTCAGGCGGTAGTCCGGAGCGGTCATGGTCAGGTGCGCCCAGGTCCATGTTCCGCCGCGGGGGTGGGCCATGGCCACGCGCAGCTGCACCGCCTCTTGGACGATCTCGCCGGGGATGACGTTAGCCTGCTGGGCCCCGTTGATGATGGCGGTGGTCTGGACGGACGCGCGAAGGCCGACGGTCTCGATCTCGATACCGGCCGCGGTGGCGCCGACCTGCTCCATGTACGCGGCGAGGCTTCCCTGGAGGCTGCCGATGGCCCGCGACTGGGCCTCAAGGCCACCGCCCATGGGCCCCATTCCGCCCATCATGTCCATCCCCATCTTCGGTCTCCATTCTTGGGTGTCGTGAGTTCAGCGCTGATAGTCGTCTACGGTATCGGCAATCGCGCAGCGACACCATCGCCGGTCGGGGATCCAGTGCGCCCCCGGCGAAGCCGCGGTCTGGCATTGTCAGGCCTCCGGCGCGAAATAGGCGGCCTGCGCGATACGCGGGCGCCTGCCGCGCTGGACCCAGTTCCCCCGGCCGGGGGGCATGCGAGCCGGACGGACGCCTCCCAGGAGGACGCCCTCAAGGCGGTCGCCATCCATGAGGAATCCGGTTCCGCCATTGTCCCGCAGCGCCAGGAGGACGGGATCGTACATGGCGTGCGAGGCGCCAGCGGTGGGACGGGCGACAATGACGTTGAGCCGCAGGTCCCTGGCCGAGGGCAGGTGGGGGACGATGGGTGACAGGATGTTGGTCCCTCCGGAGGAGAGGATGTCGTAGTCATCGATGACGAGGACGATGCGCGGCCCATCGGCCTCCTTGCCCTCAGCTATCAGGGCGGCGCGGCGGTCGAGCTCGGTGGCGATGGCAGCGGAGAGGCCGCCCGCGGTGGTCGACGAGGTCGCATGGCCCCCGAGGTAGGGCTCCGGGCAGGCTCGGGCGACGTCGCGTCGCACATCGTAGACGCCCAACACGAGCTCTTCGGGGGTTGAGCGTGCCACGAGCCCCTCGACGATGCCGCGCAGAACAGTGGACTTCCCGCAGCGGGCATCGCCGAACACGAGCAGGTGGGGGTCCGCGCCGCCCAGGTCCAATTGCAGGGGGGACATAGTGTCCTGGAAGATCCCCAAGGGGACCTGGTCGGGGCACTCGACGTCGTCGGGCAGGGTGGCGGGGTCGATGACGTCCGGGAGCTGGCGCACCGCCATGGGACGGGAGCCGGTCCAGGAGGCGTTCATCTCCTCGGCGAGCCCGTCAAGAGCAGCACCGACGCCCCGGTCCTCCTCGATGCGCTCGATGGGCAGGGCCAGGTGGCCGAAGAGCTTGTCGGGGCGCAGCACTCTGCCGGGGGCATCGGGGGCGAGGGTCTGGGAGAGTTTGCGCGCGATGAGGGAGTCAGCGGGGTCGTTGAGCCGCAGTTCGAGTCGGGTGCCGAAGAGCGGCTGCTGAGCCATCTTGAGATCATTGGCGCGGGCGAGGGTGGTCACGATGTGGACTCCTAGGCCTCCGCCGCGCCTTATCAGCTCGTCGATGCCGTCCTCCAACTCGGGGAAGTCGGCGCGGATGAGGCCGATACCATCAATGAGCAGGACGACGTCGGCGCTGGCCAGGCCGTCGACCCGCCCCTGCCGGTGCTCCAACCGCATCATCTCCAGGGAGTCGATGCGGTTGGCCGCGATGATCCGCTCGCGTTGGTCGAGCATGGCGACGATCTCGTCGAGCACGCGTCGCATCCGCTCACGATCACCGCGGGTGGCGATGCCCCCGACGTTGGGCAGGTGGCTCAGGCGGCTCAGCCCGCCGCCTGTGGCGTCGATGCCGTAGAAGGAAAGGCGCGAGGGCGGCAGCGCGAGCGCTGCCGACGTCGCCAGAGTCATGAGGAAGGTCGTTCGGCCGCTCTGGGGCGCGCCCATGAGGGCGATGTGTCCGCCGCCGACGGTCAGGTCGAGGTCCCAGATGTCCTGGCGCTGGTGGGCGGGGTCGTCGACGAGGCCGATGGGCACGGTCAGGCCCGGAGGATCCCACAGCCCGTCGGGGGCGCGGGGCGGCTGCCCCGGCCTGCGGCTGAGCTCGCCTCCGTACATGCCGGTCAGGGAGAGCTGACGAGGCAGTGGTTCGAGCCAGACCGGTGTGTTGGCCGGCGCGGCCTGGGAGAGCTGGTTGACGATCGAGTCCACCACAGTGGCGCGAATGGTGCGGGTCTCCGGGAGGGGCTCGCCGATATCCGCGCCGGCCTCGCCCTCGCTGCCTGCCTCCAGCTCGTTGTACACCGGGAGGAGGAGCGGGCGGCGCTCGGTGATCTCCTCCGGCTCTGGGACATCGTCGAGCTCGTCGAGCGGGCCGGAGACGAAGCCGGAGCGGAAGCGGGTATAGATGGAGGTGTCCACCTTGAGGTAGCCGTAGCCGGGAGCCGAGGGGAGGTGGAAGGCGTCGCCGTTGCCGATCACGGTGGCGGACTCCGACTCGGTGAAGGTGCGCAGGCAGAGCCGATAGGACAGGTAAGTGTCCAGTCCGCGGAGCTTTCCCGCCTCGATCCGCTGGCTGGCGAGCAGGAGGTGGACGCCGATCGACCGGCCGATGCGCCCGATCGTCAGGAGGAGGTCGATGAAGTCCGGGTTAGCGGTCAAGAGTTCGCCGAACTCGTCGATGATGACGAAGAGGTGCGGCATGGGGGCCATGCCCTGGTTCGACTCGCGCAGATGGCGGTAGTGGCCGATGTCGGGGGAGTTGCCGGCGTCGCGCAGCTGCTCCTGGCGGCGGAGCACCTCACCGGCGATCGAGGAGCGGGCCCTCTCGGTCAGGCCGGCATCATCAGCCAGGTTGTCCATGAGCCCGACGACGTGCGGCATGGTGGCGAACGGGGCGAAGGCCGCGCCGCCCTTGTAGTCCACGAGGATCATCGAGAGGTCGTCAGGTGAGTGCGTGGTGGCCAGGACTGCGATAAGCGTGCGCAGGAGCTCGGACTTCCCCGAGCCGGTGGCGCCGATGCACAGGCCGTGAGGGCCAACGCCCAGTTGGGCGGACTCCTTGATGTCGAGGAGCACGAGCTTGCCGTCGTCGTCGGAGCCGATGGGCACGCGCAGGAAGTCCCGTAGCGGGCGCTTGGCCCACGACGCGTGAGTGTCGACGTGCCGGGGGTCCGCCACGCCGAGGAGGTCGCTGAGCGACGTGGTGGCGGCCTCTGACTCGTGGCGGTGGGCCGCCGCTCCCAGCGAGTGCGGCGCGAGGGCGCGCGCGAGTCCTTCCATGAGGGCCGGGCCGACGGCGTCGGGCTCGCAGAGGAAGGGCTGGGCCGTATCGGGGGCCGACGGATCCATGGGAGCGCTGGACCGCTGTTGGGCGCGCAGGTCCTCCACGAGGACGCCGTCGTCGGTGACGGTCAGGCGCCAGGAGGGCGAGGAGGGCTCGTCGAGGCGGTCCTCGACGAGGTGGAGGGTGGTGATGCCGATATCGCCGGGGGTGAGCGATTGGTCGGGGATGCTCAGTGCCCGCGCCGGGCCGTTGAGCTCGGAGACCACCAGGAGGCGAGGGCCGTGGAACCCGGTACGGATCCACGATCCGCGCGATCCCACTGCCTTCGTCGCGGCGGCGATGTCCGGCCGTAGCAGGCGCTCGAGTTCCTGGTGGTCCGGGGCGACGCGGCGCAGGGCTATCGGGCCGTCGAAGGCCCCGGTCACGCGCAGGTGCGGCAGTCGTGCGGCGCAGTCCCAGGCACTGGCCCGCTCCGGCTCGTGGGCGAGGGCGACCAGCAGGTCCTCGGGGGCGTGCAGAACAGCGGCCTGTGCGAGTAGGGCACGGGCGATGGCCGCGGTGGAGTCCCTCGGTCCGATGATCGAGACGTCACCGGCGCAGTCGAGGTCAAGCGCTGCCGGCAGGCCGCGTTGCACGCTGTGGCGGCGCAGCACGGCCTGCGCCTCGGTCATGAGCAGCGGATCGATCTGAGGAGGTGCCCCGCCACCGGGGATACGCACCATGGGGACGGGCAGGTCGGCGATGCCCAGGCGCAGGTGGAGGAAGTCACCGTCCGACAAGCGCCGCTCCCAGCGCCTTTCCGGGGCTCGCGCCATGATGACCAGCGCTGAGGGATCGGGCTGGGTCTGGAAGAGGTCCTCGCGGTACTGCGCCGATCGCGCGGCGGCCTGGCTGTCAGTGGAGGAGAGCTCGTCAAGGTAGTGATCCCTGCGCTCTCGACGCTGCCGCCCCTGCCCGGAGCGGCGGGAGATCATCATCGCCCCCATCCCGAGCATGGTGACGACCATGACCACAGCGCCGAGCATCGCGAAGATCGGGTTTCCCCGCATGACGGTCATCATGAGCATGGATGAGCCCGCACCGGCCAGGGGCAGAAGCATCTGGAAGGGGAACGGCTGGCCCACGCCAGTATCGGTCAACTGGGGCGGGATCGGCAGGAGGGCCGCTTCCGGTGGCTCAACGGGGGCGACAACGCGCCCGGGCCTGTGAACGACCTCGATCATGGGGATACCTTCCCGATGGATGGCAGGAGTTGGTCGCTCCCGCCGAGGCCTCGCTCGCTCGCGAGCGCTCGGCGGGAGCGCCGCGAAAGGGCGGCGATGCAACCGCTGATCGATGTGGCGGCGACGTCGGCGATGACGCGGGAGGTCAGTGGGTCAAGGAGGCCGGGCGCCGAGGCTGAGACGCCACCCCCGGCGAGGGAATGGTCGAAGGGCACGAGGCTCTCCCCCGCCCCGGGCTCGGGCACCAGGGGGTAGCCGGGCCTGGTGGCGACGACGACGTGCAGGAGCGCGCCGCGCTTGCCCCGGGCCTCACCAAGCAGACGAGCGGCCAGATCGCGCCCCCTATCCATACTGGCGCGCTGGGCGGGGGAGACGAGGATGGTGCTGTGATGGCGCCGATGGAGATCGAGAAGCGCGGGGCCGAGGGCGCCGGCGTTGCCGGTCTCGGTGACGGCTGTGTCGAAGAAGCGCAGGTAGTCATGCTGGGCGCGGGTCCAGGAGCGCATGAGCGCATCGGGGTTGGCCGAGCCCTCGGGCAGGCGAAGACAGGACAGGAGGCCGTCGGGACTGTTCCCGAGGGCCTCGATGGCCTGGGCGACTGTCCTTGGAGCGCGCGCCGCGGGCATCTCCGCGGCGCTGGCGGAGTATGGGAGGAGGTCGGCGGCGGAGCGGGGGCCGGGCGAAGCGCTGATGATCAGGCCTGGGCGGCGCCTCTCCCGCGCTATTAGGGAGGACAGCAGCAGTGCGATGGTCGTCGCCCCAGCGCCCGGGGCCGTGGGCACGACGAGGATGCGGCCTGTGAGCGGCAGCGGCCTGCGAATGGCCTGCGATGTCTCGATCGCGCGCGATCGATGGCCCGCTCCCCCACTGATGAGCGTGCCCCATCGTCGCAGCGCCCCGAGAGGTCCTCCTGCCGTGCGCCGCGCCCGCGCCATCATGCGAGCGCCGCCAGTAGATGCGAGTAGAGGCCGGACAGTCCGCATAGCAGGGGAAAAGTGGCAACCGTCGCCAGCGTCTCGACCCTGTCCCCGATCCGCCTCAGGCGGATGCGATCACGCGCTGCTGGATTCATCAGGCTGGTGGTCGTGATGAGGATGGCGGCCGCGCCGATCGCCCATGGCCTGGAGATCTCAGGAATGCGCGTGGACAAGACGAGCGCGGGCATCAGCGCGGCCAGCCACAGGGCGGCTACCTCGGCGGTCAGGGGGAAGGCGCGCGAGCGCAGGAGCACTGTCAGGCTCAGGCACAGGGTCAGGGCGATCGCCCATGGGTCGGTGTACGTGGCGAGGGCGGAGGCGGACGCGCCCAGGCCGATCGCGGTGACGAGGACCGCGCTGAGAAGGTGGTCGTGGGCGTGCCTGATGCTCCGGTGGAGGCGATGGCGGTCGGTCAGGCGGCCGGCCATGGCATCGTCATCGAGGCGGGAGATCCCCGAGGACGTCAGTGCCGACCATGGCAGGACTCCCAGGACGATGAGGCATATCAGTCCCATGGCGCCGTGGGCGATCTCGCTGGATGCCGCGACCCTGTCGAGGGCGGCCCATATTCCGACGAGCCCGAGCCCGAGGAGCGTCCCGGACGCCCAGCCGATGCGATGCTGGCCCAGGCAGTGCGCGCCCGCGCACACGAGGAGGACGACGACCGAGGCGATGGTGGCGCCAGCGGCATGAGCCGCCCAGGCACCCGGCAGGAGGAGGCCGCAAGCGAGGAGTCCTCCCAGGGTGCCGACGACGGCGCGGTGTCTGTTGGACGCGGCCGCGACGATTGACTCGGCGGCCATGGCCAGGGCGCCCGGCACGAGGGCGACCCAGGCCGAGGAGGCACTGGCGGTGTCGAAGGCCCATGGCCAAATCGCTGACGCGAGGGCGATCGCGGTGACCGAGCCGACCAAGCGCATGCGGTCGCGCTCGGACCATCGATCCGGGTGAGTGTCGGTGGCCTCGGCCAGCCCGTTCGAGATGTCGGCGACCTGCATGGGCGCGGGGGCCTGGTCATCGGCGACGACTCTGATGATCTCGCCGTCGAAAACGGATTGCGCGGCGAGGTCGAGTTCGAGATCGACCAGTGCGCCATCGGGTCTGACGAGGCTGACGGAGGGGATGTGGTTCCCGACGGTCAGCCCGAGCAGATCCATGAGCATGGGCATCTGGATGCCCATCGGCTCGTCCGACGGCAGGACAGCCTCCGCGCGAGAGCGCTCGGTGACGAGGGTCAGTCGGGTGTAGGGCATCACTGGTCGCTCACCTGTTCGAGGAGTCTGGGTCTGAAACAGCGTCCGGGGCAGTGTTCCGGGTGGCAGTGGCCTGCGCGGGCTTCGGGGTCGTGTACGGGGTCGCCTCGCTCGTGGGAGCGCCACGCGTCCCGGATGGGGGGCGGATCGAGTCCAGGTGCGTGGAGAGATAGCCGTAGCCGACGCAGCCGGCGCTGATGAGCGCGGCGACCACCAGCGAGCCGATCATCGCGGGGACCGTGCGTCGGACCGTCATTGAGGATCGCCCGCGCAGCAAGGCGATCCGCAGCCGGGCATGGTGGACCTTCGCGGATTCCAGGATGGCGGAGTCGTTGTCACGTGGCATGCCGCTCACCTCCTGTGAGTGCCGCGCGCGTGGCTCGGATCATGCGGGGAGCCTCTCCAGTTCGGCGGACAGCCTCACCGCGCCCAACTCGATCGTGCAGGGAAGGGGGACACGGTATCGCGTCGAGGGGGCGCATTGCTGGATGGCGCCGTCGAGACCGATGATCCGGGTGCCGCTGGCCGAGCCAAGATCGGCCAGGTAGAGAGAGCCGTCAAGGAGCTCAAGATGCGCGTGGTTGTCGGAAAGAGCAGATCCCGTTCCTGGGATGTCCACGGTTCCGTGCGGGGCGAGCGCTGGGATCTGCCGCGTCGCCCCACCGATGATCGTGGGCGAGGACAGGAGCCATGTCCACCCGTGGGCGGAGCGCAGACGGAGCGCGTACCGCGGCGACGGGATGGGCGCCGCCGAGGGAAGGCTGGGATGCGGGGGCGGTGGGGGCGGGACGTCAGAGGGACGCGGTGGCCTGGGTGGCGGCGTGGCCCATGCGGCCTCCTGGGGCACGACCTGGGTGGCGGAGGGCGCATAGGGCTGGGCCTCGGATCGGGGGCTCCTGAACGGAGATGGGGCCATCTCGCGCTGAGGGGATGCGGGCAGGTGGCGTCTTTCATCGAGCGCGGGCCCAGCGCCCGAGGAGCGTCCCGGTTTGAGGCTGACCTGATCCCGGCCAGAGGAGCGTCGGGGGCGCCTAGGGGCTGGGGCCTCGATCCTGGGCGCTTCGCCGAGGGGGCCGCGAGTTGGATCGGGGCCGCGGCGCGTGTCAATGGTCGTTGCCCCGACGGCTTGCCCCAGCGCCGCCTGCGCGATGAGACCGCGTGGCGTTCCCGTGGGGAGCCCGGCTTCCTCGTCGACCGTGCGGAGCCCGAGAAGCGCCCCTCCTGCCCACCTCCCGTGCCGACCGTGGTGGTCGAGGAGGTGAAGAAGGGCGAGGGGACACATGATGATGAGGACAAGTCGGAACCAGGCTGGCCCTGGCAGGGCGAGACCCACCGCCAGTGGGACGATGACGAGGACGACGTCGATGACGTCGGCGGCGAGCACGGCAACGAGGTCGGCGGGAACCCATGGTCGGCTGTCCGAGGCGGGGTGGGTGCGTGCCTCGGTTTGGGGTGTCATGGGGGTCCTTCCTGGGGTGGCGGGCCGGTGGCAGGGCTGTCGTCACTGTAGCGATGGGGGTGGGTGTGTGGCATATCCGTTGTCCCACGTTGGTGTGGGGATTGTCCCGGCGGGGGTTGGGCATGGGGGGCGTCGGGGTTCGCGGTGGGATGAGTGGGATGCCATGGGGTGGGGCGCGCGGTGGTGGAGCCGCGTGCCTGGTGGCAGGGTCTGCTAAGGTGCGGTTGCCGTTGTGTGTTGCGGTTTTGTGATCTGGTTGGCGGGCGGGCTGCCCACTGGCCCTGAGCGCTTCGAGTCCCGGAGGATGGAGGTCCTTGGTATGAAGTTCGATATGGCCGAGTCAGCGCTGTCGGAGTTGACGAAGAAGACGTCGACGTCTCACGACGACCTGGGAAGTCTGGTCAAGAAATTGGTGGCGGCGGCTGAGCCGCTGGAAGGGCGGTTCAATGGGGCCGCCCGAGCGGCGTTCGACTCGTTCAAGGGGCGGACGGACCAGGTGGCCAACGATCTGAACGGAGCGCTGGCGTCGGTACTGGGCGGCATCAAGGGGATGGACTCGGCATTCACGAAGGGCGTGGCCGATATGGTCGAGTCAACCAGGCAGGCCGAGTCGGGAGCGAATTTTGATGGGGCGACGTTCGGGCCGAGGGCCTGAGTCGATCGTCGAGCACTGGAGGAGTTTGAGATGGCGAACAATGTTGAGCAGCGGTCTTTTGACATGGGAGCGTCCAGTGAGGCTCAGTCGAATTTTGAGTCGGTGGCGTCCCGACTGGAGTCGTTGATCGATCAGCGCGATGCCGACGTGAGGGCTGCGATGGCGCAGTACCAGGCCGATGGGGTGTCGGAGGAGTATCACGCGAAGGAGCAGAATTGGAAGACCGCGGCATCCGAGGTGAAGACGATCATCACGACGCTGCGCTCGGCAATGCAGTCCAATGACGACACCGCGTCCGCGGCGTTGAAGGCGGCCGCCGCCGCGGTCCAGGAGATCGGCGGCTGAGGCGCCGCCCACCCCTGTGCCCGGGAGGCACGCCCCGGAGCACCACGACGGCATGCGAGCCGTTTGACAGCCGGTACTGCGGATCTTTCGGATTCCTCGGGGACTTGGAGGCGGTGTGGGGGCCGAGCGGATAGAGTTCGCCCCCCACACCGCCTCATTCCACGACCACGCGGCTCATTCCCGAGTCATGGGGTTTGACGGCGCCCGCTCGGGGGCCGCGGCCCCTGACTGGTCGGCCTGCTGGGCCTGCTGGGCCTGCTGGGCCTGCTGGGCAGCCTTCTCTGCTTTCTTGGCGGCCCGGCGGGCCCGGTCCCGCTCCCTGCGCCGGGCCAGGGCTGCCTCTCGCTTCTCCCACTGAGCCGCCCCGGCGGCCATCCACTCCGGGATGAACTCCGGATCACGCGGGTAGAGCCCCAACTCCACATAGCACGAATGCGGCGCCGGGCGCTCAGGGCCATGGCCGTCGCCGAGGTCCGGCTCCCTCATCCAGTCCGCCTCACCGCGCAGCACCCACTCACCGGCCACCATCCAGAAATGAGCGCACGTCCACGCCCCACGACCAGGCAAAGCCTGCCAATCACGCAGCCCCCCAAGACCGGGCCCGATACCGATCGGAAGCCTGATGCGTTTTTTGTCACCATCGACCGTGAGCCAGTCCTTGCCGCGAATGACGCGGCCGATCCCGACCATTTCTGTGTCGAAGCGTTCGAACCCTGGCACCTGCTGGACCCACTCACGGATCGCGGCCTCAACGCTCTCAAAATCATCGCACCTCACCACGGGCACACCACCTCTCCTCTCCACAGATCTTCATCGTGAACCACCATCACGAACCGCCTTGTTTGGGAAAACGTGTCTATCGGGCAAGTTCTCAGAATTAGTCCAGGAAACATAGAACTTCTCTGGTACTCGGGATTCAGGGGGCAGGCCCTCCAAGGAACCAGTGGGCGAGGCGGCGCCGGGGTTGGCGTAGTGCACCTCGACGCGTATGTCCCTGTACTCATGCGGATTCTTCCTCACATCCTGCTCGAAGGCGTAGAACGTGTCGGTGTTCTTGACCGGAAGGTTGACGTCCCTGTGCATGGACGCCACGTTGATCGCCTCCGGCGGGCCCCCGAACTCATAACCAGCCAGGTACCCGCGTAGACATCCGCCCAAATCATAGGGCGCCCTCTGCTGGTCGCGGCCATCGTGGCCAGCAGAGGGCACCTGGCTGCCGCCAAGCGGCGGAGGGGCGTGGCCGCGTCTGGGAGTGCGGGCACGCCCCCGGGGGGTGTGGGGTTATGCCGGCGGCGCCTGCTCGGGGGCCGCGGCCCCTGACTGGTCGGCCTGCTGGGCCTGCTGGGCGGCCTTCTCTGCTTGCTCTGCTTTCTTGGCGGCTCGGCGGGCTCGGTCTCGCTCCCTGCGCCGGGCCAGGGCGGCCTGGCGCTTCTCCCACTGAGCGGCACCGGCGGCCATCCACTCCGGGATGAACTCCGGATCACGCGGATGACGCCCCAATTCCACATAGCACGAATGCGGCTTCGGCCGCTCAGGACCCTGCCCGTCATCGAAGACCGGCTCCTTCATCCAGTCCAACTCGCTGCGCAGCACCCACTCACCAGCCACCATCCAGAAACGACCGCACGTCCACGCCCCACGACCAGGCAAAGCCTGCCAATCACGCAGCCTCCCAAACCCGTAACCTATATCGGAAGGGGTCCAAATCGCCTCTTTTGTTCCGTTGACCGTCAGCCAATCCACGATATCTACCATGCGCCCGATCCCAACCATTTCACACTCAAAGCGCTCAAACCCGGGTATCGCCTGAGCCCATTCGCGCACGGCGACCTCAAGGCCCTCGAAATCATCATATCGAACACTTGCCATTTTGCCTCCTAAGCGTCTTTATTTGAGTTCACCCGCCTTTGAGTGGCTCATTTGGATAGGATTTTCTCTTCGGCATATTGGCGAAATCTCTCCATCTGACACCGAATTCTTTTGGTACTCGGGACGCGGGGTCCAGGCCCTCCAGGGAGCCAGTGGGCGAGGTGATATCAGGATCAGCGTAGCGCACCTCGACGCGTATGTCCCTGTAATTGCCCGGATCATCGCGGACCTTCTGCTCGAAGGCGTAGAACGTGTCGGTGTTCTTGACTGGAAGGTTGACGTCCCTGTGCATGGGCACCACGTTGATCGCCTCCGGCGGCCCCCCGAACTCATGAGCGGCCAGGTGCCCGCCATTGAAGCCCTCACCACCCAAATCATAGGGCGCCCTCTGCTGGTCGCGGCCATCGTGGCCAGCAGAGGGCACCTGACTGCCGCCAAGCGACGGGAGCATGGCCGAGCCCGGGAGTGCGGGCACGCCCCCGGGGGGGGGCGTTGGGGTCATTCCGGCGGCGCCTGCTCGGGAACCGCGACCCCTGACTGGTCGGCCTGCTGGGCCTGCTGAGCCTGCTGGGCGGCCTTCTCTGCTTTCTTGGCGGCTCGGCGGGCCCGGTCCCGCTCCCTGCGCCGCGCCAGGGCGGCCTCACGCTTCTCCCACTGAGCCGCCCCCGCGGCCATCCACTCCGGGATGAACTCCGGATCACGCGGATGACGCCCCAACTCCACATAGCACGAATGCGGCCCCGGGCGCTCAGGGCCATGGCCATCATCGAAGTCCGGCTCCCTCATCCAGTCCACCTCACCGCGCAGCACCCACTCACCAGCCACCATCCAGAAATGACCGCACGTCCACGCCCCACGACCAGGCAAAGCCTGCCAATCACGCAGCCTCCCAAGCCCACCACCTAAACCGAGCGGAGGCCTGACAGACCTCCTCTCGCCATCCACCGTCAACCAAATATTAACTCTAACTACACGGCCGATCCCGAGCATGTCGCACTCGAACAACTCGAACCCCGGCACCTGCTGGACCCACTCACGGATCGCAGCCTCAACGCTCTCAAAATCATCGCACCTCACCACGGGCGCACCACCTCTTCTCTCTGCGGGTCTTCATCGTGAACCACCATCAGGAAGCGCCTCATTCGGATAAACTTCACTGTTGCCGATTCCTCTTCTGTCGGTCCAGAAGACATCGAATTCTTCTGGCACTCGGGACGCGGGGTCCAGGCCCTCCAGGGAACCAGTGGGCGAGGTGATATCAGGGTCGGCGTAGCGCACCTCGACACGTATGTCCCTGTAATTGCCCGGATCATCGCGGACCTTCTTCTCGAACTTATAGAACGTGTCGACGCCCTTGACCGACAGGTTGACATCCCTGTGCATGGGCACCACGTTGATCGCCTCCGGCGGCCCCCCGA
>NZ_VWPE01000041.1:0-2049 GCF_009829635.1 Actinomyces sp. zg328
GAGCCCGCGCGTGGGCGCGGCGCCTGGGGCCGACCTGGGCCCGGCTGGGCGGCCGTGGGCGCGCGGGGCTGGCGGCCCTGACCGCACTGGCGCTCGTGAGCGCGCTCGTCTGGCCGGTGGCGGCGTGGGTGGCGACCGGGCGCATGGACGCCTACACCGCCACGGAGACCTCGTGGCGCGGGGGCGGGCTGGTGCCCTTCCTGCCGTGGCTGGATCGCGGCCAGTGGTGGGTCGGTGAGCACCTGGGCTGGCTGCTGGTCGCCTGCGCCCTCGCCCTGGCGGCCCTGGGCCTGGCCTCGAGGGCGTCGCGCTCGCTCGGCCCCGCCGCCTGGTTCTGGTGCGTCGCCTACGCGCTCTACCTCTTGGCGTTCTTCGACCCGACGACGTCGCTGCTGCGCATCCTGCTCCCCCTGGCCCCGCTGGCCTGGGCGGCCGCCGCGAGCGTGGGGCGCCGGGGCCGGTGGGCGCTGGCGGTGGCGGGGGTGATGGCCCAGGCCTTCTGGATCAGCTGGGTGTGGGACCTATCATCCGCAATCACCTGGGTGCCCTGATCGGTGGCTTAACATCTCCTCGTGAACGACAGCGCGGCATCGACCGCCACGGCCGAGCCGATGAGCCTCTCCAGCCGGATCCGCGCCTGGGTTCATGAGTTCCTTCAGTTCGGGGTCGTCGGCGCGCTCGCCTACGTGATCGACTCCGGCCTGTTCAACCTCGTCCAGCACGGTCCCACCGGCTTCCTGTCGGGCCACCCGAACTCCGCGAACGTCCTGAGCGCCACGGTCGCCACGATCTTCTCCTGGGTGGCGAACCGCTACTGGACCTACCGGGGCCGCACGAGGGAGAACGCCTTGCACGAGGGGCTCCTCTTCGCCCTGGCGAACATCGGCGGCCTGGTCATCACCCAGTTCTGCCTGCTGTTCACTCATCATGCCCTGGGACTGACCGGGCCGCTCGCGGACAACATCGCCGCCTACGTCGTCGGATTCGGACTGGGCACCGCCTTCCGATTCCTCTTCTACCACTACATCGTCTTCACCGGCTCCAGCGGGGGGCACGACGGCGCCTCCGAGCGCGCGGTCCCCTCCGACTCGGCGGAGTGACTCCAGGAGCCGCGCGGTCCACGAGGGCGCAGGCGCTTCGAGCCGGATCGTGCCGGATACCACATCGGGGATGAGGGAAGACTCACGGCCAGCACGGCTCTCCTCTCCCTAGCCTTGCCGAGTGACTGCTTCCCTCACGGCTCTCGCCGCGCTCAACGCCGTCGTCCCCGCGGCCCCGATGCCCGCCCTCGGCCCCAAATGGCTCGACGCCGGGGAGATAATCACCCAGATCGTCTCCTGGTTCGGCCCTTGGGCGATCGTCGGCGTCATGCTCGTCATCTTCGCCGAGACGGGCCTGCTCGTCGGCTTCTTCCTGCCCGGTGACTCCCTCCTGTTCACCCTCGGGCTTTTCGTGGCCACCGGCGATGTGGGCGCGCATATCTGGGTGGCCGCCCCGCTGATGTGGCTGGCGGCCATCACCGGCAACCAGACCGGCTACCTCATCGGGCGCAAGGCCGGCCCGAGGATCTTCAACCGCCCGAACTCCCGCCTCTTCAAGCAGGAATACGTGGAGCGCACGAGCGACTTCTTTGAGCGCCATGGGGGCAAGGCCGTCACGCTGGCGCAGTTCGTGCCGATCGTGCGCACCTTCACCCCGGTGATGGCCGGCGTCGGGCGGATGCACTACCGGCACTTCGTCACCTTCAACGTCATCGGCGCCACCCTGTGGGCCTTCGGGATCACGTGGCTCGGCTACTTCCTGGGCTCCATCGAGTGGATCCAGAAGAACATCGACGCGATGATCCTCGTCATCGTCTTCGTCTCCGTGGTGCCCATGATCCTCCACGCGCTGTCCGGGCGCCGCGGGAAGGCCGGGGCCGGCAAGCCCGATGCCGCGCCTGCCACCGGCGGGGCGCGGGGATCCGACGGCGCCACCGAGCCCAGCCTGGCCGCCAGCACTCCGGCCACTGCCGCGGGCGCCCAGAGCGCCCCGGCGGGCCAGGCCGCC